>BOCB01000001.1 GCA_026002695.1 Synergistales bacterium
GTTCTGTTCTCGGTAAAATCCGGCAAGGCCGGAGTATCTCACGTCAGGGATTTGCGAGGCACTGTCGAGCGCGAGGGGGCGGCCGGCGGCATATTGATAACGATGGGCGCTCCGACAAAGGATATGATGGCAGAGGCGGCGTCTGCCGGAAATATGGAGAATATAGCTTCAGCTCAAAAAATACCCAAAATAAAGATTGTTACCGTTGATGATATTTTGGACGGTGAACGAATGGCTTTGCCGCTTGTGTTTGAAGTGGTGAAAAAAGCGCGGCGGGATAAAGGGAAAAACAAGAGTTTGGATTTCGGATAACGTCGCGCATATCGCAGTTTCGAGCAGTTTCGAGCCGTCCTTAACGGGGCGGCTTTTTATTTGCGTACATTAAGGATGTGAGCCTATGAAAGTCGGCTTTCATGGTAAAATAACTCATCTGCCAGAGAGGGAGCGTTGCAATGACGAAAGAGAATAAATTGTTTTACGGCGACAACCTCGGCGTGATGAGGAAGTATATCGGAGACGAGACGATAGACCTCTGTTATATCGACCCACCCTTCAACAGCAGCAGGAACTACAACCGGATATATAACAACGTCGGCGGGGAAGACGCGGCTCAATCCGTGGCGTTTGTCGATACGTGGACGTGGAACGACGCCGCCGAAGAGGGCCTTGCCGAGATACGCGGGAACGCGCGAAAGCTCTATACGCTTAAAACAATGAACCTTGCCAACGGATTGCTCAATATTTTGGAGCGAGGTTCGTTATTTGCTTATATAATCAGTTTAACGCGCCGGGTGTCCGAAATATGGCGCGTTCTGAAACCTGCCGGCAGCTTTTATCTCCACTGCGATCCGACCGCGAGCCACTACATCAAGATGATGCTCGACAGCGTTTTTTGTCCAAGGGGTGGGGAGTTCAGGAATGAGATAGTGTGGTGTTACAGAGGAGCCAGATACCCTAAAAAAGACTTTGGGCGTCGTCACGATTTGATATACCGCTATACAAAATCACAAGCATGTACTTTTAATTTAGACGAAGTCAGAGAAGAATATGCTCCCGCAACAAAAAAAAGATTTGCTCACTACATAGGCAACAAACGACAGGGTAAGGATTTTGGCGAACAGTCGCTGCATCCTCTTGGCAAACAACCCGATGATTGGTGGGAAGTTCAACCAATAGCGCCGTCAGCAAAAGAGCGCCTTGGTTATCCAACACAAAAGCCGGAAGCGCTACTTGAACGTGTAATCCGGGCGTCGAGCAATGAGGGCGATACGGTTCTTGACGCTTACTGCGGATGCGGGACGACTGTCGCTGTGGCGCAGAGGCTTAAACGGAAATGGATAGGCATAGACATAACCTATCAGAGCATATCGCTCATACTCAGACGCCTTGAAAACACATACGGCGTTGAAACGCTTGAAGGTATAGAACTCAACGGGATACCTCGCGACAGAGAAAGCGCTATCGCGCTGGCAAATAAGAATGACGACAAGACGCGCAAGGAATTTGAGAAATGGGCCGTTCTCACATACTCGGACAACAGAGCGATGATTAACGAAAAAAAAGGGAGCGATAAAGGCGTTGACGGCGCGGCTTTTATAGCCGGCGCCGATTCGAGCGCTCAAAAAGTTCTGTTCTCGGTAAAATCCGGCAAGACCGGAGTATCTCACGTCAGGGATTTGCGAGGCACTGTCGAGCGCGAGGGGGCGGCCGGCGGCATATTGATAACCCTTAGCCCGCCGACAAAGGATATGATGGCAGAGGCGGCGTCTGCCGGAAATATGGAGAATATAGCTTCAGCTCAAAAAATACCCAAAATAAAGATTGTTACCGTTGACGATATTTTGGACGGTGAACGAATGGCTTTGCCGCTTGTGTTTGAAGTGGTGAAAAAAGCGCGGCGGGATAAAGGGAAAAACAAGAGTTTGGATTTCGGATAACACTATAAAGGGTTTTTTGTTACATCCCCTTGTATAGGAGGTATTTGCAGTGAAAGTCGTAATGCTTCACGGAGTCAACCACAATATGTTCGGCAAGCGTGACCCTCATATGTACGGAACCCTCACCCTCGACGACATCAACGCGGAGATCGCGAAGGCGGCGAAGGAATTGGGCGTCGAGGTTGAGTACTTTCAGACGAACCATGAGGGCGAGATGGTCGAGCGCATCCACAAGGCCTGCTTTGACAAGGCCGACGCGGTTTTGATCAACGCCGGCGCGTGGACGCACTACAGCTATGCTATACGCGACGCACTGATGATCTTGGAGGTGCCGGTCGTCGAGCTGCATATGTCGAATATTCACGCCCGCGATGAATTCCGCCGTCACTCATGTTTCGCGGACTGCGTAACGGGGCAGATATCAGGTTTCGGAACGGACAGTTATCTCATCGCGCTTCGCGCCGCCGTGAGCTTCGCGAAACAGGGCAAGAGATAGGGCAATACTTATATAAAACAAACTCAGCGGACTTTCACCGCCAAGTTACTGCCAGGCCGTGATGAACAAAGCCTTGGAGCCGGGAATAGGGACGAGGCTTCCGCTGTAATAAATTTTTAAGCCGCGGGGGCGAGCCTGTGGGTTTGCCCGGTATACCGCAACGGCTCGGATCAGCATTGCACCAGCGCGGCGCCCAGAGCGAAGGCTTTCTCCAAATCCTGCGGGAACACCTCGGATCGGCGTTTCCGGCGCTCCGCTTCGTCGAACATGCTCATGTGATATTTGCCGTAATCCTCCGTCTGCCATGTTTCGGTTGAAATCAGCGATTCGGAGGGCGCGTTCAAAACCCGCGAGAGCAGTTTGCCGTAAAACTCGAACTTCTCCGTATAACCAAGCTCCTCCAGCGCTGACTCGGGAACGTTCATGGTATAAATAAAGGCGCTGGGAATATTCCCCTCAAAGAAGGTCGTCCGTTCTTTCGAGTAAGGGATGTACTGAAAGGTCAGCCGCTCGACGAGCGCGCGCATGGAGGCCGTCACCTCGCCTATGTAGATTGGCGAGCCCAAAATCAGCGCGTCGCAGACGGCAATCTTTTGCAGCGCAGGCCGCAAATCGTCGAGAACAGCACAAACGCCCACGCTTGGGCCATTCTTGCGCTTGCATTCAAAGCAGCTGAGGCAGCCCTTGAAGTTCAGGTCGTACAGGTTTATAAGCTCGGTCTCAGCGCCTTTTGAGCGCGCCCCCTCCAACGCTTTTTCAAGCAAAAGATGAGTGTTCCAACCCTTGCGCGGACTGCCGTTTAACGCGATGATCGCCATATCGAATACCCCTTATGCCTTCTTCATTTCCAAAACCAAGACGTGCGCGGTGTCCTTTGCGGCCGCCGTGATGTCTTCCTCAACGATCTCCATCGCGTCTCCGGCGGATAACGCGTGCCCGGTTGTGCGCCCAACAACTTGCGCCGCGCCCTCAATCAGCGCCAGATAAGCCTGACGGTCCTTGCCGACCAGAAACGCGAGAGACGCGCCCTTTGTTATCTCAGCCGCGAAAATATTTACATCGGCGTGGATGTGAATCGGCGCGGGAGAGGACGCGTCGCCTGAAGCAATCGGCAGCCATTTGTCCGCCCTCTCCTCCCATTCAAAGCGGTGATCGCCGTAGTTCGGCTCATAACCCTCTTTGTCCGGTAATATCCATATTTGCAGAAAGCGCAGCGGCTTTTCGCCCCAATTATGCTCGCTGTGAAAAACGCCCGTCCCCGCGCTCATGTATTGCGCTTGCCCGCGAGTAAGAGTGTGCTTATTCTCCATGCTGTCCGCGTGGGTCAGCTCGCCCTCCACCACATAGGAGACGATTTCCATATTCTGATGCGGATGGGTATCAAAGCCGGCGCCGGGCGCGACGCGATCGTCATTGACTACCCTTAAAACACCGAACCGAACATTGTCGGGGTTGTAATATTCAGCGAAGGAAAAGTGAAAATGGCTGTCCAACCATCCGTGCTGACCGCGCCCCATTTTGTCGTAATCGATGTATTTTAACATTAAAATCCCTCAATCCACGCGGCAAACGCATCCGCGTAAGCCTGCAAGAAGCCGCGCGTCCCGTCGTCTTTTATTTTCCCGTCCGCGCCGAAAATATCCGCCGCCCCGCCGACATACGCCTCCGGCTGCTGCATCATAAAAATGTTCAGAAAGACCACCGCCTGCCGCAGGTTGTGGTTCGAGCCGAAGCCTCCCATTTTGCTCGGTGAAACGCTGACGACTCCGCCCGGCTTGCCGCTCCAGGCGCTCTGCCCGTAAGGGCGTGAACCGATGTCCAGCGCGTTTTTCAGCACAGCGGGGATAGTGCGGTTATACTCCGGCGTGACAAACAAAAACGCGTCCGCGGCCTTCACAGACTCGCGAAACGCCGTCCACGCGGGCGGCGCGTTGTCGTCTAAATCCTGATTATACATAGCAAGCTCTCCCAGCTCAATCAAGCGTGTTTCAAACTTCCCGCTCAACATCTCCGCCAATAATAAAGCGACCTTTCTGCTGAAAGACTCCTTGCGCAGACTGCCCACAAAAATACCAATTGTTTTTTTGCTCATCTGACACACCTCCTGCTTATGTATATTTTATCATAACAGTGTAAAAATTAAGGCTCGCCCCGCTTACAGCCGGTGATGTAAACCGTAACGCACAGGAACGCCGCTACGATAATGCCGGGAATGACGCCGGCCGCGAACATGGCTCCCATACCATTCCTACGGCATATCCCCAATCCCGAACAACCCTGCGATGTCAGCGCCTTCGAGGACTCTCTTTGATTTTTTATCCGCGTTTTTGAGCATATTATATATTTTTTCCTCGACTGATTTTTTGATCAGCGCTGAGAAATCAATGCCGCGCAAAGTGAAAAACAGCTTAGGGTCGCTGTCGAGACGAGCTCCTACGCCGTAAAGCGAGGCCGCGGCGTGTTTGCACATGTCCGCCCAGTCTAAGCAGGAGCAGTCAAAACTGATCTCCTTCGGAGACGGGAACAACCCCTTGTCCTGCTGAAGGAATATTTGCGACAGCTCCTCCGGAAATTTACCCTCAACGAGCGCCGAGATGCCGTCGATCCTTCGGCTGCACCGCTCGACGATGGCGTTCCAGCGCGCGGCGGACAGTTTGTCTATCGTGATTGAAACGGAGTAAGGCGTCTTGCTTGAACCTTGCACCAGCGAGCTTATTTTGCCGGGCTCAATTTGCAGATCGAGCACCATTCCGTTTTTAACGTAGGCGCTCCCGCGTCCGATGCGGTTGGCGTAATCGGCGTAACTTTCAAGATTTTTGTTCCAAGCTATGCCCCACCAAGTCTCGGCGATTTTCCTGCCTTCAATGATTACGGGCGAGATATTGGGGTTTACCTTCCTCAATTTCGCAAGCTGCCTTTGAGCGTCGGCCTTCTTCTGCGCGACAGGCTTATACTCGCCATAATATCCCCGGCTCATGATCTCGCCTCCAGTGTGAAGAGCCGCATCAGCTCGTCGTCGCTCATCTCGGTTATCCAGTTTTCGCCGCTCGACGCTATTATGTCGCTCGCCATTTTTTGCTTGCTCTCGATCATCCTGTCTATCTTTTCCTCGATCGTGCCGATGGTGATAAATTTATGCACGAGGACGTTTTTTTGCTGACCGATGCGAAACGCGCGGTCGGTCGCCTGATTTTCGACAGCCGGGTTCCACCAGCGGTCAAAGTGTATGACATGGTTCGCCGCCGTGAGGTTGAGACCAACGCCTCCGGCTTTCAGCGACAACACCATGAACGGCACATAGTCGGAGCCGTTAAACCGCTCCACAAGCTCGCCGCGTTTCTTAACCGGCGTCCCGCCGTGCAAGATCAAACCGCCGCGACCGAACACCGTCGTCAGATGGTCGGCTATGGGGGCCGTCATCTCCTTGAACTGAGTGAAAACGAGGACACGTTCGCGTTTTTCCGCGATTGTCTCGCAAATTTCCGATAGTTTCTCAAATTTGCCGCTGTGCGCCTCGTCGAACGAGTTTTGCCCCAAATACTGATCCGGGTGATTGCAGATCTGTTTGAACTTCATGATGCTCGCCAAAACAAGACCCTTGCGGGCGATTCCGGAGGCGTCCCGCAGCGCGGACTCTATATCCTTAACCAGCGCGCCGTACAGGACAACCTGTTTTTTCGTCAGCTCCGTGAACGCCTTTACCTCTATCTTGTCGGGCAAATCGGAGATAACCGACTTGTCCGTCTTGAGACGCCTCAGCACAAACGGGCTCACGATCTCGCGCAGCCGGGAATAACCGGTGATGTCGCCCTTCAGCCCTTTTGCGAAGTCAGCGAACTCCTTCGCGCTGCCGAGCAGCCCCTTGTTCAAAAAGTCGAAGATAGACCAGAGGTCGGCCAGCCTGTTCTCGATCGGGGTGCCGGTCATGGCGATTTTCGAGGCCGATTTAAGCGCCTTTATCGCCTTAGTCTGCTTCGTGCCCGAGTTTTTAATCGCCTGCGCCTCGTCGAGGACTATTAAATCCCACTCGGCCTCCTTCAGCGATTCGAGACGGACGGCCATCCCGTAAGTCGTGATGAACAGATCGGCGTCGTCTATGCGGAACGCTCTTTTGTCCGCGTGAATGACCGCGTATTTCAGGCCGGGCGCGAACTTGTCCGTTTCATGTATCCAGTTGCTCAAAAGAGAGGCCGGTATGACGAGCAGCGTTTTTACGCGTTGAGCGTTGTTTTTGCGCAGATGTTCTATCAGAGCCAATATCTGAACCGTTTTGCCGAGTCCCATGTCGTCCGCGAGCAGCGAGCCGAAACCGAGCGTCCTCATCATCCCCAGCCAGTTAAGCCCCGCCTGCTGATATGGCCGCAAAGACGCCAGGAAGCTCTCGCCGGCCGATAAATTTCCGATTTTTACAGGGTTAAGCAGCCTGTTTTTTATATCGCCGAGCCATTCTCCGTTTGTAATTTCGACATCGGCGCCGTCCTCCGACTTCAACTCGCCGCCAATATCAAGCTGCATCCTCATGGCCTCGGCGAAGGTAACGTCCTGCGTTGCGGAAGCCCTGTCAAAGGCTTCGAGCGCCGCCCGCAGCCTGTCATGATCGACCTCGACCCATTTTCCCTTTATCAGCGACAGCCCGCTTGACTGTGAGAGGAGAGCTTCGATCTCCTCTCGGGACATTAGCTCATCGCCCAGATAAATATCCGGGTCAAACGACAAAAGCGCGTCCATCCCAACGAGCGTCGGCGCTTTTTCGCCGACGGAGACCGAAACGCGGACGCGGCCTTTTTTCTTCCACCAGTCCGGTATGCGGCAGACGACGCCGCACTCCTCGTATAAGGGGACTTCCTTCAGGAACGTGTACGCCTCGTCCTCCGCAAGCCTAAGCGGCGAAAACAACTCCCCGCTCTCGGCAAGCGATGAGATAAATTCGCTCTTATCCGCCACCTTGGTGACCGTCGAGAGCAGAGCGAGCAGCTTGTCCTGCTCTCCCTCGTACTCCCTAAGCGCGTTTTTAAGCGGAAGATGGCTGACTTTTTCTCTGCTGCCTGTGCTGTATGTCGATAAAAAAGCGAACGGGCACTCGTCCGTCCTGTTTTCCACAAGATGAAAGAACACCCGCCCGACCACGTTCATCGCGGCGTTTTTGCCGTGCAGATACTCGGACACCGTGCCCTCGAAGCTCTCGATTTCGCCGCCGAACTGTCCGCTTAAGCCCCTCCATATGCCCTCTATCCAAGTCTCGTTTACGAACTCAGCCCCCGCCCCGTAAGGCATGGCGCGCAGAATGCCGCGTTTTATATAGCCTGCTATGGGCGGCGCTTTCCTGGTGATTTCCATATCGCTGTCGCGCGACAGAGCTTCCGTAAATTCTCGTGAAATAAAATGCAGATACGCGAGCGGAGCGGTGAACTTCTCGTTTTTTGCGCAAAACCCCAGGTCGAACAGGCTTTTCCATTTATCGCGCGCAAAATCGTCCAGCATCGCCTTATCAAAAAAATAATCTTTGTTCGAAGCCGGAACGCTGTCTAATATAAAATCATCCCGCGTAAAAATTGCCGTGATCTCATAATCCGCCATAGCGTGCGCCTCGATTCCCGATTCGTTATTAAGAGCTTGCGTACTATAATGCTTCTTCATGCGTTCCTGTGCGCGATAAAATCAATCGGTTGTCCGCAATTTTATAAACAACTAATTAGCAGGGTTATTTGTGGTTTCTTGACTGTCTGTGTCCACATTTGATATTTCAGCTCCTTTCATAGTAAAATGATACGTCAGGCTGACGCATGCGTCAATCTTAAAAAGGCCGATCTGTCATATTTTTTACACAACACGAGGGAGCGTATTCCGCCATAAAGGTTTGCGATTAGGATGTGAAAAACATGGAAAAATCTGTGTGGACATTCGACGCGATAGGCAAAGGAGAAAACAAGAAGTTTAATAGAATTGGCAGTCCCAAGGGGATTTGAACCCCTGTTACCGGGCTGAGAACCCGGCGTCCTAGACCACTAGACGATGGGACCACTAAACGATTTTGGCTGGGGAACCTGGATTCGAACCAAGATTACCTGATCCAGAGTCAGGCGTGCTGCCGTTGCACCATTCCCCAACGCCCAAACAGCATATTAATTCTACAACTTTTCAAAGAGTTGTCAAGGGGAATTTCTCGTTTGAGTTTCCCCATTTTTTCAACGAAGCCTTGTACCACAGGGGGCACGGGTTCGTCTTACTAAAAAATGGGGAAACTCAAAGAATTTCTCGGGTGTGTCGTTAACGTAAGTGTACTCGGGCTTTTCATTCACACCACCCTCTTCACCCCGTGCTTCTCCAGCCATATTTTCGCGCGCTCGCGGTTGTCGCCTTGGATTACGATTTTCGCGTCCTCTATGTGCGAGCCGCAGCCGAGGCCCTGACGCATGGCCTTGGCCATCAGCTCCATTGATTTTTGCCCTATCTCCGGTTTAAGCGTTATCGTCGTAACGGTCCTGCCGCCGCGGCCCGCCCTCTCCATGTGCAGAGCGGCCTGTGTTACGCCCCGTATGAATGACAAATCCTCCGGCATGGCGCGCGTTACCTCACTTCCACCCTGTCGCCGTCGCTCAAATGAGCCGCGCCGAAGGTTATCACGCTGTCGCCGGATTTCAGTCCTTCTGTTATTTGCGCGAGGCCGTTCTGCGTTATGCCGGCCTTCACGTCGCGCCTGCGCGCCGTTCCGCCCTCGTCCACGAAGACGCGGTAGCCGTCCTGCGCGCTGTTAAGCGCGCCCTCGGGTATGGCTATCGAGCCGTGATACTCGCGCTCGACGATGGACGCCTGGCCGAACATTCCGGGGCGCAGCCTGCCGCCCGTTATCTCGTTGTCGAGCTCTATCTCGACGGCGCTCGTGCGCGTGGCGGGATCGACGTACTGATCTATCCTCGTCACTTTGCCCTTGAACTCCTCATTCGATATGGCGTCGAACTTCAAAAATACGTCCATGCCCGGCTTCACGGCGAAAATTTTGTTCTCAGGTATGCGCAGCGACGCCTTCAGCCTGCGAAGGTCGGCTATGTCGGATATTGGGGAAGTCGGCGAGATCATAGCGCCGGAGGTGAGCGAGTAGTCGCTCAGCACGGTGCCGTCGATGGGCGAGTACATTATGTAATCCTGCTTCGTCGAGCGCACCCTGCCGAACTCCGAAGCCGCCTGCCGCTCCTTGGCGAGCGCGGCGTTGTAGTTCGCCCGCGCCGATATGTAGGCGGTCTCGGTGGTGTCATACTGCTGCTGAGTGCTGAAACCCTCCCGCACAAGCCTCTTGTAGCGGTCGAGGTTCGTCTTGGCGTTCATCATTTCGGCCCTCGATCGTTCCGAGTCCGCCTTCGCCGACGCAATCTGCGCCTCCGTGGAGCTTATCAGCGCGTCCTGCTGGGTGTGTTCGAGCGTGGCTATCAGCTGCCCCGCCTTCACCTTATCGCCCTGCCTCACGTGCATACGCTCCAGCCTGCCCGTAACGCGCGGCAGTATCTGCACTCTCTTCACGGCCTCTATGGACATGTTCTGCGTTATGCTGCTTCGGATTGTCCTGTCGTCCCGTACTGTCTCGGTTTTGACATACGAGACGGCGTCCGCCGGCGACGCGTCCGCTCTCTTCGCGTCAGATTTTTTACTGTTGTACGTAACTATGCCCACGGCGGCGACGACCACTATCACCGCCGCTATTATTATCTTTCTGCTGAAAATTTTTCTCATCTAAAGTCCCTCTCCCCTGCCCATTTTATTATGTCTCCCTCCGTAACCTTGAGGGCGACGACGGCGAGCGTGTGATTATAAAGCGCCCGCAGGTGCTCCAATCTGCTGGCCGTGAGCGAGGACTGCGCGTTCAGGAGGTCTAACTGAGGCGTCACGCCCTCCTGAAATCCTATCTCGGCAAGCCGCAGCGTCTCCTCGGCGAGTTCGAGCGCCCGATTCGTCGAGCCTATATTCTCACGCGTCGTCTCTAACTCTATCCACGCCGTTTCAATCTCGGATTTTATATCGAGGTCCTTCTGCGCGATGTTTATCCTGTCCTGAGCCTCGACGGCTTGCGCCCTGAGGACGCCCGCCCGAGCCGCGTTGCGGTCGAGTATCGGGACGGTTATCGACAGCTCCGCGCGCCATGTGTCATCGCCGCCGTCCGTCCTGTTATAAGGGTTCAAATGCCCGGCGGAAGCCCCGAGCGCCACTTTCGGGCGGGCGGCGCTGCGCTCCACCTCTATCTGATCCTTCTGGTACTCGTATTGAGCCGCCAAACGCGCCCTGTCCGCCCTGCCGCTCATCGCCGACGACAATGAACCGTCATAAGAGCCGTTTATATCTATCGCGGCAAGCTCTCCCTTAACCGCTATGCGCTCCTCCGGCGGCAGAGCCATGTAATTCATCAGCGATATTATCGCCGTGCTCAGAGTTCCCTCCGCCGACGTGAGAAGCGCTCTGTTGGCGGCGAGCTGCTGTTGAGCGCGTATTACCTCTAACCTGTTGGACAGGCCGAGCTCGCTCATCTTCGTCACCTCGCGGAGGTGAGCCTCCGACGTAAGCGCCGCCGATCGCTCAGTCTCGACGACGTCCTCGCGCAGCAGGACATTGTAAAACCGCGCGAAGAGCTCGCCGACGGCTCTGTTCTCAGCGTCTATGAGCGACAAATCGGCTATCGACTTCACTTGAACGGCCTGCCTTTGAAGCGCGGAGTTCCTCCCCCCCGAGTACAGCGTCTGGGAGAGCGTCGCTCGCGCCACCCTGTTATCATAGCGCCCCGATCCGTCCGAGGTCTGATCCTCGCGCTGATTGTCGATATAAGCGTTCAGCCCGATCTCCGGCTGCCGCGCTCCGTCAGCTTGCAGCTTGAAGGCATACGCCTTCCTCGCCTCCTCGCGCAGCGAGAGAAGGGACAGGTTGTCGCGCAGCGTAAGCTCTATCGCCTCTTTTATATCCATAGACGCCGCCTGCGCCGCCCGCGCGGACATTAAAACGAACATGAATATCAGAAAGATTGCAGGGGCGACCGCCTCGGTCGCCCGCCTACGGATAAACCGCCCGTTCGTTTTTTTCATTGCCTTGCCTCCTCCGCCGCGCCGCTCATGCTCGGAACCGGCTTGCCGCTCGCGCCGCCCGGATGAGCCGGCGTCTCCCTGTTGGATTTTGATTTCAGCCTGAGATACGCCCTGAGCTTGCGAACCCGTTTCATCACGCTGTCCTTTATGTCGTCGAATACGAGATAAAGCACCGGTATCACAAATAACGTCAGCAGCGTCGAGGTAAAAAGCCCGCCGATAACCGCCACGGACATCGGCTGGCGCACCTCTCCGCCCTCGCTCAGCGCGAGAGCCACCGGCAGGTTGCCTATCAGCGTCGAGAGCGTGGTCATCAGTATCGCGCGCAAGCGCAGCGGACACGCCGCCCTTACGGCTTCTGTCTTGCTCATGCCTCGCTCGCGCAGCTGATTGATGAAGTCAACGATCAGTATCGCGTTGTTCACGACCACGCCGACGAGCAAAATTATTCCCATGAAGCTCATTACGCTGAGGCGAAGTCCCATAATCCAGAGGAATCCGAACGAGCCCGCCGTCATCAGCGGCAGCGCGAACATGACCGTGAACGGATGCAGGAACGACTCGAACTGTATGGCCATTACTATGTACACGAGCAGCACGGCGAATACCAAGGCTATGCTCATATAATGGAAGCTCTCCTTCATATTCTCGGAGTCGCCGGACGGGGACATGCTGTACGTCCCGTCGGCGGGCGCGTACTTGCGGAACATTTCCTCCATTATGGCTATGCCCTCGCTCGGCGAAATACCCTCGGTGTTCGCGCCTATTTGTATGGAGCGCTGCCTGTTGTAGCGCTTTATGACGTTAGGGGCGTTCGCTATGTAGCTCTTGACGAGTCCGTCGGCGCGTATTACCTGCCCGCCCTCCGTCCGCACGAGCGTGTTCAGAACCTTGCTCGGATCGTCGCGGAGGTTCTTCTCGGCGCGTATCTTTATGTCATACCTGTAACCGCCTTCGTTGAACGAGCCGCTGTTCGAGCCGGCGAACCACGTGTTCAGCTCGTCGGAAAGGTCCCGTATATTCACTCCGAGGTCGTCGGCGAGGGCGCGGTTGAGCGCTAAATTTATGCGGGGCTTGTTCATCTGGAGGTCTGTGGTTATGTCGACCAAGCCGCGCGGATTCTTGCCCAGCTCCTCCTTTATCATGTCGCCTATCTCGGCGAGGGACTCGCTCGTAGGGCCGTTTATGACGAGCGTTATGTCCTGCCCGCCCCAGCTCCCCATCTTTATGTCGGCGTCGCGGAACGCGGCCAGCTTCTCGCGTATCTGCCTCATTATCGCGCTTGAGGACTTGCGCTTGCTCCTGTCCGTCAGGTTCACGTTGATAGTGCCCTTGTAGACCTCCTCGCCCGATCCGCTGCCCGCCACGCCGTAGGTGTACGTAACCTGCGGATCCTGCCGGATAACGTCTATCATTTCGTTCATCACGCGCTCCGTGACCTCGAGCGACGAGTCGGCGGGAAGCTCGAACTGCACTCGCAAACGTCCCTGGTCCTCATTGGGGAAGAACTCCGAGCCGAGCAGCGAGGCAAACCAAATTCCGACGGCGAAGAGAGACAGCGCCACGCAGACTATGGTCTTGCGGTGAGCGAGCGCGCCGTTTAATCCTCTGCGATACGCGCTTTCGAGCGCGGCGAACGGCGCGGTGAGCGCCCTCTGAACGGGCCCGTCCTTATTCTTGCCGAGTATGCGCGAGCAGAGAAACGGCGTCAGCGTGACCGACAGCAACAGCGATATGCTTATCGTGGTTGCCACCGTAACGCCGAACGCGCTGAAGAACCTCCCCATCAGGCCCCCCATGAACGCCACCGGGATGAAAACCGCGAGCGTCGTGGCCGCTCCCGCTATGACCGCGAAGGCGACCTCGGACGTTCCCTCCTTCGACGCCAAGTACGGCCCCTTGCCCATCGCGCTGTGGCGCGATATATTCTCCATGACGACGCTCGTGGCGTCCACGACCATTCCGACGGCGAGGGACAGCCCCATCATCGACATGTTATTTACGGTTATGCCCATCCAGTAGAGCAGGGACATGGTTCCCAGCAGACAGACCGGTATGGTTATGACGGCGACTAACGTCGCCCGCAGCGTCCGCAGGAACAGGAACATTATCGCCGAGGTCAGGCATATCGACAGAACGATGTCCCAGAACACGCCGTTCATCGATCGCATGATGAATTCCGACGAGTCCTGAACGACAATCAGCTTCGTGCCGAGCGGAGCGGTTCTGTTGAGCTCCTCGACGCGCGAGCGCACGCCTCTCGCCAGGGCCACCTCGTTCGCGCCCTTCTGTTTGCGCACCTGTATTATTATCGTAGGCTTGCCGTTGTACAGCGACTCGCTGCGCTTGTCCTCGAAGTCGTCCTCTATCCTCGCCGCGTCGCGCAGCCGAATCACGGCTCCGTTCCTGTACGCCACGGGCACGTAGGCAAGCTCCGCCACTGTGCGGTACTCGCCCTCGAGCCTTATGCCGTACTCCCTCGCTTCCGTTTCGATACGCCCGGCCGGCAACTCGACGTGCCGCGTGTAAATAGCGTTCTTTATGTCCTTCGTCGTAAGGCCGTAAGCCTCCAAGCTGTCAGTGTTGAGCCAGACGCGTATCTCCCTGTCGCGGAAGCCCGCGAGCTGAACGCCGCCGACGCCCTTCACGGTCTGAAGGCGCTCTGTTACGACGTTGTCCACGTAGCGGGCGACGGCCTTCATGTCGGTGCGCCCGTCGTTCTCGACGGCTATATTCAGCACGGGGAAGTTGGACGGGTCGAACTTGTCAACCTGCGGATCGTCGCAGTCGTCGGGCAGCAGACCCGTTGCCATGCTGACCTTGCCGCGCACGTCGGCGGCGGCGAAGTCGATGTTCCTGTCAAGCTCAAACTCGACGACTATCACCGACCGCCCCTCGTAGCTCGACGACGATATGCTCTTTATGCCCTCTATGGTGTTTATGCGAGCCTCCAATATGTCGGTAACGTCGTTGTCGATAATCGCGGGGCTCGCTCCCTCCATCGTCGTGCGGACGACTACGATCGGGAACTCCACGTTTGGCATCCGTTCGACGCCCATGTTCATGTAGGAATACGCGCCGAACACGACGAGCGCGATTGTGAGGATGAGCACTGTAACAGCGCGGCGCAGTGATACGTCAGTTATAGTCATTCTATATCGATACTTCCTTTGCTGAAATCATATCGCCCGCGATGCCGAACGGCATCAGACAACAGCGAAATATAACTCCAATGATAAATACACACGATATTCTACTGTATAGAACCTCTTCTTCCTATTGTATAAATTAACAATAAGTATTATAAAATAAAAAACGGTCTGCCGTTAATTTCAATAAATGGTCTATAATTTAATATACGATGTTAAATTACAGGAGATATTTATGATGTATATCGAACGGCATATATTATTTGTTTTGGAACGCCTGAAACGCTCGTTTCCGGTTGTGCTTGTCACGGGGGCAAGACAGGTCGGGAAAACGACACTGCTGCGAGAAAACGGCTACGGGCAAAGCTATTACACGTTAGACGATTATGTCTTGCTTGATTCCGTCAAGCAAGACGCTATGGGCTTTACGGCGAATGTAAGTACGCCGGTAATTCTGGACGAAATCCAGTACGCGCCGGAGTTGTTCAGAGCCATAAAACTGCGAGTTGACCGCGACGGCGTTCAAGGAGCTTTCTTATTGACGGGCTCACAGCAGTTTGAGATGATGCGGGGTGTGAGCGAAAGTTTGGCCGGACGAATCGGAATACTTACGCTATCCGGGTTATCATCCCGTGAAATTAACGGCTCAAAATTTACACTGCCGTTTTTGACGACAGACGAATACCTCAAAGAACGACAGCCAAGCGTTTTGCCTTTGAGCTCGTCTGAATTGTGGCGGCGCGTTCATCGCGGCAGTATGCCCAAACTCTATGCCGATACCGCGATTAACACGCAAGACTATTACAGCGCGTATGTAAAAACCTATATTGAGCGTGACGTGCGGACGCTGACACAAGTCGGCGACGAGCTGACATTTACGCAGTTCCTGACAGCGTGCGCGGCGCGGACGGGCGCGCTGCTGAATCTATCCGATATTTCCCGTGACGTGAACGTAAGTGTGCCTACAGCTAAACGCTGGCTGTCCATTCTGACTACATCCGGCATTGTTTGTCTGCTCCGCCCGTTTTCGCGGAACATTACGAGCCGGACGGTAAAAACACCGAAGTTGTATTTTATGGATACCGGGCTCGCCGCGTATTTATGCAAGTGGTTTACGCCTGAGACGCTCGAAGCAGGCGCGATGGGCGGCGCGTTCTTTGAAACCTACGTCATCAGCGAAATAATCAAGAGCTATCAAAACTCCGGACAAGAACCGCCGTTGTATTTTTACCGCGATACTGACGGGCACGAAGTGGATTTGATTATTCACCGGGACGGCGCAATCTATCCCATTGAAATAAAAAAGACCGCAAGCCCCGGCGCGAAAGATTTCAAGCGGTTCGATACGCTCCGCAGACTATCCGGGCTCGAAGTTTCGCCGGGCGGCGTGGTTTGTATGTACGACTCCCCCCTGCCGCTCAACGGCGGAAATATTATACCGGTTAGCTATATATAGCCATTGCTGTTGTCTCCATTTTCTCACGAAATGTTTTTCAACAGCCGCCCGCGCCCAAGCTCCTTCCTCAAGCGGAATCAGCTCCGGTTTAGCGTATTTACGGAGCATACCCGCCGCCCGAACGGAGGGAAATTTTACTTGCTCCGACTTGTCGTCTCGAATTGATTCAGGCGATTCGTCGCACGAAAGTTCAAAAGGAATCGAACGCTTACGCACAACTGTTTTTACGAACACATTAAACGCCGCCGTCATCGTAAGCCCCAACTCATCGCATATATTGCTGAATTTAAGTTTTACATCATCGTCCACACGAATATTGATATTAGTCTGCGCCATAACGACATCCCCCTTAAATATTGTGATGATTTATGCGCGCATTGTCAAGATAGGTTTTGAAATCTCTTCACGAAGGTAACTGCTCATACAAATCCCCTTTTACGTAAAGAGGTGCAGGGGCGCGCCAAGTTTTACTGAATACATTGGCGTCCACGAAAGTCGGCATCAATCCTCTCCCAAAACATGAGCGGCTGCTTCTTCTAAAGTTTATATTTAACTTGTCATTGTTCACGTACCACCTAATTACTTTGAATTATTATAGCATACGACACCCACCCGCAAAGGCCGGCTTGCGAGCCTTTGCGGGTGGGTTGGTTAGTCTGCCCGGTTATTTATTTCTGCTGCTACGGCTTCAGCTTGACGATCCAATAGTCGCCACCTCCATGATTGCCGGTTACATCACCATCGGTGCTTCTAGACTCCCCGGCAACGATATACCCGCCGTCTGTAGTTTGTTGGATGGAACGAGCGAAATCAGTGCCGGAACCGCCGAGTGATTTTTGCCACTGAATCCCTCCCGAAGAATTCAGCTTGACGATCCAATAGTCGTAGCCTCCATGACTGCCGGTCACATCGCCATCGGTGCTATAAGAGTGCCCGGCGACGATATACCCGCCGTCTGTAGTTTGCCGTATGGAATTAGCGTAATCTTCTCTGGAACCGCCGAGTGATTTTTGCCACTCAATGACTCCCAAAGAGTTCAGTTTGACGATCCGATAGTCATACCCTCCATGATTGCCGGTCACATCGCCATCGGTGCTATCAGACTCCCCGGCTACGATATACCCGCCGTCTGTAGTTTGCTGTATGGAATTAGCTATATTACCGCCGTAACCGTCGAGTGATTTTTGCCACTCAATGACTCCCGAAGAATTCAGCTTGACGATCCAATAGTTGACACCTACATGATTACCGGTCACATCGCCGTTGGTGCTGCTAGACAGCCCGGCGACTATATACCCGCCGTCCGTAGTTTGTTGGATGGAACGAGCTGTATCACCGTCGGAACCGCCGAGTGATTTTTGCCACTCAATGACTCCCGAAGAGTTCAGCTTGACGATCCAGTAGTCGAAGTTTCCATGATTGCCGGTTACATCGCCGTCGGTGCTATTAGACTCCCCGGCGACGATATACCCGCCGTCGGAGGTTTGTTGGATGGAGTAAGCGTCATCCCAGCCGGAACCGCCAAGGGATTTTTGCCACTCAATACCCCCCGAAGAATTCAGCTTGACAATCCAACAGTCATAATAGCCTCCATGATTACCGCTCACATCGCCATCGTTGCTATTAGAGTGCCCGGCGACGATATACCCGCCGTCTGTAGTTTGCTGTATGGAACGAGCGCAACCATAGCCGGAACCGCCGAGTGATTTTTGCCACTCAATGCCTCCCGAAGAGTTCAGCTTGACGATCCAATAGTCGTAGCTCCCATGATTGCCGGTCACATCGCCGTTGGTGCTATTAGACCGCCCGGCAACGATATACCCGCCGTCGGAGGTTTGTTGGATGGAGTAAGCTTCATCCCAGCCGGAACCGCCGAGAGATTTCTGCCACTCGATGTCGGGGGCGGTGACGGGGGTGGGATCGGGATCAGGGGCAGGGTTGTCCTCTTTTGACCATAGTGGGAACGTATGGTCAATAATAACAACAGAAAATTTCAGTTTATCCAACGCGCTATTCACTTTATTAAATAATTTAAGCAAATCAGCGTCAAGGGATACTTTGAATTTTCCGTCAATTTTACCTGTATCAATACTCTCACCCAATTTATGCTTAAATTTAGCGCCAGCAGTAATTGTTATTGAAGTGAGAGGTGCAAAGAACACATCAAGACCAACCTTTGGCCCAGCACCAACTTCTATGGATGACGAGGCGGATGGCTCCATTTTAATATTAGCCCCGTTAGATTTGGGCATCGGATCAAGCACGTGAAATTCCCCACCCTCCCAATAAACACCAGCGTCTCCTGTCCAAGATGTACTGTAATTTAAATCAAGCGTTCCATCTAACGCAGTTTCCAGCTTGAGAGCCAACGCTATATTTACATTCCATGGAATAGGAATGGCGATTAGACCAATTGTAACCCAAGCGACGCCCTCAACAACAGGTACGGAAGCTGAAGGAAATTTGAGATCTATTAATTCTGCCTTCGCAGCTCCTTCAAAATCCCACTTTGATTCAAATCCTATGCTGTACGGGAAATGTGAAGCTACTTTGTGTATATTGGAATCTCTAATTGACAGCAAAAAAGAAAAACTGGGTTTTACTGTCAATTGAGTATCGAACTTGCAAGAACCCTTAAAAGTTCTCGATAATTCTGCTCCCAATTCGAGATGATCTATACCAACATCTTTAGGAAGTACAACAGTCGGGAGCGGAACATCAAGCGGAAGTTCAGTAGAATAAGTGCCGTTGACTAAGGAATTCCACATATCAGCGAACTCGCCCAGTCCTGCCACATGAGCACCCCCATTATTCGACAGAATTGACGCCTTTTCGCTGTCTATGAACGTGGACGGCGTGCTGTGCATTGAAAAGAATAAATCCCCATCAGCCAAAATATCTACAAACGTGGCTTGCCTCAGCTGCAACTGCTGCGTTCCATCGCTGTTGAACTGAACCGCTTCCACAACAGCAGCAAATCCATAGGCGGAGTCTCCGGCAGAGGGAGGCGCTACTACAACGTCACCAACCTGATATGTTTTGGCCGCACTTGAAACAATCAGCTCATTAGGAGCAGCGGCCTTGGATTTATCGCTCTCTTTGGCATACGACGCTGACAATATATCGTTGTCGCCCAAATTATAAACATTCGGCTGTATAACAGCATTTTCTACAAGCGTATGGTCGCCGCTGATGATGAAAGTTTTAGTATCCGGCATAGGGGAGGGAGCCGGAGACGGTGTCGGAACCGGAATGGACGCACTGCTTCCGCCGCTGCTCCCACCGCAGCCGCCGGCCATTACCGAAAATGACACAAGCAACAAAACTACCCACATAAGCAAACTCTTTTTCCTCATCACAAAGACCTCCCTCTATTTTTTTTGAAGCGCTGAATGAAAAATCATAAGGCTCCCTATGCAGAGCCATATGTCCGCTAAATTTATATAGCCACCGACGTAAATCCAGTCGACGACGTATCCGTACATCAGGCGGCAGATCAAGTTGCCCGCCGCTCCCGCCAATAAAAACACCGTTCCGAGCGTCGAGCGTATCATCTTGCTCTTAACGCACAAGAACATCAGCACCGCGATACCAAGCAGCGGCATCGCCGGGGTGAGCTGCGAATAATTTTCAAACAAAGAGAAACTTATCCCGTAGTTGTGATAAAGCCACAGAGAGAGGAACGTCGGCTGCTGTCCCGCAGGAACCGGCGAAAGATAGACTTGCGCAAAATATTTGGCAGCCATATCCGAGATCAAGGCCGCAAGGAATACAAAGGAATGGAATTTTGCAGGGACACGGCGCGCCGTGCCGTTGCTTAGGATTGTGCCGCGCTCGGCGGCGTTACAAAAGGTTAAACTATACCCGTGAACCCGTGAACCCGTGAACCCGTGAACCCGTGAACCCGTGAACCCGTGAACCCGTGAACCCGTGAACCCGTGAACCCGTGAACCCGTGAACCCGTGAAATTATGGAGGCTCGCTCGTCTTTTGTCAAGGGGTTTTCGCAAAATTGGCTGATTTATTTTCGCAATTTCGTCTGGCATCCGCACTGCCCTCCTTCCTTAGCCCCTCCCCTGCCGCCTCTTCCGAGAGGTCTGACATTCGCTCGTTCTTTCTATATATATTATCAGTGATATTATTATGAATTATTTAGTTTGTCAATGGGGAGTTCGCCACTTACGTATTATACAAGTTTCAGGTCATTAGCGGACTCCTGCGCGTCCCGATTCATTGACATCTGCCGTGTAAAATATATCATATCTCGTATATTCTCACACTACACGGCTTTATTTAGTAATGGGGGTACCAATTTGGAACCGGATATTAACAACAAAGTCATAACTAAAATAATTGACGGGCTTATGCCGTTTTTGCACGGCAAACGAGACGCGATCATCAAGATACTGACGTGCGTCTTTTCGGGCGGGCATGTGCTGATAGAGGATATGCCGGGCGTGGGCAAAACCACCGTGGCCGTCGCGGCGGCCCGCGCTCTCGGATTTTCCTTCGGGCGCGTGCAGTGTACGAACGACCTGCTTCCGTCCGACATAACCGGGCTGAATATATTCAAGCCCGAAAAGAGCGAGTTCGAGTTCCGCCCCGGGCCGATATTCAATAATCTCGTGCTCTTGGACGAGATAAACAGGGCTACGCCGAAAACACAGAGCGCGCTTCTCGAGGCTATGGGCGAAGGACAGGCGACGATCGACGGCGAAACCCGCAAGATGCCCGATCCGTTTATAGCCATAGCCACACAGAATCCCACAGAGCACGCCGGGACATTCCCCCTTCCTGAGTCGCAGATGGACAGGTTCATGATGCGCGTGTCGATGGGGTATCCCAACAGGGCGGCGGAGATGGAGATATTGGGCCTCGGAAGTCAGAGGCGGCAGGTAGACGAGCTGCGTCCGATCATGTCGGCGGCGGAAGTCGCGTCGATACGGAGAATATTGGACAAGGAGATAAAGGTGTCCGAGAAGATAACCGGCTATATCCTGAACATAGCCGAACGGACGCGGACTCACAGCCTCATTGCCGCCGGGGTATCGACTCGCGGAGCCATGATACTTATGAACTGCGCGAGGCGCGTCGCCTGGATGCGCGGACGCGCGTTCGTAGTCCCAGAGGACGTCAAGCTGTTCGCGAATGCCGTGCTGGCTCACAGGATTCAGATGAAAGGCGGAGCCGCCGCTGAAGCGGCGGACGTCATGGACGAGATTCTGCGTGACACTCCCGCGTTGTGAAAATGTGAAAACGGGCGCGCGCATCAGCATCTTCGGAGCGATATATATCCTGTCGGCGGTCGTGATAGGATTGCTCGCCCTTCTCAGCGGCAATAACTTCCACTACATGGCCTTTGCCGCCGCGCTCGCGTATCTTGCCGCGTCCACGGGCGCCGGCATACGCAATATCCTCGGGGCGTCGGTTTCGGTCTCGGCTCCCGACGAAATATACGCCGATGTGCCGTTCAAGCTCGCGGCCGAACTAAAAAACAAGCGCCGATTCTTCCCCATAATGCTTATTAAAATATCCGCCGGCGGAAGCTCCGTATTTTTCGGATCGACCGGGGCGAAAGGGAGAGCGCGGTCGGCTGTCGGCATGACCCTGCCGCGCCGAGGGAAGCATGTTATTGACAAGTGCGTAATATCTTCGCCGTACCCCTTCGGATTATTCACGTTCAGAGTCGTGATTCCTCTCGGCATTGAGGCGATTGTATTCCCTGAACCGCTGCGCGGCGACGCGGTGTTTGCCGAGGGGGACTTGGGCGATACGGCCGATTTGACAAAAGCCGGCGACATCGCGGGCGTACGCTCTTACGAAGAGGGCGACAGCATGAGGGAGATACACTGGAAATCGAGCGCGCGGACGGGCTCGCTGAAGTCGAAGCTATACGACGAGAGCGCGGGCGGCGGCAAGATAATCGACGCGGACAAACTGACGGAAAGGGGCGTCGAAACCGGCCTCTCCGCGGCTTGCGGCGCGATACGCGGAACCCTCGCCTCCGGAGACGCGATAGGAATGAAGTACCGCGATAAACTTTATATGCCCTCGTCCTCGAGAAAGGACAAACTCTCCATGATGGCGGCTCTTGCCCTCGATGAGTGAGCCCTCGTCCGCGCCTTGCCGCTCCGTTTCGCTCAGCCGCTCGCTCGACGCGATCACCCTCTTCTGCGCGCTGACGGCCTTCGCGTCGTGCCTGCAATTTATCCGTATCGCCGGAGCTTCCGTATTCGCGGCGATCGTCATATCGGCGCTCATCATGGACGTAACGGGCTCCCGCCGCCCCCATCGTATGCTCGTCAATATCCTCGCCCTCTGCGTGCTGCTGTACACCTTAAAACGCATTAACACGCAGGATTTGATAGAGAACTTCACAGAGGCCATGCTCATACTCGCCGCCGTCAAGATGCTTGAAAAAAAGCGCTCGCGCGATTATCTGCAAATACTCGCGCTCTCCTTCCTCTCAATGTTTTGCTCGGCCATCCTCTCCGTAGGCGGAGCCGCGCTGTTTTATCTTTTTTTGTTCAGCCTGATCGCTCCCGCCGCGTTCATGCTGGCGTCCTGGCTCAAAGAAGAAGTGCCGGGCGCACGGATTGAAATCGGCGGTCTCGCCAATATCTCAGCAAGCGCGTTCTTCATGTGGGCGGCGATGCTGCCGCTATGCGTTTTGATATTTTGGGCCGCCCCGAGGATGGAAACGGATGGGGCGCGTTTTTCCGTGCGCGGCGACGGCGGCGTATCGACCGGCTTTTCGGACAGGATAACTCTGGGCGAAGTGAGCAGAATACAGAAGAGCGCCGAGACAGCGTTCAGGGCGACAATGCCCCGCCTGCCCGGCCCCAACAAATACTGGCGCGGCATCACGCTCGAAAGGTTCACCGGCGACACATGGTATGACTTGGGCGAAAGGGAGCGCGTTGACAGCGGGAATATCGGCGAAAACATTCGCGTGAGCGGACCTCGGATTTCACAGAGGATATTACTGGAGCCGGGACGCCATAAGGCGCTGTTCGCGCTCGACGTGCCGATAGCGATAACACCCGACGGTATGTCGCGCATAGATCTCATATCCGTGCTGGACTCGAACCGCGACGTGGCGCAGAGGATAAGTTACACAGCCGAGTCCGCGCTGGCAAGCGCCGTCAGCCATGAGGGGCGTTTCGGCAGAAGCGGCGTGATATATTTGGCGGCGCCTCGCGGCTTCGGAGAACCCATAATGGAGCTGACCAACGAGATAACGGACGGCATCGAGCCGTGGGACAGCGAGGCGAAGGCAAACGCCATAATGGCATACTTAGCGCAGCCGATTTACGAGTACACCTTGGACGACCTGCCCCGTTCGCAAAACGCGCTCGAAGATTTCATATTCTCGCACAGAAGAGGCAACTGTGAGTTCTTCGCGTCCGCCGCCGCCGTGATGATGCGCTTCGCCTCCGTGCCGACGCGCCTCGTCGCCGGCTACTACGGCGGCGCGTACAACGAGGGCGGCGGCTATTACACGATAAGGCAGAACAACGCCCACGTATGGGTCGAGGCGTGGTACAGAGGAGCGTGGAACAGGCTCGACCCGACGCCGATCACCATATCCTCCGAAACGGACGGGGGAAGCTCCGCCTGCTCGGCATTCCGTGAGGCGATACTATCGTACACGGACACTCTGAGTTATTATGTTACGGTTATATTCGTGGAATACGGCAGGGATAAGCAGTTAACCCTCCTGCGCGGCATAAACGGCGCGCTCGAAAACGCGAGGAACGCGATAGACAAAACGGCGAGCGGCATCTCATCAGCCGCGTTGAAAACATATTGGCCGCGTCTCGCGGCAGGCGCGGCTGTAATAACTATGATATTGTACGCGCTCAGGCACTTCACGCGAAAAAAGAAATCCCGCGAGGAGCGCCTCATAGATGAATTTATGCTCGTGATGAAGAGTAAGGGCTTCGTGAAAACTCCCGGCGACGGCATGGAGGAGATAGCCGCCCGAGCGCGGGACATCGGCGACGGACACCTTACCGCCGCCGCGGACGGCTTCGTTTCGCGCTTCGAGGAGCTGTATTTCAACGACATCCCCATGAGCAAATCCGACGAAGCTGAACTGCGCGCGATACTGCGAAGGATCGAAAAGATAAAGACGGACAAAAAATAGGGGCTATGCCGGAAATTTTGGGAACGGCAGCGAGGCGAGCATCGTCCAAGCGGCTTCTCCGTCGGAGTAATAGGCGTTTATCGTCTTATCATATTTGAAGCCGGACTTCGTGTAAAAATTTCTCGCCGCCGCGTTCGAGACGCGCACTTCGAGGCGCATACCCCCGCAGCCCCAGTAAAGCGCTATCTCTCCGACGGCTGCCAATAACTGCGAGGCGATACCGGCGCGCCTGAACTCAGGCAGCACCGCAATGTTCATCAAGTGAGACTCTTTCTCGTCGCTCCGCGCTATGACGCTGTACCCCGCTATACGGCACATTATGATTGCCTTTATGTACACGACATCCCCGTTTTCAATGTCGCCCACTATTACGTGCCTCGGCCACGGCGCGGGAAAACACGCGCTCTCTACCGCGCACAGCTCGTTCAAATCTTTTACGGAACAAAAATCTATATCGGCTATTTGCATTATGGAAAGGACAAGGGGCTGACGCAGTTCACCCCTGCGATTAATCGGTTCCGAAACCGGAACGGGCGACCGAGGGCGGCCGCCCCTGCCAATATCATCATTTATGCTTAAAAGCCGGTTATTATCGTGTCCTCGCGGCCGGGGCCGACGCCTATCATGCCTATTTTCACCGACGTCGCTTCCTCTATAAAGCGGACGTAGTCACGAGCTTTTTCCGGCAGGTCGCCGAACGCGCGCGCGCCGGATATATCCTCTTTCCACGGCGTCAGCGTCTTGTAGACCGGCTCCGCCTGCCCGATCATCGTGGCTGAACTTGGAAAGGCGGAATACTCCTTGCCGCCCATCTTATAGGCCACGCATACCTTTATGTCGTCGAGGCCGGAGAGTATGTCCAATTTTGTGAGCACTATCGAGTTTATGCCGCTCACCTTTACGGCGTAGTTGAGCGCGACGAGGTCGAGCCAGCCGCAGCGCCTCGGACGCCCGGTCGTAACACCGAACTCCGAACCCTTCTTCCTGAGATGATCGCCGACGCTTCCCGTCTCCTCCGTGGGGAATGGGCCCGAGCCGACGCGGGTGCAGTACGCCTTGGAGACACCGATTACTTTGTCTATGCGTCCCGGCCCTATCGCGCCGCCTATGGCGGCTCCGCCGGCCACGCAGCTCGAACTTGTAACAAACGGGTAAGTGCCGTGATCCACGTCGAGCATCGTACCCTGAGCGCCCTCGAAGAGAATGTTCTTACCGGCTGAGTAAGCGGCGTCTATCTCCAGCGTCGAGTCTCCGAGATAAGGCGCGAGCATCTTGCCCCACTTCGCCGCTAAAGCGTAGAGTTCGTCGAAGTCAGGGGCCGGTTCGCCGTAAATCTTTTCAAATATTTTGCCCTTGTCGTCCACGTTGGCGCGCAGTTTCTCTTTAAGTGAGCTTGGCGAAACCAAGTCCTCGGCGCGTATTCCGAGGCGCGCGTATTTATCGACGTAGCATGGCCCTATGCCCCTGCCCGTTGTTCCTATAACCGAGCCGCCCCTTTGACTGCGCGCGCCCTCAGAGAGCGCGTCCAATTTCTTGTGATAGGGCATGACGATATGAGCGCCGTAGCTCACCACGAGACGGGTGTTGATAGACTCCGGCTGCGGGTCGAGCCCGTTGAGCTCACTCTTGAATTGATCCGGGTCGATAACAAGACCGCTGCCTATTACGCATGTCCTGTTCGGATATAACATACCGGACGGCAGAAGATGAAATACATGCGTGCGCCCATCCGCAATCACAGTATGCCCCGCGTTCGCCCCGCCCTGATACCTGACGACGACGTCAACGTCCCTTGCTAATACATCCACTACTCTGCCTTTTCCCTCATCGCCCCATTGAGCGCCAACTAAAACTTGTACGCGACTGCTCACCTCAGTAGTCCCCCTCCAATTTTACCAATTCCGGCAATGTAACGAGCCTTATACCTTTCCTGCCGGCGCCGTCGGCCGACAGGCTCCTTAAAAAAGCCACGGTCTCCGGCCTCAGATGACATATCACTATAAGACTTCCCCTTTTCTTAGCCATAGTAACGGCTATATCGAACTGCTTCGCTATCTTCGTCCTGTTTGATTCATTATCGAGAAAATGTCCGTTCTTGCGCGCGGCAAGCTCCTCTTCAAGAGCCGCTTTGTAGGCGACGCTGTTCCTCGTCGTAGAGCTGTCCAAAAAGAACAGCCCGCGCTCCGAAAGGACTTTCATAACGTGCCTCATAACAGCCCATTCCTCCGTCGCCTTCGAACCCCTGTGATTATTCAGCCCGAATGCTCCTTCCATCGAGTCCAGCACAGGGATCATCGCGTCACGAACTTCCTTCTCGCTCATCCCTACTCCAACGTAATAATAACGGTAGTCCCCCTTAGGGCTTTTTTTGCCCGCGAACCCGTCCGGGTCAGGCAGCGCCTGCATGGGGAAATGCACGAGAAAAGGTATATCATTCTCTTTAAGCATACTCACAGTAGCGCGGCTGTACCGTAAGTTAGGTATCACAGCCCACGTCAAGGGCAGTTTCATATCCCTGACCTCGCGCGCGAGTTCCATATTGCCCCCGCAGTCATCGAGCACTATCGCGAGAAGCGCCTTATCCCCGCGGTAAGGCGCGCGCGTTTTTACAGCGCGGCGGACGGTATTATCAGCGCTCACGCCGCCGTCGGCGGAGACTGCGCCGGATGTATAATCTATGTCGTGAGATATATCAAGTATGTCGTGAGATATATCAAGCCGCGCGTAACTGACTCCGTTTCTCTGTTCCGCCGTGTAGAAAGCGGTAACAGCGAATATCAGTCCAACGCAGAAGCCAAGCAAAGAAAGTACGGTAAGTCTGCCGATTTTTTTTGACACTTAATAGCCGCCCGCTGATTACCGCAGAACCAGCCGTTATTTCTTCTTGGGAGCAAGCAGAATGTTGTTCATCACGCCTATGGCTTTCTTGAGCTGAACATCCTTCGTCTTGTCGAGCATTGGAGTTCCGGCAACCTTGTAGTCCGGCAGCAATCCCTTATGATCTATTATCTTGCCCGACGGCGTCATATACCTCGCCACGGTAACATACATACCCGAGTCATCCGGCAAATTAAAAAGAGATTGGACTGAGCCCTTGCCGTATGTTTTCATCCCGACCAGTACGCCGCGCTTCCTGTCCTGAATCGCGCCGGCAACTATCTCTGAAGCTGACGCGCTCCCTTCATTGACGAGAACGACGAGCGGCAGGGTTACGGCGTTTCCTTTATTAGCGTTGAGGACCTCCTCAAATCTGTCCGTTCTGCCCTTCATGCTGACGACGAGGCCTCCGTCAAGGAACTGCTCGGCTACGTCCACAGCCGAATCAAGCAATCCGCCGGGGTTGTTGCGCACATCGAGTATTATACCGGCGGCCTTCTTGGATTTCGCGCCTGAGATCGCGTCGCGCAATTCACCCGCAGTCTTTTGATGGAAGTTGTTCAGCTTGATATAGGCTATTTTATTCATCATCTCGAAACGCACGGTCTTTATGTTGATTACCTCGCGCTTCATCTTGAAGGAACGCAGCTCCTTATCGCCGCTTCTGCGAACCCACACAGTGACGCTTGAGCCTGCCGGCCCCCGGAGCATTTTAACTACTTTATCCTGATCCATGCCGAGTATAACCGTATCATTCACTTTGACTATCTCATCAAGGGGTTTGACTCCGGCCTTCTCGGCAGGAGTATCCTCTATCGGGCTTATCACAAGTATCTTGCCGTCCCTTTGTCCGACGTACATACCCAAACCGCCGTACTCGCCCTCCATCTCCATGTTCTCCTCGTTGAGCTGCTCCGGGGCGACGAATCTCGTATACGGGTCGTCAATCGCCGCAACTAACCCCTTCATCGATCCGAAAAAGAGCTTGTCCTCGTTCAGGCCCTTGTCGCCGTCCACGAAGTAAGTTTCGAGTATCGATCGCGCCTTCCTCATGGTGAGCAAGTTAGACTGAGAAAACGGCAGCAGCTTCGACCACTCGCTCGCCCCGTCAGCCGGGAGGGACACCGCAAATACAGCAGCCAAAACGCAGCCTATGACAACACCTGACAAAATATCCCTGACTCTTTTCATTCTTTTACACTCAGCTCTCCTTCAAAAATCAAAATCTTTTATGTAAGCAGATCTTATTTTTACCCTTTAGGCTCCGGATAATAAATCGGGACATTTAGGCTCCGGACAATAAATCAGCATTTTCTTATCTGCCCAGGTAACCCATCGGGTCCACCGTATTGCCGTTGACGCGTACCTCGAAGTGGAGATTATTGCCCGTGGTAACACCGGTCGAACCGACACGGCCTACCTGGTCGCCCATTTTTACCTTTGCGTTCTCGTTAGTGTCTATCCCGGACAGATGCGCGTAAACCGTAGTCAGGTCCCCTCCGTGATCTATTATCACAACCTGGCCGTATCCCCTCAGCCAGCCGGTGTACAACACCTCTCCGTCAGAGGCGGCGCGCACGGGATCGCCCTTCTTTCCGGCAATATCTATGCCGGTGTGAGTTGTCTTGGTCTTAAACACCGGATGCACTCTCGTACCGTATGGACTGTTTATTGAGCCCCGCAGCGGCCAAGCCAGCTTGCCGCCCTTGTAATAAAACGGGGTTGTCTTGCCGTTATTCTGCAGCTGCAATTTCTTCTTAGCCGACAGCAATTGTTTCACCTTCTCCTGAAGCTCGCGCGACGCCCGCAGCAATTCCTCCTGCTGTGCCTCGAAGAGCGCCTTGTCCTTTCGCACTTGCTGAAGGAGCTTGTTCCTCTCCTGCGATGTCTTTTGCAAAAGGGACTTTTCTTTTTTGAGTTCCTTATCCCTGTTCTCAAGCTCGCTCCGCTGTTTCAGGAGATCGTTGTGAGCCTTGTCAAGCAGCGATTTTTGTTTATAGAGGTCTCCTATCAGAGCCTTGTCCTGATCCGCTATCTTGGCGAGCATATAGGATGTCGCGAGCGCGTCCCTCGCTCCCTCGGCCGACATGAAGAGGTTGAACTCCGTCAACCCCCCGTATTTGTACATAGCCACCACTCTGTCGCGCAGTAGATCCTTAGCGTAGTTTATGTTCTTCGACGTGCCGTTTATACGCGAGTGTATGTCGCTGATCTTCGCCGACACCTGATTCCTTTTCAGCACGGTGATGTTTATCCTCTGCTCGGCCTTGCTCATCTCGGAGCTCAGGTTATTCAGATCCCTTATGACCTTTTTCTCCTGCTGGGCGGCTTCGTCTTTCTTCCTCTTGGCCTCGTCTATCTGGCTCTGTATCTTTTTATAACGCAGCTCCTCCGCCTTAAGCTGTTTCTCTATATCGCCCTGCGTCTGCGGGGCGGCGGCGCAAGAAACAGATACGGCGAGGCAGACTATACACATCGCCAATATAACCGAGAATATCGCGCGCAATTTCAGCTTAGTCATCATAACGGTTTTATCGCCCTTCTCGTGTACGCCTCCACGGCTATGAAGCTCGCTATAAGGCTCACCGTAGCACCGGCGCCAACTAATATTACGCCGAGCTTCATCACCAGCGCCCCCTTTTCCAAAAACGGCAAAAACGGCAAAAGTTCCCTCAGCCTGTCGATTATGCTGTTGTAGCTGAACCAAAGCAGAACGCTCGCTCCAAAGGAACCGGCGCAGCCGAGCAGCATCCCCTGTATGACGAAAGGCAAAGCGACGAAGGTCGGAGTCGCGCCAACCATCAGCATTATACCTATTTCCTCTTCCTTTGAATATACCGCTATCCTTATCGTGTTGAACAGCACCACTGAGCTTGCGGTTATCGCAACCAGCAGAAAGGCTATGGAGAAATGTCCGGCAAAATTCGAGAACTTAGCTAACTTCTCGGCCAGCCCTCCGGCGTAAACGACGTCGACTATCCCCTCGATGGCGGAGAGGCGTTTTGCCGCCTCCGGAACGTTTTCAGCCCTGTCCACCCATACCTCCAAACTCGCGGGCAGCGGATTGTCCCCAAGTAACGTCAGTATGCCCGACATGCCGGTCATGCGCTCCTGCAAACTTTTAAGCGCGTCATCCTTGGTTATCACCGATACCTTCGTGATATTCGGCAGCATTGTAACAGCCGGCGCGACCGCATCCGGCGACGTATCCTCGGCGAGGTATGCCTGTATGGAGAGCTCGCCCTCCAGCGCGTTCACTACATGTCTCGTATTCATCACCAGCAGGATGCTTGCTCCGATTAGGTAGAAGACGGCGACCGCCGTGAATATAGTGAGCATGGAGAGTCCCCAGTGCCTGAAGACTAAGCGCATTGAGTCACGGAAGGCGTATTTAAGGCCGCCCATCCAGCTCATACCTCCCTAATTTCTCATCCCGCGCCACCCTGCCGGTGTGTATGGCAACAACCCTTTGGCGATACGTGTCCACGAGGTGCTGATTGTGCGTGGCCATGATGACCGTAGTTCCGAACTCATTTATGGATATAAGCAGGTTTAATATCTCCTCGGCCATATGCAAATCCAAATTACCGGTCGGTTCGTCCGCTATGAGTATCGCCGGCGTGCCGACTATAGCGCGCGCTACAGCCACGCGCTGCTGTTCGCCGCCTGAGAGCTGAGGCGGATACCAAGCGCGCCTGTACCAGAGGCCGACCTGATCCAAGACCTCACCGGTACGTTCCTTTACTTCCCTCGGCGGAGCGCCGACTACCTCCAGCACAAACGCCACGTTCTCGAAGACGGTAAGATGAGGCAGCAGGCAGAAATCCTGAAAGACTATGCCTATGTCGCGCCTGAAATAGGAGAGATCCACCCTGCTTATCTTGCGCAAGGAAAAAGAGCCGACGGTTATCTGTCCCCTCGTCGGAGACACTTCTCTCGTTATACAGCGCAAAAGAGTTGTCTTCCCCGAGCCGGTGGGCCCGACGAGATATACGAACTCTCCTTTTGGTATCTCCAAATAAATATCTTCGAGAGCTGTTATATCAGGGTGAAATATCTTCGTCACACCCGAAAAACGTATGTCCATTCCCTACCTCCTGCGCATAGCCCAGACCTGTATGACGTTGTGGACTATTTCCTTTCGTGTCAGGCCGTAATACTCATCTATCTCCTCAGGCAGGCCGCTCTGCCCAAACGTGTCGTTTATCGCGACCTGCCGCACCGGCACCGTATAGTTACGGCAGAGACACTCGGTGACGGCGCCGTAAAGCCCTCCCGCCGTTGCATGCTTCTCGGCCACGACACAACACCCGGTTCTCCTCGCCGAAGCGACGAGCATCCTTTCCGGAAAGGGCTTTATGCTGTAGCAGTCTATTACCTCGGCGCTCATTCCCTGCTGGGATAAAATATTCGCCGCAATGAGCGCTTCACCGGCCATCACGCCGCATGATAATATCGTTACGCCGTCGCCATCTGTAAGGCGCCGCGCCCCTCCAACGTGAAAGTCGTCGTCCCCGGTCTCGTATATATCGCGCGCCTTCGCGCGGCTCAATCTGACGTAAGCCGGATGTCCGTCACGAACGGCATTCATAATTATAGCGTAAGCGGACGTCCAATCCGATGCCGCCATCACCCTCATGTTCGGCATCGCCCTCATCAGGGCGAAATCTTCCCACATCTGACGAGGCGCTCCGTCCCCGTCGCAAGACGCGCTGTCATGTATAGATAATATCACTACTTTTTGATTAGGTATAGCCACCGAGGATCTTATCTGTTCATAAGAGCGGGCTATAAAGTGAGGGGCGTTCTCCGACAGGATGAACACGCGCTGTCCTTCGATAGCCATACCTGAAGCTACGGACACCGCGCTCTCCGCGGACGACGCCATGCTCAGACCGCCGAGTTTCGTAATTTCACCCATCTTCTTTTTATTGCTGAGCTCTATCAGCGCGACATCCGCCCGCTCCGCCGTTATTTCACTCAGAGCGGCAACGGCTCCGTCATAGCTGGTGCGGCGTTCTTTACTCATAATGTTCCGATCGACGCCGTATCCAAACGGCTGATGACTACCTCGGCGTCACCCTGCGACATTGACTTGTCCTCCTCCGAAGAGCCCAAGCTCTCCGGTTCGGTGCGAACTATTATAACCGCCGGTCTTAGTGCCGATTCTGACAATGATGCGCTGAATGCCGCTTCCATTGATTCAAAATCGTGTCCGTTCGCGGTTATAACGCTCCAACCGAATGAGCGAAACCTGTCCGCGTATTCATCCATACCGCCGTGAATGGAGTTGATAATTAATGTAAGCTTATCAGCGCCGAGGGAGACAGCCGCTGAAGCCGATTCCCACGCCGCGCCGTCGCTGAGTTCATTTTGCCCGATTATACAGTACACATCGGGACGCGGATCCTTCGCGGCTTTCAGCGCGAGGCACATACCGCAGGCTATGCCGAGTCCGTTCGCTCCGCCCGGCGCGTCGACGCCGGGCGTCCTTATGTCCGGATAGCCCTGCAGCATAGCGCCGAGCCTGCGGTAGCTCCAGAGCTCCTCCCTGTCGAAGAACCCACGCCTCGCGAGACAAGCGTAGAGCGCGGATACGGCTGACGCGTCATTCAGAACGAGCCTGTCCCGCGCCGCCCAATTTCTGTCCTCCGGAGATACGTTCATACGCTTCCAATAAAGACAGACCAACAGATCCACGAGCGCCAAAGACACTCCCCCGCAGTGCAGACGCGCCACGCCGGCCATCCTCACAACGTCTTTTCTGACTTCGAGGGCGATTTTTTTCAGATCACTTACTGTACGTTCACGCGCTTTACATTCATCCATAAAATCAATCTCCCGAGAAGGCTGATTTGTTGTTACGGGCGACCGAAGGCTGTCCGTGCCAAAGCGGCAAAATTCCATTTTGGCGCTTTAATCAACACCCTCCCGAACACGCGCGAAGAGCGGCCTTGAAATCCTCCGCCGACGCGCGCCCTGCTTCATCAGCGTCAATCTTCCTTTTATCCTCAAACAGGCTCTTTGTCAATAGCTTTATTATATCATTAACTGTAATTTCATTAAAATCAGGGCATATATCCGCGAAACGGTTGGTAAAACATTCAACCTTAGGATCATAGGGGGACATGAAAACACCAAGCCCGCGCAGTTTCGACAATATGCCGAAGTGAAGCCTCATTCCTATCGCCGCGGAAGCGTCCTCCGACGCGTCTATGAAGTCCCTTAAATCTTTAACGAGCACTGTCTCGCATTCAGGCAGCTCCCCCAATGATATAAAATTTCTTATTTCCGCCATATCGCCGTCCGCAAACGCAACACCGCGTATTTTGCAGCCGCCGGCCGAACAGGCGCGAGCCGCCCCGACGGCGCGAGCGGCGATACGTTTATCGGAGCATGGCCTGACGTTGAACAGCACAGTCCCGATGCCTTGACGCCCGCCGATCCGAGGAATTGAAAATCCCATGACTAAATCAGGCGTCATGGGCGGATCAAGGCCGAGGGTGGCGGAGAGCGCGCGTGACGCATCGTCCCTCACCGAAAAATACGAACATCTTTTAAGCGCGTCACGCGCGAACAGTCGAGCCGCCCTGCTCCCGAGCGGACCGACTGACTGCGCTACAGCGCAGACAGGACGCCGCATGGCGAGGGCAATTCTGATGACAGCCCAATAATACAAACAGGACGCCAAGCTGCTCGCGTCCTGAAATATGCCTCCGCCCGCAAATATTACACACCTCGATGATGATATTGCGGCGAACATGCCGCGCGAACCCGCCCCCCTGTCAAACGCTTTTATGCCGAGAGCTCTCTCTGACATCGCGGGATTGCCTGAAAGTATTGCTATCCTGTTTCGCTCCACCCCGCACGATACTAAACAATCTACCGCGCGCGACGCAAGCAGTTCGTCGCCAAAGTTGCCGAAGCCATAATAACCGGCGAGGAGCGCGTCAAACAAACTTATCCCTCCGCGCTTTGTTCATTCGGCATTTTGCCTCTCCTAAGCATTACCCTAACAAATAAAATTATCAGTACGAGTAATATAAAACCAACGACTAATCCGAGTATCCAGCCGTTTACCACGCGCAGCGCCGAAATCGGCAGGAGCGTATGAAAGTGGCAAAATGTGTTGACCGCCGACGTGAAGGCTATGCACGCGCCTATTCTGAGTATCTCCCTGTAGCGCGGCATCCATCCTCTGTGCACAAAGGAGTGATAGAGCACTAAACACGGGTAACCGACCAAAAACTCCTTGGTGCGCGGCCTTATCCACAAGGCTCGCTCCAACAGATCGCGAAAACTCATCTCCCAGCCCGGCACGCTCGACACATTGTCGCTTCGTACAGTCAAGATAAGAGCGGCGGCGGCAAAGCACCCGACAAGGCAGAGCTCGCCCCATAAGGACGGGCGTCTCATTATCCGGGTGAACGACTCCGGATGAATCCGCCGCCGCAGATCGCTCGCGAATACCAGCAGCAACGGCAGAAGCAGCGTCAGCTTTACACCGGAGAACGGAGCAAGGCGCAGCATGGCGTCAGTCGTGCCGTAGAATACGGCTATAGCTATACCGCCCTCGAACACGATAAGCAGCCCTGTGAAAAATCCGGCAAACGGTCTTTCGGATCGATTAAGCGCCCAAAGAGCGGCCTCCGTCGCCACCAGCGCGGCGCACAGCCCTCCCGCCATACGCGCGATAAAACCAACCTTCAACAGAAGAACCCCGAGAACCGCGATGACGAGCAAAAGCGCCGCTGTCTCCATCAAGGACATATTCTTCGTCGTTAATGCCCAATACCTTCGCGCGTAGAACCAAGCGCATACGACCAACACGATAGAGAGAGCCAATGCCGAGGCGAAGGACCTGTATATCGGAGGGAGCTTATCCGGCCATCCCAATGAATACCCCCTGTCGCTCAGCTTCTTTCCCAGCGTACTCAAGTCCTCCGCCAGCAAAGCGAACCTGCCGGAGCTGTACAATTCGTAAGGCCTCATCAGAATTATCCTTACCGATCGCTCGTGGACAGCCCGCACCATCCTGTCGATAATCTGTTCCCTCGACAGCGCGCGGGATATTACCTCGTCGCGCACTATGCTGTGCAGCGGAAATATGTCCGGCTTCATGGCCGAGAACAAGTTTGCCGCGCCCGCCTGCTTGACAAACTCCGCCTGAGCAACGGATATTCCGTCGGCCTTCAGCGCCTCGGCTATCGGCTGTATCTGCGGATAACCCATGACTATAAGCCCGGACTGGAGAACGCAGCGGAAGGAGGGGAAAAGTCCCTTGACCCACGTTAAGGACGCCGCAACTTTTTCGCCGTCGATTCCGGCTGTCGCCGCCGGCCGAAATATAGACACCGCCCCCACGGTCTCGGCAAAACCCAATCCCTCGAAATTCGGCAGAATCCCGACGTCCCCGAGTTCCTCCACGGTAAACGGAAGTACGATCAAAGTCTGTTTAGCGCTCACATACTTCGCCGCGGGCATTCGTATGCGAAGATACTGCATGATAATCGGAAGGAGCGGATCGGACGAGGCAGTCAATATCGCCGCGTTTTCCGAATTCTCCTTAGCCGGCGCCCTCACGCCTTGCGGCATTGACCCCAGAGCGCCGTAAGAGATATTCATCGCGCCGTTTGACAGATCCTTGCCCGTGAACTCCTGAACCGTTATGCCAATAATGCCGCTTCGCGCAAGCTCGCCGAATATGCTCGCCGTGTCCATGCCCTCCTGCCTCGACATGGACATCAGATCCTTGTATTCGACGGTCATGGCCACGGTCCTGTGTCCCCACTCGACGGCAAGCCGCCTGTATAATCCGCCGCTCGCGAATATTACCGCAATTATCATCAGCGCCGAGAAGAACACCTCGGCCGGAATAATGGGTATCCTCAAGCCCGCGAGCCTCTCCTCCTTCTCCGCGCCCGAAGCGCGAAATCTCTTACTCCATACGCTCTTTGCTCCGCCGTCATCCGATAACCTGGGCATTATGGTTCATCTCCTAAACCGCGGGGCTGCTCGCCCCGCACCCTCGCAAGGGTTGTCACCCTTGACCCTATTTATAATTCAAAAGATTTCAATAAAATATTCAGTCTATATGCCGGTAAGCCCATAACATTATAATAGCAACCTTCTATGCGTTCCACCATGAGAGCTCCCCTCCCCTGTATCGCGTAAGCGCCGGCCTTGTCGTCAACCTCTCCGCTCCCGACCAAGCTCATAATCTCATCATCCGCTATATCGCCGAAGAAAACCTTAGTCGTCTCCGCATGCCTCGCTACCACCTCTCCGCGAAGCGCGAGAGCCGTGCCCGTATGAACCAAGTGCGCCCTGCCGGATAAAATCCTGAGCATACGAACGGCGTCCTCTCTGCCGGCCGGCTTGCCGAACGGATTGCCGTCAACGTCAACCACGGTGTCAGCGCCTATCGTAAGAGCATCCGAACCGCGCGACACATCCTCCGCTTTGAGCGACGCAAGCCGCAACGCCATATCGCGAGGGCTCTCGCCTTCCATTCGCTCCTCGCCGGCCTCAGAGATGACTATGTCAAAATCGTACCCGAGCATCGAAAGTATCTCTCTCCTGCGAGGGCTTGCCGACGCCAATATCAAACGACGCATCGCGTCAAATTCCGATCAGGTACGAGCAGAGCGACGCTATGGCAAGCAGGGCGCAGTAAATGGCGAATATCCAGAATTTGTCGCTTACCACGAGCCGGCGCAGAAGCGCGAGCGATACAAAGCCCGATACGAAGGCTGCGGCCGCTCCGTATATCCATCCATCAGGGAGTATATAAACGAAATTGCCGAAACCGACGTCCCGCGCGTCGAAGATTACCGCGCCCACGATCGTCGGAACGGACAGCAGAAATGAAAACCTGAACGCCTCTTCCCTCGGCAGCCCGGCAATAAGCCCCGCCCATATCGTCGAACCTGAGCGCGACAAACCGGGCATGACGGCAATCCCCTGAATAAGACCTACGAAAGCGCCGCGGCGAACGCTCACCTCATTGCCGCGCTCAGGAATAAACTTGGACGAAATAAGCAGCAACGACGTGGCGCCGAAGCCGCACGCGAGCAGCAACGGACTCCGCGGGGCACGTTCCGCAAATTCTTTTAGCAGCACCCCTATGGGCGCTGTGATGATTACGCCGATGATGACCGACCAGCCGAAGCGCCAGCCATCCCAGCGGCGCGCGTTTTTGATGAAAAACCCGTACAGCCACTCCATCAGGAGCGTAGATATGTCCCTCGCGAAGTATATCAGCACGGCAAGCAGCGTCGCCGCGTGAAGAACCAAGTCGAGCTCCAACGACGGCTCGCCCGCCCCGAAAAACATCCGCGCCAAGGCAAGATGTCCCGAACTGCTCACCGGCAGGAACTCTGTAATTCCCTGCACTAACCCAAGCAATAACAAATTTCCGTTCATATGCTTATACCGCGCTGCTTTTTATGAATTTTTTCTATATCCTTCACTATATAAGCGAGATTGCGCGCGTGATCGCCTATGCGCTCCAAATTGCTGAGTACGTCGATGAAGACTATGCCCGTAGTCGGATCGCACTTGCCGCTGTTGAGCCGTTCTATGTGGCGCGCGCGCAGGACGTTCTCCATATTGTCTATCCTCGGTTCGTCGGCTAAAACCTCGTCCGCGAGTTTGGGATCCTCCGTCTCTATGCCCTTCAGACTCTTTTCGACGGCCTTCAGCGCTAAATCAAACATCTCGCCGCACTCGAATAACCCTTTCTCGGAAAAGCTATGTTTCTTGTCGTCCATGTACTGCACGGACTCGATTATATTCTCCGCGTGATCGCCTATGCGCTCCACATCGCCGACCCCGCTCGTACATGAGTTCAGCAGAAAAGAGAGATCGCCGGAGAGTTTTGTTTGGCCAAGCTCCGTCGAATACCGCACTATCTCGTGCGTAAGTTTGTTGATCGTTCCTTCGGTAAGCAGCGTATCGACGACTATCTCTGTGTCGCTGTCTATTAAAATCTTGCGGCAGTTGATTAACATGCCATGAGCCATCCAGCCGAGGCGCGTCATCTCCTTGCGGACAGCCTCAACCCCGGCGGCCGGCGACACCCCTATGAGGTGCCTGTCGAGGAATAAAGGCGTTTGCCGTCCGGCAAGAGAGGTCGCTCCGGCGTCGTCCGGCAGTATTCTCTTTATAAAAGCTATATATGGCCTGATAAATGGAAGGAACAGGCACGTATTGATAATGTTGAACAAACTGTGGGAGTTAGCCACCCGCCGCGACGGATCGTCCGCCGTCAATTCAACGAAAGCCGTGAAGTACGGCAGAACGAGCATCATTATACAAGCGCCTATCACGTTGAACATGACGTGGGCGGCGGCGGCCTGCTTCGCCGACCTGTTGCCTCCGAGCGACGCCAGCACCGCCGTGATTGTTGTGCCTATGTTGTCGCCCAATATTATGGCTATAGATGACGGGAGGGACAACAACCCCTGTGAGGCCATGACCATAGTCAAACCGACCGTCGCCGAGCTTGCCTGCACAATCAGCGTAACACCGGCGCCAAGCGCGAGACCGAGGAGCGGATGATCGTTTACCATCAGGAACATCTCCTGCCGGCCCCGCAGAAAACTCGTAGACTCCTGCATCATATTCATGCCTATGAAGAGCAGCGAGAAACCGACGAGTCCTGAGCCGAGCTGCCTGTGGCTCCTGTTCTTGCCCATGATGACGAGGACCACGCCTATTACCGCTCCCAATATGGCGTACTGCTGAATGCTGAACGCTATGAGCTGCGCGGTGATCGTCGTGCCTATGTTCGCGCCCATTATCACGCTGAAGCCCTGCGCGAGGTTCATTATACCGGCGTGAACGAAGCTCACAACCATTACTGTGGTGGCGCTGCTGCTCTGGATGATCACCGTCACCAAAGCGCCGACGAGCACCCCGCGGACAGGCGTTACGGTGAGCGCGGAGATCAGCTTTCGCAAGTTATCCCCGGCCAAATCCTGAAGAGAGTCCCCCATCGTCTTTATCCCGTATATCAGGAGAGCTACCCCGCCCAAGAGCCGAACTACGTCATAAATTGACATTGGTCACCTCCAAAATCGGCGGACACCGCACGCCGCATCTTTTTAGGCCATCGTTATCGCTAACCGTCCAGCATCGTTATCATCGGAGTTATCGTCGGATAGATGCGATAATTCCGCGAAACTATCTCGCGTATCCTCTTCCTTATCTCTGTCGGCAGCGTTATCATGTCGCAAGCTCCGCTTTTCGCCGACGCAACCGCCTTCCTTGCCGCGCCGTCCAAGATCTCGGTATCGGAGCCAAGGATACACCCCTTGCTCTCTATCTTTATCGGCGCCGCGATATTATAATTTTTATCCACTACTATAGACAAAGCTATTATACCGCTTTCCGACAGCTCTCTGCGCTCGCGCAAAAGACTGCCCTCGCACTCGCCGAGCATCATCCCGTCAACGAGCACTGCCCCCGACTGAACCTTTCCGCCGAGTTTAGCCGCGCCGTTCGATCCTATGGTCAGGACATCGCCGTTCTGCATGACAAATATGTTCTTCGACGGTATGCCCATCTCGCGAGCCGTCTTTCCGTGGCGGACCAAATGCCGGTATTCGCCGTGAACGGGCACGAAATATTTTGGCTTCACAAGGCTGAGCAATGTCTTCTGCTCCTCGCGGGAGGCGTGTCCCGATACGTGTATGTCGCTGTCGCGTCCGTAGATTACGTCGCAGCCGCAGGCAAAGAGCCTGTCGATTGTGCGGCTCACCAATTTTTCATTGCCCGGTATCGGCGTCGCCGATACGACGACGAGATCACGATCGCCAAGGTGTATCTGTCTGTGCTCTCCTTTGCTCATAAGGACAAGGCCGGAGAACGGCTCCCCCTGACTGCCTGTCGTCAGCACAACCGTTCTGTTCGGCGCGAGTTTTTCGGCTTCCGCTGAAGTTATAAGCAGTCCCTTAGGCACGTCAAAATATCCGAGCTTCATGGCCATTTCGGTGTACGCGAGAAGGCTGCGGCCGATGAGCACTACTTTTCTGTTGAAACGCGCCGCCTCAGCAAAGACTAATCCCGCCCTGTGAAGGTTGCTGGCAAAAGCCGCTATGACTATCCTGCGATCCTTGTGCGTCCTGAATATGTCCCCAAACGTGCGGGAAACCATCGTCTCCGACGGAGTGAAACCGGGGCGCTCGCTGTTCGTCGAGTCCGACATGAGAAGCGTCACTCCCTCACTGCCGAGCGCGGCTATCGCGGGCAAATCCGTGCCGCTCATGCCGATTGGGGTAACGTCGAGCTTAAAGTCCCCGCTGTGGAATATCGTTCCGATCGGAGTGCGGACGTATATCGCGAACGAGTCCGGTATTGAGTGCGACACACGGATAAAACCCACCTCGAAACAGCCGGCCTTTACCGTCTGCTCCGGCGATATCTGATGATACTCCGGCTTATACGAGATCCTCGCATCCGTCATTTTGTTCTCTATAATGGCGAGCGCCAGAGGCGAGCCGTAAATCGGCGCGCCGATACGCGGCGCGACGAGCGGAAGCGCGCCTATATGATCCTCGTGCCCGTGGGTGATGAATATCCCGCGGACCTTATCCTTGTTATCGCAAAGATACTGGACATCGGGGAGCACGAAGTCTATCCCCAGCATATTCTCCTCAGGGAACTTCATCCCGCAGTCGATTACGATTATATCCCCGCCGCATTCGAGCGCGGTTATATTCTTCCCTATCTCGCCAAGACCACCGAGCGGTATTATTCGCAAACCGTCATACGGCACTTTATCGGCGCGGCCGTTTCTTTTTTTCTTAGGCATCTTAAAAAATTATTAAACTTCCTTCCATAAATATGACTATCGCTTGTAGCCTATGACATTGCGCAGCAAATTCTTTCTCCACTCAACGCCCTTCTCGTCCTCTACCCCTATCGGCGAGCCTCCGTCTATCACGCCGATTATGCCGCGCCCCTGCTCGCTCTCGGCAAGCACTATCTGAAGCGGGTTCGCCGTCGCCGCGTATATGGCGCATACCTCCTGCACGGCCTTCACCCTGCTCATAATATTTATGGGGTATCCGTTGCGGATGACTATGACAAAACAGTGCCCGGCTGCTATCTTCAGCGCGTTCTTCACTGCGAGCTCTATGAGCTCGTCGTCGTTGCCGTCCTTTCTGACTAATTTCTCTATCGACGCCTCGCAGAACGCTATTCCGAATAAAAGCGACGGCGACGACGTAACGAGCGCCTCGAACAAATCCTCCACCGTCTTGATGAAATGGCTCTGCCCGACTATTACGTTGCACCCCTCAGGAATCTCCACTGTTTCGAGGACCAATTTCAGCTCCGGCATGACGCACCTCCACAAAAAAACCCCGGCGCAAAAGTCGGGGGGTAAGATTATCACATATCACCGCAAACAGACGGCAAAATGATCGGCGACGACGTACCGGACTTACCCATCCCCATTGCGAGCGTCAGACATTTTGCCGAGGGAACCGCAGTCATTCTGTCCGCGGCGTTATTTGCCGCCGGCGCTCTCTTTCTTGAGTTCCTGCACGACGTCATCAGTGATGTCAAGCCCTCCGAAGAATACGGCGCCCTTGTCAATTACGACGGTTATCCGCTTCGCGCCGGCCACCTTGCGAACCGCGAGGTCTATGTCCTTGAAGATAGGCTGCATTAATTTCTGCTCCTCGGCAGCTACTTCGGAGCGCATCTTCTGGAATAGTTCAGCCTTCTTGTTATTGTCGCTCTCCTTATCAATGGCGGTCTTGGCATCCGCCTGCTTCTTGTCGGCTATGGACTTTATCTGCTTCAAAGTCTGTTCGTACTTGGGGTGCTGGAAGAGTATCTTCTGCGGATCAATCTCCCCTACCTTCTCCTCCGAAGCCGCCGCCGCGAAAGCCGCTCCGCCGAACGCCGCCAACATAACCGCCGCCAACAAACACACAACAAACTTCTTAATATCTCTCACAACACAGACCTCCTCAAAACTTAAGACGCGCTCTTTCGGGCGACCGAGGCGATCGCCCTCACACATCAATCCTGTCACTTTACACTGCGTATTCTACTACGTATATCGCGCGTTGTCTATTATTATCATCTCATAACTTTCGCCATTAACGAATCGTAGCCGTCAATGACATCATACACTACATCACGTCCGCTTATCGCGGCAAAATGCTCACGGGCGCAGTGGATTTTTGCTTTTTCAATCTCGCGGAGTTGCAGGGACCTCATTGAGCCTTTCGTTTCGGCCGTATACGCTCGTTAGTTTGTCGCAGGTTATATGCTCAATAATCGCCGTTGCCGCCTGTTCATTGATAATGGCGGCGGCTTTGAGAATAAATTCCTCCGGGTTGTTGGCAAACTGTTTACGAACGAGCTTTTCCATACCGTTCAAAATGCGCGTTACGGCGTTGCGCGTCAAACCCGTTTCCGCCGCGAGTTTGCCTATAAGGTCATATCGTACCGTCGTGCTTGCCGCAAGCCTTGCGGCTTCGCGGCCGGCGTCGCCGCGTTTGAACGCTTCACCGCTTTTGAGCTGCTCCTGCGACTGTATCTCGCCGAGCGCGCCCTGCTCAATCTTGACATACACCTTTGCCACGACCAATTTATTAAGCGCGTTTATGGCTTTCTCAATCAGTTCTTCTTCGTCAAAGTTTACGATGTAGCAGCTGTGGCGGTTAATTCTCGGCCATAACGCCTTAAACTCCGCTCCCGCGAGCTTATCTTTATCGATTACAAGCTCGACGTTGTTACTCCGAGCGTTGTCGGGCTTGTTTGCTTTCGGGTCGTAGACGGAATCAATGATAGCTATAACATCCCCGGCATAGTCGGTAACTTCTTCGGCAATGGCGGCAGCTCCATTCTTTTTATCTTCGTAATATTTATCCGTGAGCGTCCCGCGCTTAATATAGCCTTCCGAAATCAGGCCCTCGTAAATGGCGAGCGCGAGATTCGCGTCAACGACCTGCTCTGCTCCATTCACGCCGCGGATAATTTTGTCTTTGAATAAATCCGCCGTTACAAGGCGCGGACGATACGCCGCGGCGTCGGCAAGCTCTTCTTGCAAACCCTTGGCGAAGCTGTCGTAGCTTTCGCCGGCGATGACCGTCAGCACATTGAGATTGTGAACGCCGCCGCCGAGCAAGGTCTCGTCCATGCGCTCGCCGGACTGGTTGACGCACAGGCGCAGGCCGCGCCCGACTTCCTGCCTCTTGCGTATCTCGCTGCCGGACTGCTTCAACGTGCAAATCTGGAACACGTTCGGATTGTCCCAACCTTCGCGAAGCGCGGAATGGCTGAATATGAACCGCACGGGTTCCTCAAAGGACAGCAGACGCTCCTTGTCTTTCATAATGAGGTCGTATGCGTCCCGGTCATCGGAAGTTCGTGTCTTTTTATCGCTGTACTTGCTGTCCGCATACCGGTTCTTCTTATCAATCGAAAAATACCCGGCGTGAGTATGCTTCACCGACATACCTTTCAGATAATCAAGGTATGCCTCGCTGTCATCAGCCGCGGTAGGATTGCCTTTGCCGGCATTGACGCTTTGCAAATAGACATAACTCTCGGTCGCTGTGCCGCCTGTTACGGAAACGCCCTTGACGCTAATCTTCTTTACGAGTTTCTTGTTATACGCTTCCATAGCGTCAAGGCGGTAGACCATGCGGTAGACCATATTGTACTCGTCCTTGTGTGTCGCGGAGTAACGGAGAGTGAGCAGCGGCGAAAACTTCTTCAAACTCGCCTTTGTAGCTTCGCCCTCAACGGACTGCGGCTCGTCGATTATGAGAATCGGGTTCGTTTTCGCCAACACGTCAATCGGCCTGCGGGAACGGAACTCGTCAAGCTCCGTATCAATGCGCCTTGCGTCTTTGCCGCGAGCGTTAAACGCCTGACTGTTAATAATCATTGCGTTTATTGCGTTATCGGAGGCGTAGCGGTCAATCTCGGCAAGCCGCTTGCTGTCGTAAATGAAATATCGGATTTTCGAGCCGTATTCCTCGGCGAAATGCTCCTCGGTAATCTGAAACGACTTATACACGCCCTCGCGGATAGCCACGCTCGGCACGACGATGATAAATTTACTCCACCCGTACCGCTCGTGAAGCTCGTACATCGTTTTGATATAGGTGTACGTTTTGCCCGTGCCTGTTTCCATTTCAACAGTGACGTTATACTTGCCCTCTAACTTATCAGACGGCTTAATCCGCTGTCCGCGCTGTAACCGCTTAATATTATCCAAAACAGAGTCCGGCGCGAGCTGAACGGGCGCGTTGCCGAAGCTCTCGGCGCCGTTATCGAAAAGCGAGGCTTGCGCGGCCTTGCCTGGGTCAACGATATATTTACGCGATGACTGTAACGGTTGCCCCGCGAACACGTCACAGACGGCGTTCGCCGCGTCAAGCTGAAACTTTTGGTGCTTGAATTGCAGTTTCAAACCAACACCTCCCAATAGCCTGTCTTATTTGAGCCGACTCGTATAATTTTTCCTGTTTGCTTTAGATTTTTGATTATACGTTTGACTGTTGCGGTTGATTTTCCAAGCAGAACCGCCAATTCGTCATAAGTGATGCGCGGATTACTTTTTATCTCTTCAAGAACAACTTTTATCGGGTCATTTATCGGGTCATTTATTGGGTCAATCGATCTTGTTTCGGCCTCAATTACTCCGTTTTTCGTTTCAGTCGCAATGTCCACATATTTGTAAAGCGCATTCTCAATCGCGTCTATCATAAAATCAATGAACGGACGACAGTCCACCGTGCCTTGGTGCGACTCCTGTAAAGCACGATAGTACAGTGCTTGATTATTGTGTACCAAGGTTTCAACGGGCATCCACGTAAACAGCGGATTCCACTTTGATAATATGAGTGTCTGCCAAAGCCGCCCGATTCTGCCATTGCCGTCGCGGAAAGGGTGTATGTGTTCAAGCATAAAATGTACGGCTGAGCTTTTAATCAGCGGATGCGCCGAGCTTTCGGTTGCCCAATCAATCAAATCGACTGTCAAATAAGGCACGTCTTGATATGGTGCTCCCTGATGAAGTATTGTGCCGTCACCACGGGCTACAACTACACCACAGGTGCGATAAGCACCGGATTCTTCAACCAGCCCGGCGGTCATACAAGCATGGGCTTTGAGTAAATCATCCGAACTATATGGGTTCAATTCTTCCAGCAAGTCATATGCCGCCCAAGCGTTTTGTACTTCTTTGATGTCTTTTGGCGGTCCCAGTACAGGCTTTCCGTTGATTACATCCTGCACCTGCCGGGGAGTAAGGACGTTACCCTCAATCGCGGTAGACGCGTGAATGGATAATATACGATTGTATTTGCGTAAGCGCAGTACGTCGTTATGCTGTTCCTCGCTGATTTTTACACGTTCCAGCAGAGCATGGATTTCTCCAATTTTCAAATGCCAAAACGGGGATTGAGTAAAAAAGTCGTTCATATCCCCCCCTATATAACCCGAACGCTCGCGTTCGGCGCAAGGAGCTTGAATATCTCGAACAGGTTTATCTTCTGCGGACTGCTCGTAAAGCTGTCGTCGCGGAACACGACGCGGCTTGTGAGCGGCTGACGCTCTTTGCAGCGGTTCGCGATCTCACGCACAAGCTCCTCCGTCACGCCTTTCTCGAAGCAAGCGTACAGGTCGCCGTCATTGTAGTTCTGCGCGTCGAAGCCCGCGATCTTCTCCACGACGTGCGGCCGGTTCAGCGGCAAGCCCCATTCGAGCAAGCAGCCGTACAGCAAATCCCCGGCAGTTCGGTCGGACTTCACGTTGTCGATTAAACCCTCAAGGTCAAGCTGCTCGCCGTTATCCTTAACGCCGTTCGCCCATTCGTGTGCGTTGTAATACACGTCGTTCATATTCGTATCGTCAAGCTTGAGAACGCGGAAGCCCGCATCAAGCTCCGCCGTGCCGAGCGGATTGCCGGCTTTGATTTTGTCCCCGGCGCGGCGGATGCGCTCTTTGCCTATTTCGCAGATATTAGTGAATCCCGCCTTTGCCGCTTCAGTACCCTCTGCGCATAATTCAGGTAACTGAACCATAATGAACTTGCGCTTGCCGCCGTCCTCGGCGTTAAGCCGCATAACTGCGTGGGCTGTCGTGGCAGAACCGGAGAAAAAATCGAGGACAAGACCGTCTTCATCGCTCCCCATTTGAACAAGCCGCGATATCATTTCCATAGGTTTAGGATAGTCAAAGACTTTCCCTTGAAACATATCCTTAACCAGTAATGTGCCTTTTTCGGTATTGCTGTCCTTATCCCACCAAACAGAACGAGCCATTCTCCGCGCTTCTCGATATTTTTCAACAATCATATAGCTGCCATTACGCATTGGTTTTGCTTTTATATTGATGTTCAAGTTTTCAGCGGCTTTGGGTTTGCCCCAGCGCCAAACTGTGTTTATGCCTTGTGATTCTAACGGATATAATTCCAGCCAACCTTCGCGTGGTTCTAAATCAATTTCGTACAAGTCGTTTTCATCAGCTTTGGCAGTATTGATATAGAATGGATACCAAAGGTTGCGGCGGTTTTCTTTATTAAATTTGATGTTCCTATTACGAAGTTCTCTCAACTCGAAACCGCCCAAAGTGTCTTGGAACGGAAACTCGCTGTTTTCGTCTGCGACTAAGTTCATTTCAAGTGCGTCAGATTTTCTATATGCAAGAATATAATCGTGCATCCTTGCAATTCCGCCGTAGTCACGACCACGCGGATTAGCAACAACCGTTATTTGTCCAATAAAATTACTTACGCCAAACACCTCGTCGCAAATCTTGCGTAGCTGGGCAACTTCATTGTCGTCAATACTGATAAAAATTGCACCGTCATTCGACAGTAGATTTCGCGCCAAAACAAGACGCGGATAAATCATACTGCACCAATCAGAGTGAAAGCGCGGGTTGCTGTCTGAGTTCTCGCGGAAATTCTTGTTGCCGTTCTCGTCGAAAAGCGAGATTTCCTCATCATATTCCTCATCGTTGGAGCGGAAACTGTCGTTGTAGATGAAATCGTGCCCCGTGTTGTACGGCGGGTCGGTGTATATCATTTTGACCTTGCCGAGATAGCTCTCCTGCAAGAGTTTCAACACGTCAAGGTTGTCACCCTCAATGTAAAGGTTCTCGGTGGTGTCCCAATCCTTGCTCTCGCTCGGCACGGGGCGGAGCGTCCTGCGAATCGGTCTGCCCGCTTCGGCGATAGCTTCGCGCTTACCCACCCAAGTGAACTCGTAGGCTTCGCGCTCCCAAACTTCCTCGCCCACAAACGAGCGCAGAGCGTCAAGGTTCACCTTACCCTCGGAGATTAGGTTCGGGAACAGCTCGTTGAGCTTCGCGGTATTCGCGGCGGTGAGGTCGGGGGTTTGGAATTTCATCTTATTTGACATTTTCAAGTTCTCCTTTAAGTTTTTTCAGTTCTGCGTTAAGTTCCAACCGGCGGTTCAGTTGCTTTTCGCGCTGTATTTTATTTGCGTTTCTTTCGCCGGAGTACAGCGCGTATGTAATTTTACCGCCTTGCTCCGGCGTGAACAAGAGCTTATGCGGTACAGCCTTGCTTATCAGCAGCAATACGCACTTGGTGATGTCTCGCACCATTAACGCCATAAGTCCAAGTGTTTCTGCGTCCTCTTTCAGTTTTTCGCTGTGGGATACAGAACTCCCGTGCGCTCTTAGACTCTTTTTCTTCGAGAAATGCCGGCGAAGTAAACCAGAAATTAACGGGCGAATACCACGCGCTGAAAGATGAAATCCGCGAGGTTGAGGTTATCCGCAAGTATGCCGAGCAGATACAACGGACGATTGAGCCGCCAAGACAGACGAGAGCGCGGGGTATGGAATTGTAAATTGATAAAGACGGGCGGGGAGAATCGCCCTGCCCGTTTTACCTTGTTGGCATTTTCAATCCCGAAAGCGCGGCATTTAGGTAGTAAATAAACGGCTTCATCAACAGGAATATTTGCTCGCTTTGAACATAAGACTTTTGGGGTCGCAGAACGGGATACCGGTATCAAACTTACTCACGGCCAGTACAAGCGAGTGCAGGACTTCCTCGAACTCCGCGCAGGATTTTTTGTAGGTTTCTTTGTTCGCGTTGAACCATTCACGGTTATTGTTGTTTTCCAGGTCCGTGAGGTATGGAAAAATGCTATTCATACTTCACACCTTGCAATTTTATATATTTTCAGAAGCTATCAATTTGTGTAAGCAATCCCGAAAATATCGCTCGTTGTTTGACAGAACTCCGAAAAATTCATCGTCTATCTTTTCAACGATTGGTAACGCCCGTTTGATTGCTTCCCGCCCTTTTTCCAAGAGCCATACGGCATTTGCTCTTGTATCGTTCGGATTTGCCGCCCGTTTCAAGAACCCCTTTTCTTCCAAGCCCCGAATGATTTGTGAAACGGACATAACATCCATATCCGCCATCTTTGCGATATTTACCTGTGTCACATATTCGTCCGACTGGCACAGAAAATTCAGCACCGTCATAACCACGAATTGCGGGTGAGTTATACCAACTTCCCGCAATTCGTTTTTTATTGCGGAGTGCCATTTGTTGTAAACACGGATAAAAACCAATCCTGTTGAAGCGTCGGAATCCTTTTTGAATTTATCAGAAGGAAATTCCACCTATTTCTCAACCTCTCTCTTGATTTTCAAAACCGCGCCGGGTACATCAGAGAACACGCCGCAGAGAAAGCCAAGGTCATCTTCGCCGGGATTCTCTTTTTCCAGACGAACGCTGTGCCGGATATAGGTCTTGCCGTTTTCCCGCAGTATTTTATGCCCGAAATAAAGACTCCCCATTCCAGGAACGTCCGTCCTGTCGCAGTAAGAAGCGTTCTCGGCAACTTCTGTTAAGGTAAACGGCATTTCGGGCATTTCTTTCAATTTCATACTGCCCGTTGTGCCGGTCTTGACCTCGCCATCGAAAACTATGTTTTCTAAATCATTTTCCCAGACATAGCGTTTTGCGGGGTCGGCATAATAAGGCCAAATTTTCTCCGCAGGGGCGTTCGCTTCGAGCGTGAATTGCAGTTCCATAAAGTACATCTCCTTTGATAAGCAGTATTATAATAAGCATGCTTACTATAATACTGCCCAACACGTTTGTCAAGCCCTTTTTTGAGCCCGAATTTTCAGAAAAAATGCACTGGAAGAAGCCGGCGAGATAAAAGACGCCGCGAACGTTGAGGAACAGATGGATTTTGACGCGCCTTGGACTAAGAAAAACGACGAGTCCCGTTTCGGCTGCAAAGACCATGTAAAATGTGACTCCGGCAGCAAAATCATCGCGGACTTCAGCGTAACAGACGCTTCTGCGCGCGGCAGTCAGGAATTTGTGAGCATAGAGGTTCGCGTAAAGGGATCCATTTTAACGGAATTTGCGGTTATTGACTGCGTTTGCGATAAGGATATAATCAAGGGTATCAATTTATCAAGGCTCAAAAGACGGTGGCTATACTGTGAAATCGAACTGCTGAACCGGAAGTTACAGTAACAGCGGCAATTCAAGAAGTATCTTATGCAGCAGATGCTGACCGGAAGGACTCGCGTAACTCATTATCCGTAAATAGCGTGCCGTCTGCGCACGGCGGGGCAATCCGCGTGAAAGGAGCTGCAGAACTAATGATTTATACAGACAAATATACAATGACAGTAGACGAAAGTGTATTCTTGGCGAAACGGTATCTTGTTGACAACATTTACCACAGCGCGAGGCTGGAAGGATGCGCTATTACCTTTCCCGAAACGCAGACTATTCTTGAGGGGGTGAACGTTGGTTCTGTCACGCTTGACGACATTCAGACGGTGTTGAATCTGCGTGACGCCTGGCGGTTCTTACTTGCCGAATTGGATAAGCCTTTCGATTCAGATTACCTCTGCGTACTCAACGGATATGTTTCGCGTAATGAAAGTCTTGAATGGGGCAGACTTCGCACCGGCAACGTAAGTATTAGCGGAACAAATTATCGTCCTCCGGTTATGAATGCCGATACGTTGTCAAAGGAATTAACGCGGCTTCTTACTATTCGTTTCGCTACTGAACGCGCAATTGAGGTTTTCCTGTGGGGCTGCCGCTCGCAACTGTTTCGGGACGGCAACAAACGCACAAGCACACTTGCCGCAAACGCTATTTTAATACGAAACGGGGCGGGCATACTGTCTGTTCGTGATGAGTATTTACTTGAATTCAATACGCTTTTGCTTGATTACTACAATACCGGAGTACGTGAGGAGATGAAGCGTTTTCTATTTGAGAAAGCAATTGCAGGACTTGAAGATAAAGCGGGGTCTAAAAAGAATGACGTCAAATAATCCTAAGTAAATGCTGAGTTATTGTTAGGAGCCTAAAGGGTAACGATAAAAACCTGACCGGCTCTGCATCCCAAAACGGCTAAATCCCATTTTGGGCGATTTAATCAGCGCTTACCTAACTCATACTGCCCTCGCATCTTTATACACGGCGAGCTCCCTCCGTCAGGAGGGAGCTCGCGCGCGCCGTTATTAACTGAACGGGCGGGCGGGGCGGCAGCCCCCGCCTTACCTCTTCGCCCTGCGGCTGCGCTCGGTGAACTTGAGCGCGAGAGCTACTGCGAGGATCATCAGGACGGACGCCGAGAACACTTCACAGCCGCCGCCCCCGCCGTTGTTCGCTGAAACAGCAGCCGCCGGCTCCGAATCGGGCGATGCCGATACTTTCCTCTCGGCGACGAACAGCGGGTCGCTCCACATGCCGTCGTTTTTGCCGTCGTATATCAGGACGAACGCGCCCTCACTGCCTTTGCTCGCCGTCACGTCAGCGGCGCCGGAGTCTATCAGGCAGATTCGCGCCGTAACCTTCACGCCGCCGGGCGCGGAGTTTACGCTGAACGCGTCGGAGAGCGATATGCCCGCGTCTTTAACTATATTCGAGAGGTCGAACACCTTGCCGCCTATCTGCTTGAACACGCCGTACTTAGAGAAGAACGCGTTCAGGTCGATTTCACCGCCGTCAGTTACTACGTTTCCCGCGCCGATCGCCGCTTCGAAGGTTATTTCGAGCGGCAGCGCCTGCTGTGACGACGCGCTGATTGCCGAAGAGTCGTAGTCTATCTCGAATATCTTGGGATCGCCTATCATCGCCAGCGCGTCCGACGACGGCGTGAAGCCTTCCGGCGCGTATTCGCGCAGCACCACGGCCAAGGGGTATGCAAACGCGCGTCCGCTGCCCGCGTCGGAAATATCTCCGGCGGCGATCTGTTTCATCGGAGCGCCTGCCAGGATCGGGGACGCCTGAGGGGCGCTTGGCGACAGCTCCGGAGCGGCCGGCGAGCGCGATCCGGTAAGCGGCAATACTTCAACAGTGCCGTCCGCCGTTACGCCGCCGGGTCCCGCAAACGTTATGATCGCCTCGCCCGCGCCGACAGCCCTCGCCTTGCCCTGCGGCCTGCCGCCGGCGCTGGGCGTCGTCGCTTCCACGACCGCAACCTTTGTTGGGTTGGACGTCCATGTTCCCGCGCTTGGAACAGCGCCTCCGCTTTCACCCGGCCAGACCGTGAAGAGCAAGTTTCTGTCCCCGGCGAGAGCCGTTATTTTCTTCGGGTGGAGCACCAGTCCGCTGACGGGCGCCGGGCTGCCCGACGCCTCGAACGCTCCGACGTCGCCCTTTGCCCTAACCGGGCGATCGACATAGCGCTGGTCTTTCGCGGGCAGGTTCGCGCCGGCCGCCGGTATCACGTCTATTGCGGGGCTGCCGTCTAAAAGCGGGATCGTCTCGTTCACGCCGGTGTTATAACTCAACGAGCCTATATTCATAATGGCGGGGTCGAGACTCTGGCTGGTACTCGCGAGAGTGCGCCCGGGGCTGAGGCCGAATATGTTGTACCCTCCGTCGATGACGCCACTCATTACGTCAGAACCGGAGATTCCGTTATTCACAAAGAGGCTGTTTCTGACTGCCAAGCCGTGGTAAGCGGAAATCGCGTTTCCGTAGCCCGTATTATTCACATCCGTATTATTCACAAACGTACAATTGGTTACAGTCCCCGCTACGTTCGATAATATCGCTCCCCCGGGAACCCCGCTCGTGTTGCTTACGAAGGTGCAGTTCGTGTAATTCAGAGGACCTTGGCCGCCAACATACCACGCCGCCGCGCCGCCGCCGTACTCTTTGGAGCGATTGCCGGAGAACGTACAGTTGGTGAAATCACCCACTATCCTTAACGCCGAGCCATACACCGCGCCACCTTCACTCACTGCAAAATTGTCGATGAAACGGCAGTTTGTGACACGAAAGTTTATATAGCCGAGGTTGGCGCCCATGTATATCCCGCCTCCGGAATACGACAACAAAAACGAAGCGGCGTTTCCTCGCGTTACGGTAAAGCCGTTGATGCTGACATTGAATGTCGCGCCGTCTATATTCGTTCCTATATACATTACATGATTTGCCTGATCCTCACCGTCCAGTATCGTGCGGAACGTCCACGGATCCCAGTTCGGAGCGGTGAGGGCTGTGTTTGTGCCGGCCGAGGCGTTTGCGTATCCTCCTGTCAAATTACAGCCTTTATTCCATAACGGGAACGTCCGGGCAGCGCCGGCCGCGGGGCTGCCATAGATATTTAACGACGGCGTATATGTACCCTCGGCGACATATATATTATCCCCGTCCGCGGCGAGAGCCATTACACCCGACAGGTCGGAAGACGCGTTATCCCAGTCCATGCCGTTCATGAGTCCGGCGGCCGCGGTTTTCACGTACCAATCCGCCGGAACTCCGGTTCCCATCCTGAAGCTCATGCTGTCAGTTCCGGCAAGGGGTTTTATGTCCCATATCCTGATGCCGCTGACGATGCTCTGCCCGGATATCAGAGGAGCGGTTGATCCGCTGTAGAGATTCGTGTCGGGGTCGGTCACAGCCGGCGTGCCGAAGCCGAACTCGCCGGCGGCGCCTGCCGGTTTGTTGCCGAACAGGTCGCCGAGGTCGCCATTGTTCTTGGCGGCCGCGTTGCCGGGGTATCCGCCCAGCAGATGGAAACCGCCGCCGTGCGCCTCCTCGACCGCCCTGCCCGGGTGAGGCTGCGCGGCGCTGCTGAAAGAACCGGATACGCTCCCGTCAACGTGTACGATAAACAGTCCTTTTGTACTATAGCCCGCGTAAGGACCGCTTTTATCGATCATGGTGAACGTGCCGCCGTCGCGAGGGGTAGCGGCGTCGCGAGGCTGGAGCAGGAAGTATTGATCCGTATTGTCCGTCGATACGAGGTAAATCCCCGTGTGTCCCGCCGCTGTGAAAGTTCCGGAGGAATTTTTATTCAGAACCGCGTTCGGCGCGGCGAGCCCGGCTGAGTAGAGGCAGTAAGGGTCTATCATGCTTGGAGTCTCCCCGCCGCGTTCGCCGGTTTGCCGCGACCAACTGCCCTGAGCCATAAGCGACCAGTATCCGAAGCCGGGCAGCTCGCTCACGGAAGTGTCGTAAAGATCGGGGAAGCCGAAAAGGGCGTGGCCGAGTTCGTGCGCCGCAATTCCTATGGTCAGAGGCTGACCTAACTGTGTCGCGCCCTGCTCGAAAATATTTCCGATTATTTTGCCCGCGGCGATCAGACCGGGATATGGTAGTGACACACCCCACACTGACGGAATGAGATCCCCGCAGGAGGATTCCCCTCCCTGAACAACCAGCCCTATAAACAGTTCAGAAGGCAGTATTGTGCCGTCGCCGTTAGTGTCGTAGGACGCGAAGTTGATATAAGACGCCGCCGCGTCAAGGGCCGGCTGGGCACAATTAACTATCCAATCACCGTAAGCTCCGCTTCCGATGAACTTCCCCCAGTCGTTATGCAAGCCGGGAAGATCGACCGCTATAACTCCATCGTTGGCTGTGCCGAATGTTTCGGCGGCCGGATTGATATCGGCGGCTCCGCCCGTGTTCTCATTGTAGAATGCCGCGACGGATTTCGCCCCGTATGTCTTGTTGAACATATAGTCGCTGAGAAACGCCTCATCACTCGGGGAAAACGCAATGCCGCTCACACGAGAGTCGCCCGGGAAGCGCACGTATATCACAATACCTGCCCGCGGAGCGGATGCCCCGGGCGACAAGAGCGAAGCGGACGCTCTCGACTGTAATCGGGCGCCTGAAGCGGCGCCTGTCATCTCTTTCATAGCCGCGTCCCTCTTCGCCGTAGCCGCGCGCGCTTTTTCAGCGATGTACTCGGGCGGGCTCTCCTCTTTCAGCTGCGGAGGCATACCCCCCGGAAGCGGCGGAGTTAGTTTCCTGTTCAGGTACGGAACGGTAACCTTGCCGAGCGGCTGCCGCGCGAACCCGTCCTCAGCCGGAGGAACAAAGTTCGCCTCAGGTATCCAGGAGGCAAGGTACAGATCCGCGCTCGTCTCCTCGGTGTTGCCGAAGGCGGCAAGGTTACCGTATTCGTCCGTCATCCAGCTCAGAAATTCGTCGCCTTTGATATAGAAATTTACCGCCTTGCCGTCTGACTGCGTGTGTTTTAACATTTCCGGATAAGCGGGTACGGCGTCGGCTCTGCCGCTGCCAAAGCCAAGCCCGAACGAGAACAGCGGCAGTAACAGCGCGGCAAGCATCAAAAAACATCTCTTCTTCATAACGTGGTTCCCTCCCTCAGTAGTCACCTTTCGGCTTCCTCCGTTACTGCCGCAGCAGCGACAGTATGTTCTGCGGCAGCTGGTTCGCCTGAGCGAGCATGGACGTTCCCGCCTGGGAGAGTATGTTGAGCTTCGTGAACTCCATCATCTCCTTGGCCATGTCCGCGTCGCGTATCCGGCTCTCCGCCTGCGTCGTGTTCTGACCGGCAGCGGTCAGGTTGTTTATCGCGTGCTCTAACCTGTTCTGGTATGCGCCGAGCATCGCCCTCTGAGACGACACCCTGCCTATCGCGCCGTCTATCGCCGTTACAGCGCGGGCGGCGGACTCCCTGTCCGTCACTGCTATCCCGCGCAGCCCCAGCGCCTCCGACCCCAGCGCCGCTATCGATAAGGAGAACCTCTCGAGCTCATTCGCCCCCACCTGGAGGTACGTCGTGTTGTCCGTCAGGTGGACGATTCTTGTCTCGATCCCCTCGGCGAGGAGGTCGTATTTCAGAGTCTTTTCGTTCCACGACGCCCTTATGCCCATCATTGAGGAGAACACGATGTCGATATTCGGGTCGATCGCGCCCTCTATGATATTGCCGCTGAAGCGAACGCGGTTCACGCTGTTGCCCGAGTGGGCGTCGGTTACCACAGCCTCGTACCGCGCTTCTCGCGCGGACTGTATCACGTTGAAGCCGAACGCGTTGAGTATGTCCTCGTCAGCGCTCAGAGTGAGCCTGCCCGCGCCGCCCGGTATTATCGAACGGAGCAGCAGCGTCCCGAGCACGGATTCATGGGTGTTCGCCGCGCCGCCCGCCATCGAGGAGAGGCGCCTCACCCCTTTCAAATAAGCCCCCTGCCCTAATGAATTCGCTATCGCCTGGTTCAGCTTTTGCGTAACGTCGCCGAGGGTGTCGCTCGAATAAAGCGTAACGGATGCGCGGGCGCCGTCCCCCTGCATGACGGTCAGTTCCTTAGGCTCGTTCAGCATAAATCGGCCGTTGGCGTCCCAGAACTCCCTGATGTCGCGCAGCTTCACCCTCTCGTCCGCGATCTGACCGATGAACGTGGAGGTGAACCGCATCGAGCCCATCGTTTCCCCGTCAGCTCCGACCGCTGACGAGTCGAGCCCGTCGGCGAACCTGATGTTCACGGAACCTTCGAAACTGCTGCCGTTAAACGGGTTGAGGAAATACTGACTGACCTGAACGGTCTTCCCGCTCACCAACGACGGAGCGAAGTTGTACTCGTTCTTGTTGTCGAAATAGAGCGTGTCCGCGCCGTTCGGCCCGACCTCGTCCCATGCGTACTCCCAATCTTGATTGAGCTTGCCTGCGATATTTATGTGCATATCGTCATCGGGATAATCCACAGGGGGGTTCATGTTCCACGTGAACTTCATGACCATTTTGTCCCCGACGTCGTACTCGGTGAAGTCGGGGATACTTATTCCGGCGGCGGGGAGGTCAAATCCCAGCTTGTCGTAGACATCGCCGGCCGCTATCCCCGATATTCCGGCGGCGGTTATGATGAGATTGTCGTCCGTAAAGCGCCTCGTCTCGCCGTCATATCCGATAGTTGTGCTTTGGCAGGAGAAGCGCACCCATCCGGTGTCATTATCTACGCCCACGACCTCAAGAAGCACGCTCGCGTTGACGTCCTGCCTCGGCAGGGTGATAGCGGAGTAATCGACCGTAATGGGCGGCGGCAGCGCGCCGAGCCCGTAGGACTGCTGAACATAGGCATCTCCTACCGTGTATTTTTTAACATCTGCAGTGAAGTCGCCCGGCGGATAGTCGTCAAGGGACTCGATAGTGCCGACGTCCTTGTTATTGACGACGCCGATCGCAACATTTTTGTGCTTTATGTAGAATATATGGCTCTTCTGTACCTCGGCCTCTCCGGCGTCGACCGCGCGGACGGAAACTTTGTAGTTCCCCTCGCCGGGCTTGCCGGACAACGCGCCGCGGACGAGGACGCGCGTGTCGAGGTTGTCGGTGCTCCAGATCACTGACGAGCTCCCGTCGAGCAGCTGCTTGCGGTTGAATTGGGTGGTGCTCGCTATGCGATCCGCTTCGCCGCGCAGCTCGTCGATCTCGTACTGGATGAACATTCTGTCGCCGGCGGTCAGCGTCTCGTTGGCCGCCTGCACAGACAGCTCTCTCATTCTCTGGAGTATGCTGTGGACTTCGTTCAGCGCGCCCTCCGCCGTCTGTATCATGGAGACGCCGTCCTGGGAGTTGTTCACGGCCTGATTGAGACCGTTCACCTGAGCGCGCATTTTCTCGGATATGGCGAGCCCGGCGGCGTCGTCAGCCGCGCTGTTTATCCGCAAACCGGCGGAGAGCTTCTGAATTGACTTCTGAAGGTTAGAGTTGACTGCAGTTAACGCGTTATATGATTGAAGCGCCGGCACATTGGTATTGATCCTCATGAGAGAATACCTCTAATGTGCCGCGACCCAAGCGGACGCTTAGGGACAGGACAGGACAGGACAGGACAGGACAGGACAGGACAGGACAGGACAGGACAGGACCCCTGTTTATCATTTACAACACCTCCATGTGTGTTATCGACAGGATCTTCCTTGATCCTTAGTACAATTACCAAACAATATAAGTATAGCACGCGAAAGCAGTGCCGTCAATTTTCCTCGAACCACAGGTTAATAAATTTTAATCAAGATAAATCAACTGTCAGTAAACCTGTCAGAAACAAAAACAATATAATCTGCGCGGTGAACATCATGCCGCCCCGCGCGCCCTCAAAACGGCGAAATTCCGTTTTAGTGATTTAATCAGTTCTTCCTGTGTTATAATAGCCGGACTAATGTTCGTACAATTTTCATAATGAAGGAGGGATTTCTCATGTCTGTAACAATCGATGCGGGTAAATGCAACGGCTGTGAGTCTTGTGTGGAAGGCTGCCCGGTAAGCGCGATCACCGTCGACGGCGGCAAAGCAAAAGTAGACGACGACACCTGCGTGGACTGCGGAGCTTGTGCGGGCACCTGTCCGTCAGAAGCCATATCCCAGTAACGAATCCAACAGTACACAACATAAAAGGGGCTCCCTTAAAACAAACGGGAACCCCTTTTATGATATAATCGGCATAAGACGCAACATCGCGTTTAGAACAGGCTCCGGGCAGCCGAAGATCGTCCGTTAATCAGTTCATCTCGGTCCAATAGACCATGAAGTCGCCCCAGCCGAGGACGTTCGGAATGAAGGTCTTTACCTTCGGCGATATGACAAAGTAGTGCTCCATATTGAAGAGCGGCAGGAACGCGGCGAGCTTATGGGTTATCATGTTGTCGAGCTCGCGGTATTCGTCTATGCGCTTCTGCGGGTTCAGCTCGGAGCGCGCTTGCAGTATCAGCTTGTCAACCTGCGGATTGTTGAGGTTTATCGAGCGGGAGCGGCTCATGTTCACGTCCTTACCCGAGTAGAAGAACTTGTAGAAATATGGATCCGCGTCGGCGTCAGACCAGCTGCCCGGATACAGCATCAGACTGCCGGACGTGCGCTTGTCGACAAATACGGCCTCGTCGAGAGGGGAAACCTTCACAACAAAACCGGCTTTCCCCATAGTCGCCTGGAGGAGTTCGCCCATGCGAGAGTAAGCTCTGCCGCTCGATCCGGCATTCGAGAACGAGAACTCTATCGCGACGGGCAGCTTCAACCCCGACTTCTCGAGCAGCTTCTTCGCGGCGGCAGGGTCGTAATTTATCTTGCTCGTGGGGTTCGGCTGATACGGATACGTCCCCTTTGCGAGTATATTATGCGGCAATACGCCGGTTCCATAGTAGACTGCGTCGAGTATCTCTTTGCGCGGCACAGCCATCTGGAGCGCCTTGCGGACGTTCAGGTTATCTAACGGAGGCTGTGCGACGTTCATCGCGAGGTAGCGGAGCCCGATACGAAGTGTCTTGACCATGTGCTTCTTCCACTTGGCCGAGCCTCGGAAGTAAGGTATTTGCGAGGGGGCAGTGTCGCAGTCGAATATGTCGATGTCGCCCGTCTCGAACATCATGCGCGCCGTCTCAGGATCGCCGGCGATGTGAATGCGCACCGTATCGGCGCCGGGCTTGCCGCGCCAGTAATTGGGGTTGGCCTCTAAGACGTGGTAGCTGTCGAGTACCCACTCTTTCAGCACATATGCGCCCGAGCCCATGGTATCCTCCGGCGAGAGGCCGAACTTATCCCCCTTGGCCTTGGTGAACTTCTCCGAGTAAATGCTCCCGGCCGGGTCGGTGATGTTCGTGTCCACGAACGGAGGGAAGGGCTCCTCGAGCGTCATCTGCACAGTGTAGTCGCCGTCGGCCTTTATGCCGTCGACGGTCTTTTTCTTCCCGGCGAGCACGTCTTTGGCTCCGACTATCATGTCGAAGTAGCTCGTCTGAAGAGACTTCGTGGCGGGGTCGAACATGCGGTTGAACGTGTACAGCACGTCGCTCGCCTTGACGGGCGTACCGTCGGAGAACTTGGCGTTCTTGCGGAGCTTGAACGTGTAAACCTTGCCGTCCTTGCTCACGCTCCAGCTTTCGGCGAGCCCCGGTATCAGCTTCGGCTCGCGCGTCGCGGGATCGGCGACCTTCTCGACGAGCCTGTCGAATACATTATAGGGTACCATGTAATCTGACGTATTTAGCTGCACGTCCATCGTGGGCGGTTCGTTAGGATATACGAGCCCCAGCGTCTTGCCCGCCGCGCCGGCGGAACCCGCAAACACCGCAATAAACGCGGCCAGCAACAGAAGAACAATAAAACAACACCTTTTCACCTTACAAACCAAACCCGATCAACTCCTCGCAAGTTTTGGAAAGCCCGTATAATCCAATCAATTAATCGGCTCTTCATTAAAAAAGCCGCGTAAACAAACGGAATAATATAGCCTCTCCTTTTTTATTACAGTTCAATATCTTATCTATTTAAGCGGTTAAAGGGAATTTGTCAAGTAGGGGCGGCATTCTTGTGTCGTTAAAGAGAAATTGCAAGTTAAAATTTAGTTATTGACAGAATGCTATGTTATTTGTAGAATAACTAACGTTGTGTAACTTGTTTGAGCTTGAGCGGGAATAGCTCAGCTGGTTAGAGCGATGGCCTTCCAAGCCGTAGGTCGCGGGTTCGAATCCCGTTTCCCGCTCCAATTTGGCAGTGGGTAATGAATTCGCCCTCGTAGCTCAATGGATAGAGCAACTGCCTTCTAAGCAGTAGGCCACAGGTTCGAGTCCTGTCGGGGGCGCCATTAGGGCAGCTGTCTGAGTACCGAACTTTTTTCATGGTGAGCGTAGCTCAGGTGGTTAGAGCTCCGGATTGTGGATCCGGAGGTCGGGGGTTCAAGTCCCCTCGCTCACCCCATATAAAGATGGAGCGTTTTGACAATAATGTTTGGATCGTTAGCTCAACTGGCAGAGCACCTGACTCTTAATCAGGGGGTTACAGGTTCGATTCCTGTACGATCCACCATATCATATTTTCAGCCAAACGCAACGACACGCAAAACCTTTGGAAACTCTAAACCTAACCCCACTTACAGCCCCGGTCAAACACCACTAAACCCACACCAACCCAAACCGATACTGTATACTATAAAGCAGGGCTGCTCATGCGGCAGATAGAGGCTTATCCGTATGATGTCATGCGTTACGCGCTGAAGTTCTCGGCCCTGACGTTCTGCCGCCCCGGAGAAATAAGACACGCCCTGTGGTTTGAGGGGCGAAAACTCCGTTTGACAAAGTCCGGCTAATATATGATAATGACCTTCATGTTTTGGCAACGGGAATCCGGTGAAATACCGGAGCGGCCCCGCCACTGTAATCGGGACGAAACCGCGGACGCCACTGTGAAAACGGGAAGGCGCGGAATTAGGATGAACGAGAGCCAGGAAACCTGCCAAACTAATTTATTAAGCCGGATTTTATTGCGCGCGGGCGCGGGTGGCCTTTTGGTACAGTCTGCCATATCACACATATCTTTAGCCAATCCCGCTCGATTTTAAGAAAATATCAATATCTTTATAATTAGGAGTGATCTGTGTGAAATGTCGTTCTTCCATGCGCGCCGCTGTGCTTTCCGCCTTTTTCGCCGCTCTGTTCGCGCTTCCCGCTCCGTCCCCCGCCGCCGTCGATCTGCCGGAGGAGACCGTCGTCGGTTCGGCGGATTACGGAACGAACGAGGACAGGTATATATCGCCCGGCACGGTATCCGTGATACGCCCCGATGATAAGCTGGGCGAGCAGCGGACCATCCCCGAATTATTGGAGGATACGCCGGGGCTCAACGTAATCAGCGTACAGGGGCGCAACGGATATAGCGTCGCGTCAGTGCGCGGCAGCACTGCCGCCGAGGTTGCGGTGTACATCGACGGAGTGCTGATGAACCTTCAGAGCGAATCCGCGGTCGATCTCTCCGCCATTCCCGCCGACAGCGTGGAGCGCATCGAGGTATACAGAGGCTATATCCCCTCCCGCTTCGGAGCTCAGGCGATGGGCGGCGTCATAAACATCGTAACCAAGATGCCGGAAAAACCTTCGACAACCGTATCGCTCGGCGCCGCTTCCTTCGGCAGGTACAAGGGGACTCTTTCCCACGGCTCGCCGATGTGGGGCGGCAAATTCTTCGGCTCGTTCGGCTATGAAACGTACAAGGGCGACTTCCCCTACCGGAACGACAACAACACCCCCTACAACAACACCGACGACTACAACGCGAATCGGCGCGACAACGGCTTTAACAATACCGACGCGCTCCTTAAATGGGAGGATGAGCACTGGAAAGCGAGGTTCTCCTACTCGAAGCGCGACCGCGATCTGCCCTTGCAGGCTCCCGGCAGCGACAAGGACGGCGTTACTATTCAACGCGGCGCGCTCTTGGACACAACTCGGTGGGATGTATCGCTCGGCCGCAGTCAGACTGCCGGTTCGGTGAACTGGGGCTGGGAGATAATCCGCACGGAACAGGGCAAGGACTATGACAGCAGGCGCAGCCCGCAGCAGAGTCCCATAGCGAACGTAGTGAAGAGCAGCTATGACACGTCGCGAACCGGCATATCGCTGAACGCCGACTGGAGCGCCGGGGAGCGCCACTTCTTTGAATTCTTGGCCGAGTACAGCGACGAGAGCCTCAAAGTGGACGGCGATATGCTGAGGAGGACGCAATACTTGAACGGTATCGATAACTACGATATGTCGAGCTGGTATCTCGCGCTTCAGGATACCATAGCCCTCGACAGGTCCGGCAGCTTCACCGCGACCCCGTCGCTGCGCTGGCACAATCAGGACGGCGACAGCGAACTCACGTGGCAGGTGGCGCTTACAAAGGAGTTCTCGCGCTCATGGATGCTGAAGAGCTCCTTCGGCACGTACTCGCGCGCCCCGAATATGTATGAGAACTACGGAGACGGGGCGTTCATCCTGCCGTCGGCGTCAAACCTGAAATGGGAGACCGGTACTCAGTTCGACATCAGCGCGATATGGAACGGGGAGCCCTCGTTCATAAAGGGCTCGAAGGCGCGGGCGTCCTTGTCCTACTTCCGGCGCGACAGCGACAACCTGATTGAGTTCAACATGACAAGCCCTACTTTCGGCAGATACGAGAACGTAGCGAAGGCGAAGGTAAACGGCGTTGAGTTCGAGGGCGCGATCGATGTGGATCTGTGGAGCCTGTCGCTTTCGGCCACATGGCTCGACGGAGTGAACGACGGCGATACCGGCACGGCAAGAGACGGAGGCAAGGCTCTGCCCAACAGGCCGGAGTGGAGCGGAAGCGCGCGCCTCACCCGCAAGTTCGGAGAGCAGTCGAGAAAGGCGCGCGGCACGGGCTCTGTCTTCGCCGAGTACCGCTACATAGGAGAGAACTATGCCGACTTCACGGAGAGCGTGCTGTTTGACGCGCAGGGCATATGGAACTTGGGGTTCAAATACGCTCTTTCCCCGACGTCGGAGCTCGCTCTCGGCATCAACGATGTATTTGACGCCGCCGACGGGTGGAAGATGCGCCCGAACGGGGCTTACGGCCCGGAACGCATACTGTGGTACCCCATAGAGGGAAGGTCGTATTACCTGACTCTGACGATGGAACTGTAATTTTGCGGTAGGGGCGGGCAAAAAACGGGCGGCAAAATGCCGCCCCTGCAAAACCCCGCGCGTCCGCCCCGCATGTTCAACATAAATGTTCGTCCTCCTCCCCTGATTATTGTCATTTTTAATTTTTCCTTTTAATTTCCTTATATATTAATATTGAGGATATAATATTAAGTAAGCAACTTTATTTTTTCCGGGTATCATTACCCTATTAGGCTCATAACAATAAATCAGTCTTTTTTATGTCGGGCGAGGTGTTCCTATAGTGAAGAAATCCTTCTTCTCGTTTCAGGGAAAGGTGTTCTTTATATTGTTTCTCTTTATGCTCGCTCCAAGCTGCGTCGTCTGGTACGGTGTCAATAAAGTCACTAAGAACGCTCTCAGCGAGGAGAAGCAAGGGAATCTCATGTCGCTTGCCAGGATACTCGACGCGTCTCTCGGCGACCGCGATTACAACGACATTCTGAGGGAGCGCGGCGCTGAAAACGCGGCGCGCGAGGAGAAGATACGGGTCCTGAACGAGGAGCTGTACAAGATAACCGACGATGTGGCGGCATCGTCGCATGAGCTCGGAGTGGGTTATTACTCACGGGAGCTCGACGCCATCATCACTTACGGCCCGTCCTCCCAATACGCCGATATGGTGGGCAAGCCGGTAGCCCCCGATCATAAAGGGCGCGCCGCGATGAACGCCGGCAAGCCGGATGTCATGACCGGCACTATGGCTCGCGGGAATATAATGAACGCGATACTTCCAATCGAACGGCACGGAGAGGTTATCGGCTACATATGGGCAAACGAACTCCAGACTGACATCGAAAAAAACTTCCGCAACATAACGCGGACTGTGTCCGCCCTAATGATAATCTCCTGCGCTCTCACAATGGCATGTATGTTCGTATTCACGCGGAGAACGGTCAATGATATAGACACGCTGATACACGGCGTCGACTCCATGAAGAAGGACATGTCCTTCCGCATAAAGCGTATGCCCGGCGAGCTCGGCGAGGTGGCCGGCAGCATAAACTCGATGGCGGCCGACATAAGCAGGGCAGCGGAGGAGACCAACCGCGCCGTCTCGGTACTGCGCGGCATCATGCGCAATATCGACACCGCCATATTAGTCTGCGACCCTTCGACAAAAAAAATAGTCTACGTAAACGAGTATGTCGGCAAATTTTTGAAAGACGGGGATGTTGAGGGAAAATTGTGTTACAAAGTTTTGTACGGAAGGGACGATGTCTGCGGCGACTGTCCGCAGGCCAATATGTTCGACGGGGACAGCAACCCGATCTTCCGCGATTTCAGGCGTGAGGTGCATAATCCGATAATGGGGCGGGACTTCCTCGCCACCGACCGCCTTATAACATGGCCAGACGGGCGTATACTGCACTTGGAGCTCGGCGCGGACATCACGGAGCGCAAAGCGCTCCTGCACGCCGAGGCGTCCAACGCCGCTCAAAAGGAGTTTCTCGCGCGCATGAGCCACGAGCTGCGCACGCCCATGAACGGAGTTCTCGGTATGACCCGGCTCGCCATTCAGCACTCGCCGCCCCCGAAGCAGTTCGAATATTTGGAGAAAATACAGTCCTCCGCGACGCTGCTGCTCGGCATAATCAACGACATACTGGACTTCTCGAAGATAGAGGCCGGAAAGATAGAGATAGAGCATATCTCGTTCAGTATCCGCGCTATGGTCGAGAACATACGGGAATTAATCATGCCCAGGATGGACGAGCGCAACTTAGAGCTGATAATCGACATAGACGGCTCAGTTCCGGAATTCGGCATCGGCGATAAGCTGCGTTTCTCGCAGATACTGCTCAATCTGATCGGCAACGCGTCGAAATTCACGACAGAAGGGTCGGTTACTCTGACCATGAGCGCGTCGCTCATGGAGACGGGCGACATTCGCATCGGCTGCGAGGTGCGCGACACCGGAATAGGTATGACCGAGGAACAGATGAGCAATATGTTCAAGCCCTTCACCCAGGCTGACAACTCGACAGCCCGCAAGTTCGGAGGCACCGGGCTGGGGCTCTCCATCAGTAAAGCCCTTGTTACCCTCATGGGAGGCGAAATAGGCGTAAAGAGCGAGCTCGGCAAGGGCAGCGTGTTCTTCTTCCATATCGTACTCGGGCAGAGCTTTGAGGCGGAGAAGGGATTCGAGGCTCTGGACGAGAACGTCGGAGCGCGCCGTTACGACGGCTGTAAGTTCCTTCTCGTCGAGGACAATGAGATAAATCAGGAAATAGCGTCGGCCATCCTCGTCGACGAACTGGGCGCGTCAATCGACATAGCGAAAAACGGCGAGGAGGGAGTGCGTTTCTTCTTGGAGCGCGATTACGCGCTCATACTCATGGACATAAGGATGCCCGTGATGGACGGCATCGAGGCCACCGTAATGATAAGAAGAAGCGACAAACACGACGCCTCGGCAGTTCCTATAATCGCCATGACCGCGAACGCGATGCGCGAGGACATGGAGGAGACCGCAGCCGTAGGCATGAACGGCCACATATCGAAACCGATAGACGTAAACGAACTCAAGAACGCCATTTTCAGGGTTATAGGGGAAAATGAGCAGGGCGGCCATTGGCCGCCCGTTTGAAAATAAATAAAAAGCATGCCGGAGCGAGCCGCGCCCCGGCAGTTATATCGCAAACCCATTGTTTTCTCACTCAAGGAAGCGCTGATTAAATCAGGCTTTCCTTATCCTTAACCTCAGCCTACCGTCTCCTACTCCGGCTCGAACATATCTTTACCCACGCCGCAGACAGGACATACCCAATCATCCGGGATGTCGCTGAACTGGGTACCCGGCGCTATCCCCGAGTCCGCGTCGCCCTTAGCCGGGTCGTAGATATAACCGCATACGGAACAGACATACTTCTGCATAGACTGACCTCCTTCTCTTTCTTGGGATGAACTTAGAACATCCACGGAATATTATACACTATAAATCAAATCGGACACTATCACGCGCGCATATTAAAGACCTGACGCAGATACGCCATAAACGTCGGATCCGCTCCCGTTGTCTTGCCCGGCGAGTCGGATATTTTCGCCACCGGCTGGCCGTTGCACGACTTCATCTTCATCACGATGTTCAGCGCGCTTACCGGCGTGTCGTTGGTGAGGTTCGTGCCGATGCCGAACGAGATCTGTATCCTCCCGCGAAAGTGCCTGTATATCGCGACGGCGGTCGGAATGTCGAGCCCGTCCGAAAAAACGAGCCTCTTGGTCTTCGGATCGACGCGTAATTTTTTGTAATGGGCAATTACCTTCTCGCCCCATTCGTATGGATCGCCTGAGTCGTGTCTTAACCCGTCGAAGAGCTTGGCAAAGTAAAGGTCGAAATCCGCGAGGAACGCGTCGATGCCTATCACGTCGGTCAGCGCCGTGCCCAAATCCCCTCGGAACTCCTGAACCCACGCTTCGAGAGCCGCTTTCTGGAAATCCCGCAGCCTTATGCCGAACGCCTGGAATGCCTGCATGTACTCGTGAGCCATAGTACCCACAGGCGCCAGTCCCATGTCTTTCGCGAGCAGCACGTCGGACGTTCCCTTAAAACAGTCCGGCAGTTCGCGCGCGAACGTCTCGACAACCTCTCTGTGCCACGCTCCCGAATAGCGGCGGCGCAAGCCGAAGTCGAAGAAAATGAACGGCGTGCCGGACGAGTCTATCTCCCCGCGCAGATATTCTATCTTGGCAAACAGGCGGCGCCTCGCCTCTTCGATGACGCCGGCGCTGCCAAAGCGCTTGAAATAAAGCTCGCTGATTATATAAAGTACGTAAATCTCGAACCCCATAACGTGAAGCAGAGGACCTGACGCCCGCACAAACAAATCATCCCCGGCGGCCTCGACTTCGACAAAGTGCCTCTGGAAACGAAACACCGTGAGATAATCCACAAAGTCATCCTTGATATAGCTCAGGCGTCCGAGATAATCAAGCTCGTCCTGAGTGAACAGCAGCGTGCATAAGTGGTCGAGTTCGCGGTTCACGCCGTCCGCGAGTTCGGAGAGAGGATACTCCGGCTTGTTGCGGCAGACGAAGGAATACTCCGCGCGAGCGCCGGGGTGGCTGTGCAGCAGCGCCTGCCACATACTGAACTTGTAAAGATCATTTTCCAAAAGGCTCTTTACGATAAAATCATTATCCTTGCCGCTCATGCCGCAGGTCCTCTTTTCATATATATGTTACGCCGCGCGCCACGATGCGTACTTTCCCCCTGACGGTAACTTTTTTTACGCTGCCGTTTTCATAGGTAGCGTCGGCGTCGATCACGCCGCCCGGCTGACGCACGCGCAGCGACGCGCCGCAGCCCTCGCTGCTCGATATATAATAAGCGATGGCCGCGGCGCCGCTGGCGCAGCCATGCTCCCAGGTCGCCGTCCCGCTCCCCTTGACGCAGACGAGCGGTTCGATGTAGCATGTCTTCGCGTCGAAGAGGATTATGCCGAGCGCGTCGGACCTGACGAGATCGATCCACTTGCCGGCAACGAGGTTGACGGCCTCCTTAGCGAGCTCCATCGTCTTGAACATCCTCACCGGCACAATGATATGGGTTATCCCGGGCAATTTCACGCCGACCAAGTGAGCCACCGTCCCGCCCAGCGGAAGCCCCGCCCTGCCGATATGTTCGGGCGGCGGCATTTCAACGGAGCCGCTGTATACGGTTCCGCCGTTCGTCTGCTTCACGCCGCACGTTATTATGCCGGATACGCCCGACATCTCAAGAGGAACAATCATATCGCTCACGCCGTCGCGATGAGCGATAAAGGCCGCCAAACTCATCGCCGCGTTGCCGCAGAACTCGCCGCCCATCATACAAAGCCGCGCCCGCGCTCCGCGCTCCGGCTCCTCGATAAAACCAACCTGCTCCGCGCAGAGATTCTCCCTGCGCATCAACGCGGCGGCTGTTTCGGCATAACGGTTCCTGGGAACCGAACTTTCAACCAATATCGTAGCGTTGCCAGTCGGGTCAGTCTTGATGAAACTCAGCTCCATCCCGAACACCTCCAAATATAATCATCGCGAGCATTTGCTTTTCACCGCTGCCCGGGCCAATAACAAAAAAATTAAACGGGCTAACGTCAGAAGCATGGGCGGATTGCCATCCGCCCGTTTTCCTCCGCCCTGTTCATGTAATCTCTTTCATGCAATTTCTTACTGTTGCATTATATCAAAAGATGAGTAAAATATACTGTGTAGGATGTTTTTTAAGTAAACTAAATTAAACAAAGGGAGAATGATAAGAATTATGAAGCGTAACAATTTATTTGCAAAGCTGCTGTTAGTAACCGCGTTAATCGTCTCGTTTGCGGGCTCCGCCATGGCCGCCGCATCAGCCGCCCCAAAGGCCGCAGCGCCGGCAGCCCCGCAGCCAAGCGCGCCTTTTACCGAGACGTACAAATCGCTCTTCGTAACACCGGAATGGCTCAAAGCGAATATCGGCAGCGTTGTCCTGATTGACGCGAGGGCTCAGTCTCTCTACAAGGGACAGCAGGGACATCTCCCCGGCGCTGTCAACGCTGAGTGGACTTACTTCGCCAACATGGGCGGCAAGGCCGGGGATCCCAACTGGGGCGACATCACCGACCCGGCGGTCGTGGCCAAGAGGATAGGCGCGCTCGGCGTCGACGGCAAGAAAGAGGTCATAGTCTACGGTGACGGCGGCGACTGGGGCAACGCCGGATGGGTGGTCTGGATATTCCGCACGACCGGCTTCAACAACGCTAAAATACTCGACGGAGGCTTCAGCGCGTGGAAGGCGTCGGGCGGCAAGACCTCCAATACCACCCACGCGAACAAGGCGGCCGCATATCCGCACAATAAGTTCGACCCCGCCTACAACGTCTCCACGGAGTGGCTCGCCAGCAATATCGACAACCCGAACCTGACGATAGTCGACGTTCGCAGCGAGAAGGAGTATACAGGCGAGATACGCCCGTTCGGCGAGGCGCGCCCCGGCCACATACCGGGCGCGATTAACTTCGATATGTCGAACGTATTCACTCCGGACTTCCGCGTACATTCGGAGGAAAAGATGCAGGAAGTGCTGTTAAGCGCCGGATTCACGGACAAGGACAGGGAAATAATCCTGTACGACACGGCAGGTGTTCGCTCGGCGTTCACAACGATGATATTCCGCGTGTGCGGCTACAAGAACGCGCGCAACTACGACTCGGCCTATCACGCGTGGAGCGCGAACAAGAATTTGGAGATACGCCAGGGCCCCAACCCATAGGAGGATACGCATGAAAGTCTGCGACCGCTGCGGCAACGTCGTATCGTGGAATAAACCGTTTTGTCCGCTGTGCGGTAATTATAAGCTCAAAGACGTCGAGTCTCCGCAAGAGCCCGGCACAACGCCGGCTGTTCAACAGCCGGCTGAGCCGAACGAGACTCAGCCGCTGCCTTCGGTATCGGCGTCTCCTGCGTCTTTGCCTGCCGCGCCTGAGGCGCGGGGGGAGGCCAAACCCGAGGAGAAGGCCGGACAGACTGACTTGCCCGGCTTGCCCGTAGTGGATCGTGTGCCCGCCGATCCCGCCCCAAAGAGAGACCGGTCGGCTCCGATATTTGCTCTTGACGAGGAAGACCTCGCGAGCGCGCCTGCCCCGCCGTCTTTGGGCGAGGGCATAAGCACTCACAGGACGACGGCGGCGATTGAGATAAAACCCGGCGCATCCGGCCAATCAGATAACTTCAGCCAGTTTCAGCGGACGCGGTTGACGGCGCCGCCAACCGCTGAAGTCCGCGCGGTTCCGGGTATAGATTTGACGAGGTCCCCGCAGCCGGCAAGGGCGCTCACCCCAAATGACGCGCCGCCGGAGAACTCCCCTGCCGCCCCGCCGTACAAGATACCGGGGCTGGAATATTTGAACGACATGCGAGAAGAGGCGGCTCCGCCGGAACCGGTTCGGCAGCCGGCGGTACCGCCGCCCAAACAAGACGCGGCTCCGATACCTCCTGTCAGCAGAATTCCGGGGCTCGAATACCTGAACGATGACGAGCCGGAGAAAAAAACTCCATCCCCGCTCAAAGCTGAACCGCCGGCGGAAGCGACAGCGGTCAGAATCCCCGGTTTGGACTATTTGAACGATGACGCCCCCCCGGCTCACGGGGAAACTCAGCCGCCCGATGAAATCCGAGGCGCGGATTATATTGAGCCGGAGGCGCCTCCGGAGCTGCCGATTAATGAGCCGGCGGCGCGTTCGGAGCTTAACACCGTGATATGCCCCGCGTGCGGCGAGGTCATTGAGTTACGCGCAGGGACTGACGGGAAAATATCGATAGTAGAGGGCGATGCCCGCACAGCCCCGGAATCGGCTGCCGAACGGAACACGGAGAACGGCAGCGAGCCGCGCCCCGCGCGTGAAGACTATATCCCGCCTATGGCGCCGGCGGTTCCGGTGTACAAAGAGCCGCAGCCGCCGGTCATTCCCGCTGTTAATCCGGAACCGCCGGAGGACGCGCGGGACCAGCCGCGAAAAACTCCCGAAAAGGACGACGCTCCTTACTTGGAGGGCGAGTTCCTCAAAATGTTCCCGGAGGCAAAAGGGGGAAGGTAAGGAAAGCGCTTGCCCGATGAACGGAAACAGAGACAGGCGCGCGGACAGTTCCCTCGGCGATGCCGAGGGAAGGTTGCTATACGCCTTTCATACCCTATCTAAATACGGTGAGGCAAACAGGGCGGAGCTGATGGGCTACATACCGATTGAGCTTTTTGTTTCGTTGTGTATTTTATCGCTCGGCATGTACCCCTCCATATGGATGTGGGTAAATGCGCCGGCTTTTGCCATTCTCTGCGGAGACAAGGTGAGAGCCGGACGTATGAAATTGTATGCCGTCATGTCCTTCTGCGTTCATCTGATACTGTTGTTGTCCGCCGCTTTCTCTCTCTACCGGATATTCACCGGGCATCAGGACGGCTTGAAGACAGCCGCGATATGCTTTGCGATCTACTCCCTGCTGTACCTGGCAACGGTGCTTCCCATGCGTTGTTACTATTATTTCGACATCCGATGGAACATAAGAAAAGTGGTCTCGGCCTGGGACAACAACCTTATAATGAGCGGCAGGACAATGGCGTCGTGGCTCAAACTCTTTCTGTTCGGCGCCGCGTACATACAGTATCACACTAACAGACTGATGGGATTGGGGATGCCGGGCTTTGCCGATTATGACGATATCGTGCCGGATATGGCGGTGCGCGCCTTCGTAAAGGATTTCGTCCTGCCGCCTAAGCCGAGGCGGAGCCGCGCGGCTGACAGCAGGGATGCCTACGATGCGTAAGGACGGCAGGCGCTGCCGGAGGTGTAAGGGCAAACTGCCGGCCGACTGGAAAAGACCATTCTGCCCTCTCTGCGGCGCGAGGCTTGGCTCTTATCACGTCCGCCATGAGCGCGGCACCGTAGCGCGGCTGATACGAGCGCTCTCACGCATGACGGACAGTCCAACGACGGGCGATATAGTTGACGGTTCGGAGATAGCCGATGAGTTCGAGCGCATCGGACGCTCGTCGCTTATAATATTTTTCGCGCTGCACGTGTTCACTCTGGGTTTGGCGTCGATAATCTGGCTAATCCGCCGTTTGCCTATGATGAACAGCATATCTAAGATAGATGAAATTATGCCGAAAAGCGCGCTTCTCACTTGGATCGCGTCCTATTCCGTGATTTTTATATGTTCGTTCGCCGTTGCGATGGATGTGATTATTTACGGGCGCGATTTTTCGGTCTCCGACAACGCCGCGATACTCGAAGCCGCCGTCTGCGCCGCCGCCGTATACTCGGCCGTGAGCGGGCATATATTTCTGTGGGCGCGCGAGGTTATGATAGACGCCATTTACGGCGGCAACAATGACTTAGTCCGCGCGAAAGCCGCCGGCTTCGCCGTATCCCCCGCGCTTCTATGGTTCGCGTCCGCCCCGTATCTGCAATATCATATCGACATAGCGATACACGCTAAAACCCTCGCCGATTTCAAATCGGCGAAGTACAGGAGATAAAGGATAAAAAGAAAGAACCGCGGGGCTCCTCGCCCCGCACCCTAAAAATTATACGGCGCTTTCTTTATCCCGCGCTCCGTAACTATGCCCGTGATGAGCCACGCCGGGGTAACGTCGAACGCCGGATTCCATACGGATATATTTTGCGGCGCCCTTCTGCCTGCGGGCAGCTCGCGTATTTCGTCAGGGTCGCGCTCCTCTATCGGTATATCCGCTCCTGAGGGAGTCTTGGGGTCTATCGTGCTGTACGGCGCGGCCGCGTAGAACGGCACGTGATGGTGTGCGGCGAGAACCGCAAGGCTGTAGGTGCCTATTTTATTGGCGGTATCCCCGTTTGCCGCTATCCTGTCCGCCCCGACTATGACGGCGTTGATGGCGCGATCCCTCATCAACGCGCCGGCCATCGAATCGCATATTAGCGTTACGTCAAAGCCGTCCTCCGCGAGCTCCCACGCCGTTATACGCGCCCCTTGCAGCAGAGGCCGCGTCTCATCGGCGTAGACCTTCATCTCCTTGCCATGCTCACGCGCCGAGCGCAGTATGCCCAGTGCCGTGCCATGACCTCCCGTCGCCATAGCTCCGGCGTTACAGTGAGTGATGACCGCGCCCCTTTCGGGCAGGAAGGACTGGCCAAACTCGCCGATCTTCCTGTTGTTGCGCACATCCTCCTCGTGTATTGTACGAGCCTCGCGCTCGAGCGCGGCGATAAAATCACGATCGGGCAAATCCGCGAACCGCTCCGCGGTTTCCCTCATGCGCTCAAGAGCCCAGAAGAGGTTTACCGCGGTCGGGCGCGTGGAGGCAAGCTCGGCTATGGCATCCTTTACAGCCCCCCTGTCCCTTTTAGCGCCGAGCAGGACGCCATAGGCGGCGGCGATACCTATGGCCGGGGCTCCGCGAACCGCCAGCGTGCGTATTGCCTCAGCCGCTTCCGAGCAGGACTCGCAATCCCAAAAAACCAGCTTGTCGGGAAGAGCCCGCTGATCCACAATCCTGAGTTTACCGCCGAGCCACTCCAACGTTTTGGGAATCAAGGGAAACACCTCCCCCTGTAAGAAATCAAACCGTGGGGCGCTGCCCCACACCCCTCGAGGGATAGCTCCCCCGGCCCTTAGTGAAAAGTCAAAAGATTTTTTACCTGCGGCACAAAAAAGCGACTACCATGACGTAAACGGGTAATCGCCTAAAAATATACCAACAAATTACGCAGACGGCTACTTCTTTTTGCCGGCCTTCGTAACGTTGACAGCTTCTTTCAGCGCCTTGCCGGCGCGAAAAACAGGAACTTTTTTGGCCGGGATGTCGATTACCTTTTGGGGATCCTGCGGATTGCGTCCTTTGCGGGCCGCTCTGTCCTGGACCTCGAAGCTCCCGAAACCAACAGCCTGAATTTTCTCACCCTTAACAAGCGCGCTTTGTATGGAAGCAAATATCGCGTCAACAACCTCAGCCGCCTTCTTTTTAGTAAGTCCTTCTACAGCCTCCGCTACATTGTTTGCCAATTCCGCTTTTGTCACAATATGTCGCCTCCTTCAATAAGATTATGCAATATACAAAAAAATCATGCCTTGTGAACCGTGAAAGTCAAAGCGCGCGGCAACAAGGCTGATTATGCACTGAAAATGCGTGGCAGTCAAGCATTTTCACAATTTTCACATACTTGCCCTTGCGATTTGTGAGATTGTGAATATACCATAACCGTTACAGACGGCCCATCCGCGACATTTCATCCTTCGCGGGCTGATAAGCCGGGTTTATCTGCAGCGAAAGGCTGAACCATTCGCTTGCCGCATCCTTATCGTTGAGGCGCAACGCGCACATTCCCGCCCAATACGGCGACAGGTAGTTCATTGAGTATCTCGCCGACATGTCGGCAAACTTCACTATCGCGTCGTAATAGCGCCTGCCCTGGTATAAGTTCCATGCCTGCCTGTGCTCAATTCCAAAGCTGTTCCTTGCGGTATCGGTCAGCGGGAGGTATTTTATTACCCGCGAATCAGTCGCGTGGTTTGCGTCATACAGAGCGGACGCGTCTTTCTGCGGTTGAGGCGCAGCGGGCGGCGCGGGAGCGGGCGCCGTTTCCGGCGTCGGCGGCATTATGAAACCGCTGTGCGGAAGCGGATACGCAGACGCGACAGCGACGCCCGGTTTCCAATAATAGAAGCCGGGGGCGTTTGCAGCCGTATAAGGGTGCGCCCCCGCAAGCCTCCATCCGTAATAATAATGCGCTATTATGCCGGATGGATTCGTTATCGGGCCGATTCTTTTCCATCTGCCCGCGTAAAAGGTATCGGGCTGCGGAGGGTTGCCGTAGAGCGTAGCAAATTTCATGCTGTCCGAACTCCCCTCGTTTATCGGCATAACTCTGTCCCCTTCCATTATGAGCCAGCCGTTGCTCGGACGTTCAACCGTGCATATGCTCTCCGTCATGGAAACGGCGCGCGCCGTTATCACGGCAATGGGTATCTTGTACTTGCCTATAACGACACCGTTGACGTCGGCGATGTCAGCGTCATCATAGTACACAAGATAGTGAGCGCCTTCTCTCACGCCATTCGACAGCCCCAAGTCCAGAACGTAGGTATCAGCCGCAATGCCGATTACCTTGCCGTCCGGAACATTGCCGGGCAGCATCCGCATCCATTCCGCGCCCGCCTCCGAGCGCCAAAGGCACAGGCAAAGCGCCGCAGCCAGAAATACCCTAAAATAAAAACGCATATTTTTTCCCCCTCAAGATTGATCGAAGTAAAGGCTGACGGCTCCGCGTACCAAAGCGGCGATTTCCGTTTTGGCTATTTAATCAGCCTTCCCTGAGTTTTAATAAATCAGCTTAACCCGCCTCATCATTCAGCTTTTTCCACAGGCGGAAACATCTGAGTGTAGTCCTGAGCAAGCGTATTTTGCGCGGGCGCGACCTGAACCTGCGGGACCGGCGCGGCCTGAGGCGTCTGATAATAACCTTGCGGCCCGGCAGGTATCATCCGGGGGACGGCGGGAGGCATAGTCTGAGGAACCGGAGCCGCTTGCTGAAGCGGCGCGGGCATATAGTTAGGCTGTCCGCCCTGATTAGGCCTGGGCACAGGCGTCTTGGGCGCGGGCGGTTGATTTCGGCGATTTTGCGGCGAAGAGGGAGCTTTCGGTGACCTAGGCTTCGCCTTCCCGGCATTCGGCGCGGAAGCACCGTACCGAGGAGGCGCCGGCGCCGTCTGATTCTGCTGGTAGACCGATATATCGGCGCCATAATTCATTGGAACCACAAGCAGTTGCTGCCCCGGGTTATGATATGTGGCCACCCTCATATACTTCACACGCGACGAGGATATTGGCACGAGCCGTCCTCCGCGCTCCACCCTCCATCTGGTACTCCCCGGAGATATTTCGTAATACGTGGCCGGAACCTCGCTCGTCGTTATCGTCACCGCAAACGACGGCATCTCGCTTAACAACATTACCGCACAGAACATCAAAACAAAACCTGTCTTCCTTAACACCATAACTCGCTCTCCTCCTTGATCGCGATCTTAGATTTTACTGCCTGAATTAATAATATCACAGGACAGGGATAAACGCCACAGCGTTTTCCCTATCCTTAAACCGAAGTCGTCATATCTAACGCACGTAGTACACCCCGTTCGTACCGTAATAATAAGTCGTATACTGGTACGAGACCGGTGCGGGAACGGTGACCGCCGGATAAACCGCTACCGGCGACGGAGCAAGAACTATATTAGCTGCCGCCGGTTTTACGTTTACCGACTTAACAACGGCGACCTGCGGAACAAGAGTGACTGACTGAGCTACTGCGGTGTAGTAAGGAGTGTACACGACAGGCGAGGCATAATACGCGACAGGCGCGACAGGCGCAGTATACGCAATAGGGGCGGCATATGCGACAGGCGCGGCATAATACACCGCCGCCTCCGAGCCGGCCGCGAAGCAGAAAGCCGCCGCGAGCGCAAATACGAACAACAGCGCGAACTTTTTCATCAGATACATCCTCCTTCAGCAATTAACGCAACAAAGAAACGGAAGAACAGCGAGTAAAACAACAGTCAGCTTCTTCGGAGCCTCTATTCGTTATTTCCCCGCAATCACCTCCCGGCGCAATAAAGCGAAACCGCCGCAAACCGAGGAACCGGACAAACAACATAAGCCGCCCGCGCTATACATGCGCGGCGGAAATATCCAATCGTTTGAATGGGATGTTAGGCTGTGAGTTCTATACTCGGGATTGCGTGAAAGGTTGGCGAGATAAGGGGAGCGCGAACGAACGAACGAACGAACGAACGAACGAACGAACGAACGAACGAACGAACGAACGAGTATGGCGGATTCCGCAGAGCTTGTCAAGAGTTTTTCGCGAAATTCCCGTCATTTTACCGAACATTCTCCGCATTTCCTACCCCTCCTCAAAAACAGTATATAAATAATATATCATTTGCTTTATTTGTCAAGCGCGGCGCGCGCCGTACCATTGCGGCTGCCCCTCCTGTGATTCCGTAAATAGCACATTGGTTTGAACGCGTCAGGAAAAACGCCTTTTCCGTCCCAAGCCTTCGATATTGTGATAATATTGACGTGATGACGCATTCAAAGTTGTTTGAGGAGAGTATGTTATGTATTGGAATTTCAGCGAAATTTTAAGGGGGCGGGAGGACGGGAGATTTTCCCGCGCGGACGGTCCGCTCTCCCTTGAGATAGGCTTCGGCAACGGCGAATATATAGAGCGCACGGCGCGCGCGGAACGCGGTTCACTCGCCGTGGGCATAGAGGTGTCGCAGTGGTGCTTGGCGAAAGCGGCTCGGCGGGTAATCGCGGCGGGGCTTGACAACGTCCGCCTCATGCTCGGCGACGCGAGGCATCTTTTGAAATGGGCGTTCGAGCCGTCCTGCGTGGACGCGGTATATATGAACTACCCGTGCCCGTGGCCGAAGAGGCGTCACGCGGAGCGAAGGGTGACGACGAATCTCTTCGCGCGGCTCGTGAGATCCCGCCTCGTCGCCGGAGGGTCTTTTAATTTATTGACCGACGTCGGCTGGTACGCGGCGGAGGCGCGGGAGACGTTCGCTCGGGCGGGCTTTTCGGTGAGCGCGGCGGAGCGCGGCAGCGAGCCGGATTGCATGACAAAATACGGGCGCAAGTGGCGCGAGATGGGGCGCGAGGTTTATTCGGCGGTCGCCGTCAAAACGGGCGAGGCCGCGGGGGATTTTGAATTGGAGGACGATATGGGGGAGCATAGCGCCGAATTTGAGCCGGCTGCCGGGGAGCGCGCTTCACGCGCGGATAAACCAATCCGCGAAGCGCTTGCCTCGCTCGTCGGGGATAAAATTGAGGGGCGGGATTACATCGCGCTATTCCGCGAGATATTTTTTGCCGGCGACGGGACGGCGCTGATAGGTATAATATCCGTGGACGAGGGCTTTGAGCAGCATTACAGGATAAGGGTGATAACGGAGGAGCGTCGCGCGGTCGGCAGGCGCGCGACCGGCAGTATAGATACGATCGGATGCCCATACAGAACACCCGGCGTCCGCGCAAGTCTGAAGCACATATCGGCAAAAACAGGGGTTATATTTTAGATCGCGGTCAAGGAGGGGCGCTCCCTTCCTTGCGGGGTGTGGGGCGGAGCCCCACTGTTTTAGTTGTCGGGGAGGCATTCTCATGTTGGAAAAAATAGACTTATCCAGCAAGTTGGACAAGGAGGAGTACAAGAAAGCCGCCGAGGTGCTGCGCGAGCGCTTAGGGGAGCTGCAGCGCGCCGCCAAGGACGCGAATATGCCCGTGATGATAGTGTTCGAGGGCTGGGAGGCGTCGGGCAAGGGTACTCTGATAAACGAGCTGATACTGCCGATGGATCCTCGCGGCTTCCGCGTTTATTATGTACGCGGCGCGGCCGACGACAACCAGAGCGCGTATTGGCCTCCGATGAAGCGTTTCTGGGCGATGACGCCGCCGCGCGGAAGGATAGGCGTATTCAACAGGAGCTGGTACAGGCTCATAACCGACGAGGCGGATTCGCCCATTACTTACGGCGATATATCTTCATTCGAGAGGCAGCTCTCGCAGGACGGGTATGTAATCATAAAATTCTTCCTCCACATAAGCAAGAAGGAACAGAAAAAACGCCTCAAAAAATTGGAGCGCGACGAATCGTCCAGGTGGAGGACGAGCAAGCCTGAAGGACGCGGCTTCGAGAGTTACGACGAGACGGCGGGCAAAATTGACGAGATGATACAGTACACCGACAGGGACTTCGCGCCCTGGACCATCGTCGAGGCGACCGACAAGCGATACGCCGCGATAAAAATATTGAGCGCGGTTGTGAAGAGCGTGGAGCGCGGATTGGAGGAATACGATTTCAAAAGGAAACACGCCGAGGCCATATCCATAGACCCGCCGAGCGCGAAGGAGCGCGGGGAGGCTTCGCGGAACGAGCCGGATGTAAAGATAACGAGCGAACCGACCGTTCTGCGGAATTTGGATCTCACGAAAAAAATAGAGATAGAGGAGTACAATGAACTCCTGCCCAAGATGCAGAAGCGCTTGCGCGAATTGCAGTATGAATTGTACCGCGTAAGGCGGCCTATGGTGATTGTCTTCGAGGGACAGGACGCGGCGGGCAAGGGCGGCTGCATCAAGCGCCTCACTCAGCGGCTCGACCCGAGGGGTTATCAGGTTTCCCCGACCGGGGCGCCGAACGACTGGGAGAGATCGCATCACTATTTATGGAGATTCTGGAACGTTTTCCCAAAGGCCGGACACATCGGGATATATGACAGGAGCTGGTACGGGCGCGTGATGGTCGAGCGCGTTGAGGGCTTCACCGAGGAGGCGGATTGGCGGCGCGCTTACGGCGAGATAAACGAGATGGAGGACGGGTGGGCGCGCGGCGGAGCCATTATCGTGAAGTTCTGGCTCCAGATAGACGGCGAGGAACAGCTGAGACGCTTCCAGGAGCGCGAGGAAATACCGGAGAAGAATTGGAAGATAACGGCGGAGGACTGGCGCAACCGCGAGAAGTGGCCGGCCTACGAGGCGGCGATCGAGGACATGATGCTGCGCACGAGCACGACGTTCGCTCCGTGGACGCTCGTCGAGGCGAACGACAAGCTGTACGCCCGCGTAAAGGTCCTGCGCAAATCCATACACGCCATAGAAACGGCTATTTATAAAAATTAAGAAGGGCTGATTTGATACAATGAAAATGATAAAGACGGATTCACTCGGAGTTACGACGTCGCTGATAGGTTTCGGCGCGATGCGCCTGCCTCAGACGAGCGACAACGCCGCTGACATAGACGCCGAAAAGACACAGGCGATGGTGGACGCCGCCATTGCCGGAGGCGTCAACTATTTCGACACGGCTTACGTGTATCATGGCGGCAAGTCCGAGGAAATCCTGCGGACGACGCTCACGTCGAAGTACAAGCGCGAGGATTATTATCTGGCGGACAAGCTCTCGGTCTTCGCGAGCAAGAGCGCCGATGAGATGAAGGCCATGTTCGGCGTCCAGCTCGAGCGCTGCGGCGCGGATTATTTCGACTTTTACCTGCTGCACTCCGTGGGGCGCGAGCGGTACGAGCAGCAGAAGGCGTTCGGCGCGTTCGATTATATGAAGAAACTCAAGGACTCCGGCAAGGTGAGGCACATAGGCTTTTCGTTCCACGACAAGGCCGATATGCTGGAGTTCACGCTGGACAATCACCCTGAGTTCGAGTTCGTGCAGCTGCAGCTAAATTATCTCGACTGGGACAGAATGGGAGCGAAGGATATATACAGGGTCGCGAGGGAGCGCGGGCTGCCGATAATAGTGATGGAGCCGGTAAAAGGCGGCGCTCTGGCGAAGCTGCCGGACGCTGCCGCGAAGCTGAGCGGCGGCCTCGCCGACCGGGGCGGACAGGCGGCTTTCGCGCTGCGTTTCACGGCGTCGCTCGAAGGCGTAATGACCGTGCTGTCCGGTATGTCAAGCATCGAACAAGTAACCGGGAATATAAATACGTTCTCGGATTTCAAGAAATTCACCGACGGCGATACGAAGTTAGTATCCCGCGTATTGGAGGAGCTGCGTAAAATCTCCCTGATACAGTGCACGAGCTGCGGCTACTGCTTGGACGGATGCCCCGCGAAAATCGACATACCGAAGCTGTTCGCCATATACAACGACTGGAAGAACGGCGGCGCGCTCTTCCCCGCTCAGATAGCCTACGCCGGCTTTGACGTGAAGGCTGATTCCTGCGTGTCGTGCGGCGCGTGTGCCAAGGTATGCCCGCAAAGCATAGACATCCCGGCGGAACTCGCCAAACTGCACGAGGCAATACCGAACTTCGACCTCATCCCGCCCGAGGTAAAAGAGAATTTGGCGGCCAAACAGGCTTAATGTTGATTTATTCGCGGATTTATTGTCAGGAGCCTGAAGGAGCCCAAAGGGTAATGATTAAGAACCCGGCTGTCTCTGAAATCTGACATGGCAAATCAGCCGGCAATATGGGCTTCGCTGCGCGCCCTCAGGGTCCTCTTGAACGCCATGCCTCACAGCTCCGCGCTGAGGCTCGGCTCCGCGTTGGGCGGCGTCGTCGAGAAATTCTCCGCCGCGCGCGTCGAAAAAATACGCCGCAGGTGCGCGCTGGTGCTCGGCGTTACGCCGGATGAAGCGCGCCGAATAGTATCAGGCTCCTACGCGCACTTCGGCAGAGCGGCGGCGGAGTTCATCCGCCTGCCGAAGATGGCTCCCCTCATGGATAAAATAGTGGAGTTCCGCGGAGAGGAGCACCTCAAAGAAGCCATGAAGCTCGGCAGAGGCGCGATATTCCTCTCCGGGCACATCGGCAACTGGGAGTACGGCGCGGCGCTGATAGCGAAACTCGGCTACCCGATAAGCGCGATAGGCGCGGAGCAGCGCGACCCGCGCATAATGGACGCGATGGTGGAGATCCGCAGCGCCGGAGGAGTGAAGCACGTCGGCAAAGGCTTGGACATAAAAGCCGCCGTATCGTGTCTGAAGCGCGGCGAAATACTCGCCGTCCTGTTCGATCAGGACGCCCGCGACAGGGGAATAATCTCCCCCTTCCTTGGTTACCCCGCGAGCACACCGACAGGCCCCATAAGAATGGCGCAAAAACTCGGCTGTCCCGTCCTCCCCGTGCGCGTCACGCGCTCCCCCGACGGCGAGCGCTTCATAATGACGATGGACGCCCCCTTCGAGGGCAAGGACGGACGCCCCTTCGGCGACGACCTCCGTCACGCCGCCGATACGTGCAACGGCGCAATATCGTCATGGATAAGAGAGAACCCCGAACAGTGGCTGTGGATGTATCCGCGCTGGGAGTCCACCATGCGCGAGGATTTTAATAAGTGTATCTCTGCGGCGTAGACCCCGGGCGCGAAAAATTCGGCGTCGCTGTCGCGTCCGGCGGTGACTGCGGCGTGCTTCACTTCTCCGCCGTCGTCCCCATCGAAAACATCGGCGAGGCGATCTCCTCCATCTCCTCCGGAGACTTCACTCCTCTATCGCGCTGGAGGCGGGAGGGTTCGGACGGGACTTACCCGATAAGCCGCGTGTGCCTCGGAGACGGAACCGGCTCAGCCGTATTCGCCGAACATCTGCGCAAACTCGCCGTTCCTTACGAAACAGTCGACGAATACATGACTACCCTCGCCGCGAGAAAACTATACCGGGCCCTCCACCCATCGCGGCTCGCCAAACTAATCCCAGCGTCGCTCTTTTTCCCCCCGCGCCCGATAGACGACCTCGCCGCGTGGGCGATATTAAAACGACAAAATTAAAAACAAAGGGCGAACTGCGGGGACAAGGGCAAAATCAAAAGCACGCGCGCTATTTTTATTATATAATTACTGACGAGATTGTTTTTATGGAGGGGTTTTTAATATGAAAAACTCGATTAGACTTTTTATCGCGGCGCTTGTTTTCCTTTGGCTTGGGTCTGCGGACGCGGCGCAGAAATTCGATTTTTCAGGCAAATGGCGCAGGACTGACATAAGCATGGCTTATGAGGCGAACATAACCATCAAACAGTCCGGCTCGCACTTTGATTTTAAGTTCGAAGGGCAATCCGGAGCGAACACGGGAGAAATAGAAGGAAGAGCCGCTGTTACCGGCAACGGAAGGGCAATTTTCAAAGCCCCGCAAGAGGCGGATACCGCTGAACCGGCGACGGTTGAATTTATATTGTCGGGCAAGCTGCTGAAAGTAACGGTCAAGGATGGAGACGCGTTCACTCTGGGCTTCGGCGCGGGAGTTTATATGGACGGGGATTACACGAAGGGCAAACCGGTATATACAAATACAAACATCGCGGAGGAAATTCTGCCCACGCCCAAAATAAAGGACAGCGTGCTTAAACTTCTCGGCAAGAGCGCGTTCGATGGGATGATCGGCGTGATGCAGTACGGCGTCGATTACGGAGACGCGGATTTCACATATTCCGGCTTCATACCGGGAGCGGGGCAGGGCGTCGATCTGCTCATAAAGGACGGCAGAATCTACTGCCTCGGCTACAACTTGGACGAAAACGACAAAGATTATTGGGGATACACATTTTACACCAACGACCCGGCATGGGCGAAGGCGCTTCCGCCCTTCATGGACCCGCACCGTAAGGAGGAGCAGCCGGTAAAATTCGTCTTCAAAAAATGACCGGGCGGCCAATGGCCGCCCCTACGCGTCTGAATCGTTTCTTACCCGCCCAGGTACGCTTCCCTGACCTTGTCGTTATTCAGGAGATCGTGCCCTGTTCCTTCAAGCGTTATGTTCCCCACTTCGAGAACGTATGCCTTATGGGCAATCCTCAGGGCGGCGAAGGCGTTCTGTTCGACTAAGAGTATCGTCCGCCCCTCTTTGTTTATGTCGGTTATCCTTTTGAACACCTCATCCACCAATATCGGAGCGAGACCGAGCGACGGCTCGTCGAGCATCAGCAGGTCGGGATTGCTCATCATCGCGCGGGCGACCGCCAGCATCTGCTGCTCGCCTCCGGAGAGCGTGCCCCCGGTTTGAGAGCGGCGCTCCTTCAAGCGAGGGAAAAGCGCGTAGGCGTGCTCTAAATTTTCGGCGACGACAGCCCTGTCGTCGAGAGTATAAGCGCCCAGCAGAAGATTCTCCTCGACCGTCAGGTGCGGAAGTATCTTGCGCCCCTCCGGACTCAAAGCTATGCCGAGCTTCACCATCGCCTCGGGCGCTTTGCCGACCAGTTCGATGTCTTTGCCGTCCTTATCGGTGTAGACTATGCTGCCGCGAGGCTTCACCAGTCCGGCAACGGCTCTTATCGCGCTGCTCTTGCCGGCGCCGTTCGCGCCGATAAGGGTTACGATCTCGCCGCGCTTTATCGAGAGGGATATGCCCTTTACCGCGTTTATGCCGCCATACCACACGCTGAGATCCTTTATCTCAAGCATCGCCCCTCGCCTCCCCCGTACCGAGGTACGCCTCTATTACGTTCTTGTTGGATTTTATCGCGTCCGCCACGCCCTCGGCTATGAGCTTGCCTCTGTCGAGCACCCATATATATTCGCAGACGTTCATGACCACCTTCATGTCGTGCTCTATCAGCAGTATAGTAAGCGAGAAATCGTCGCGCAGGGCGCGTATGAAGCTGAGCAGCTCCGCCGACTCTTGCGGATTCATTCCGGCGGCCGGCTCGTCGAGCAGGAGGAACGAAGGGTTCGTCGCGAGCGCGCGCGCTATCTCCAATCGGCGCTGCGCGCCATACGGAAGGGAGGACGCCATCGAATCCGCATAATTGTCGAGGCCGAGCCTTTCGAGCAGCCGCATGGCATTATCCCGTATTTCAATCTCCTCGCGCGCCGCGCCCCTGAAGACAAAGGGGAACATGTTCATCCACCAGCGCCCCTTTTGCCTCACGTAAGCGCCTATCATTACATTTTCTATGGCGGTCTCGTTCGAGAAGAGACGAATGTTCTGGAAGGTGCGCGCTATCCCGGCGCGGCATACCTCGTGCGGCGGCATACCGGTTATAGGACGCGCCGCGCCGTCTGAGCCGCAGAACTCCACGCTGCCGGAGGTCGGCTTGTAAAATCCGGTGATTATGTTGAACGCGGAGGTCTTTCCGGCTCCGTTGGGACCGATGAGCCCTACGATGGAGCCCTTGGGAACGGCCATGTTCACCTCGTTCACGGCGATAAGGCCGCCGAATTGGAGGGTTACGCTTCTGAGTTCGAGGGCGAGGTCATTTCGCGTCATTTGCGTTCACCCGGGCGTTGTCCCGCAGAAGCCAGCCCCACGAAAATTCCCTCATGCCCATTATCCCCTCTCTGCGGAATATTATCACCGCAATCAGCAGCATCGAGAAGATGACCATTCTCATGCCGGGTATGCCCGGTATGTAAAGGGAGCCTATGGTTATCGGGTCCTCGACGAACCTCAGCCACTCCAGCATCGTCGTCACGAGTACCGCGCCTATGACGCTGCCGGTTATCGAGCCGAGGCCGCCTATTACGACTATCATCAGCAGGCTGTACGTCTGCGTTATCATGAACATCTTAGGGTCTATCGTCGTTATGAGGTTCCCCATAAGCGCGCCGCCCACCCCTCCGCCGAAACAGCCGAGAGTGAACGCGAGGACGCGTATCTTGAACGTGTCTATGCCCATGACCTTGGCCGCGATCTCGTCGTCGCGCACAGCCCTCAGCACGTTGCCGAAGTTGCTGTTCATCAGGCGCACCATGCAGAACAAGAGCACGGCAAGCACACCGTAACTCATCAGCAGGCTCGCGTGAGGCGGAATGCCCTTTAATCCGAGGGGACCGTTCGTAATCGGGGTGAAGTTAGTTATGAGTATGCGGATTATCTCAGAGAAACCGAGCGTAGCTATGCCGAGATAGTCTCCGCCGAGGCGCAGAACCGGAATGGAGACTATACATCCGAAGACAGCGGCTATCGCCCCCGCCGCTATGAGCGACACCAAAAACGGCGACTGAACATCCAGCAGCCAAGGGGCTATCGGGTCGAGTATCCACATCGCCAATTTCTGATCGGGCGAAAGTATCAGTATGGCCGACACGTAAGCGCCTATCGCCATGAAACCTGCGTGCCCGAGCGAAAACATGCCCGCCATGCCGTATATCAAGTTGAGGCTCAACCCCAATATCGCGTTGATGGCGATGAGGTTGATTATCCTGACCTTGTAGGCGTCCACGCCCTCCTCCGCCCACCAGAGAAAGGCGGCGAAGACTATCAGCGAGCCGATTGTGAGCGCCCTGTTCCTGAGCGTCTTGTCCCCTGCCGAAGCGCCCATTATATTTTATCCTCCAATTTTCCGCCCATCAGCCCCGTGGGTTTCCACAGGAGTATGACGACGAGCAAAAGGAACGCGAAGGCATCCCTGTAACCTGACAGTGTCGGGAAGAACGCGACGGACATTATCTCGACGAAACCGAGGACTATCCCGCCGATCATCGCGCCCGGCACCGAGCCGATGCCGCCGAAGACGGCCGCTATAAACGCCTTGAAGCCGGGCATTATGCCCATGAACGGCTCGACGCGGGGATAGCGGAGCGCCCAGAGTATACCGGCTACGGCGGCGAGCGCCGAGCCTATCGCGAATGTGAGAGCGATTATCTTATCGACGGATACGCCCATGAGGCGGGTGGTCTCTATGTCGTATGATATGGCGCGCATCGCGAGGCCGGGCTTCGTCCCGTACAGCATCCAGAGGAGCGCGGCCACGAGGATAAACGCTATCGCCGGCACCATGAGGGCAAGGGGAACGAGGCGCACAGAGCCTATCGTTATGGGTGCCATGAGGGCGGCGGGCTGGACAACCGGGCGCGGCATTCCCGAAAACACCACGACGGTGAAATTTTCAATGAAGAACGAGACTCCGATCGCGCTTATGAGCGCAGATATGCGCGGCGCGTTGCGCAGCGGGCGGTAAGCTATCCTGTCGACCAGCAGCCCGCAGAAAGTAGCGCCCGCGATGGCTATCATAGCGCCGACAGCCCACGGAAGTCCATGAGAGATCGTAGCGAAAAAGATAAAATAAGCGCCCAACATGAAGATGTCGCCGTGCGCGAAGTTAATAAGCCGAAGTATGCCGTAGACCATTGTATAGCCGATAGCTATCAGCCCGTAGAGAGAACCCAGTCCGATAGCGTTGATGAAGTGCTGCATGAACATATTGAAGTCCAATGGTGATTCCCCCAAAATAAGGAGAGCGGCGAACCCGCCGCTGCGGCAAATCGCCGCCGCTCTCCCCTGATGTTAAACGGTCTTTCTTTAAGGGACTATTGTGCCGACAAATACCTTCTTGCCGTCCTTTATTTCGAGGATACCCACGTCCTTCTGCGGGTTATGCTGCTGATCCATTGTCGTCTTTCCGGTAACGAGCTCCAAGTTCTTCGTCTGCTCGAGCGCGTCGCGTATTTTCTGCGGGTCTGCGCTGTTGGCGCGCTTGATCGCGTCGACTATCATCAGGTAGGCGTCATAGCCGAGTGCCGCGTTGGCGTTGGTAAGCTTGTTCGGGTACGCCTTAGCCCAGCTCGCGGTAAATTTCTTCGCTACGGGGTTCATATCCTTCATGTCGGGAGCGTACGCAAAGCCGGTGTAGATGAAACCCTCGACCGAGTCGCCGCCGAGCGTAACCATCTCAGGATTGTCCATCGCGTCGCCGCCCATGAAGCGGAACTTCGCACCGAGCTCCTTAGCCTGCTTCAGCACTATCGCGCCCTCGGCAAAGTAAGCGGGGAGGAATACCATATCGGGGTTCTTGGATATTATCTCGGTGAGCTGAGCCGTGAAATCCTGGTCGCCGGACTGATACCTCATGTCGGAGACTATTTCGCCGCCGCGCTTAATAAAATCCTGCTTGAAGAAGTTGGCGAGGCCGACCGCGTAGTCATTGGCAACGTCAACAAGGAGAGCGGCCTTCTTGGCCTTTAGGTTCTTGTACGCATAAGCCGCCGCGCCGGCGCCCTGAAGCGGGTCGATGAAGCATACGCGGAAGTAGAACTTCTTGCCCTGAGTGACAAGCGGGTTCGTACATGACGTCCCCACGACCGGAACCTTGCCCGTCTCGGCCACTTCTCCTCCCGCGAGGGCGAGGCTGGAGCCGTACGTGCCGATTATCGCCGCCACCTTGTCCCTGTTGATGAGACGGGTTACGGCATTTGCCGCCTCGACCTTGTCGGACTTGTTATCGACGACGACGAGCTCAATTTTCCTTCCCAGAACCGTGGGAACCTCTTTGTTGGCGAGCTGCGCTCCCTCGAGCTCCAGCTGGCCGCCGAACGCGTTCTGACCGGTGAGACAGTTGTAGAAACCAATCTTGATCGGGTCCGCCGCGAACGCCGCGCCGGCCGCGCCAAGGACGAAGAGACAGACAGCCGCTACTGATAAAAACCTGCGCATTGCATTACCACTCCCCTTAAAATAAAAAATTTGCCCCCGCCGCTGTTTAACGGCGGATACTGGCGCATAGTATATAATAAAAATGATAGCAGGTCAAAATATTCGCGTATTTCTGCCAATTGTATCCTATGTATACATATATACACCCTTATACATATCTAATTTCCCAGGAAATCACCAATCGGAATATCCGTCCACTCCGTCACATCCGGAACCTTCAGCGACACCATCATCTGCGCGGGAACCGCGACGACCTGATAAACCGTGTTGTCGGTTGTCGCTCCGAGATCCTCTATGCGCGTGTCGAGGATTTTTTTCATTCTCAGACAGTCGATGCTGCCCTTGAAGTGCTCGGCGAGGTTGAGCAGGTTCTGCCTCCTCGTGCGCGTGCGGTAAAATTTTTCATCCGCGGGGCGCGGCAGTCCCCACGACGGCTCCGTAAAGTGGTTTGTGGCGACCATCAGGCCGGGGCGCTTGACGGACAGCCTGCGCTTCACGTCGAAAACAGGCCACTCGAAACAGCGCGAGGTCTGGTCGTCCGCCGTGCCAATCACATACGCGAAGTTCGTCCTCGTCGTCTGGAAGAAGCTCTCCAACTGGTCGAGGTCGGGCGAGTCCAACAGGAAGGCGAACAGCTCCGCGATGGCCGGCACTCTGTTGGGATAGTTCAGCATGCCGCCCGACGGCTCGCCGTTGTTGAGCGCCAAAAATATCCCGCGCGCGTTTATTCCGGTCGTCATGTATATCTCGCCGGCGTAGCCTATCGTCGCCGTAGGTATAGAACCGTCCGCCGGATGATACGCGGCGATGACGAGACTCCGCCCCAGTTCCCTGAACCATGTGAAATAATCGTAGTTGCGCCCGTAGACGAGCGGACCCATCGAGTAGCCGCCCCACACCGCTATGCCCGTGCAGTGCTGCGGGACATTGCTGCTGCTCCAAAGGTCGCCCGCCGTTATGACCTCCATCGCGTTCAGCAGGAGGCACCGCTCGAAGCCGAGCCCCGACGTCTCGGCCATGCCGGCGACAACTTCCTTCAATCTATATGGATAGTTCGCGTAAAAGTCTCCCGCCGCCTTTTCGGCGGCCTCGCGCGGCGCGTAAGGACCCTGCAAAATATTCTCCTCAACGGCTATTTTATAAGTCTCGCTGATAATATCAGAGGCAAGCGCCCCGTACTGGCGCCCCATCTCGCGCCACGTGCCGTACATATTCAAAACAGTGAAGCTCCCGCAGCGATACGAGCTCCCCTTTTCAAAGGAATTTATTTTTTCATAGTCCCCGGACATAATAAAGAACACCCCTTATTCACTTTGGCGATTTAATCAGCATTTCCCTATAGTAACGGTATTGAATTTATTGATTATTGTATTATTATAACCTTAATACTATAAAATTCCCGCAAGCTATTTTGTCTGGAGGAAAACATGACTATACTCATCACAGGAGGCGCAGGTTTTATAGGAAGCAATCTCGTGAAATATGCGCTCGCAAACGGATATAAAGTTGTCAATTTGGACAGGCTGACATACGCCGGGAACCTCTCGTCGCTCGCTTCGGTCATTGAAAGTCCGGAGCATGTTTTCGCCGAAGGGGACATATGCGACGCCCCCCTCTTGGAGGCGCTCTTTCGCGCGCATCAGCCCCGCGCGGTCATGCACCTCGCGGCGGAGTCGCACGTGGATCGCTCCATTGACGGACCGGACGATTTTATCAGGACTAACGTCGCAGGCACGTTCACGCTTTTGGAGGCGGCGCGGCGGTATTGCGACGGCCTCTCCGGCGATGAGAGGGCGAGGTTTCGTTTCCTGCACGTTTCCACCGACGAGGTGTTCGGCTCGCTCGGCAATGACGGATATTTCACCGAGGCAAGCCCCTATGATCCGCACTCTCCTTACTCGGCGTCGAAGGCAAGCTCCGATCACCTCGTTCGCGCGTGGGGAAGCACTTACGGCTTGCCGGCGCTCGTGACGAATTGCTCGAACAACTACGGGCCGTATCAATTCCCTGAAAAATTAGTGCCGCATATCACTCTGTCGGCGCTCGCCGAAAAACCTCTGCCGGTATACGGCGACGGCGGCAACGTCAGGGACTGGCTCCACGTCGGCGACCACTGCCGCGCTCTGATGGCCGTCTTGGAGAGAGGGCGCGTAGGCGAGACTTACGCGATAGGCGGCTCCTCCGAGAGAACGAACGTCTCGATAGTGCAAACCATATGCGGCATACTGGATGAGCTGCGCCCACGACCAACCGGCGGCGCGAGCTACCGCGATCTGATAAGGTTTGTCGCGGACAGGCCGGGACACGATCGCAGGTACGCGATAGACGCGTCGAAACTTCGTAACGAACTCGGATGGAAGCCGTCGCGCGCCTTCGAGGACGGAATGAGTGAGACCGTCAAATGGTACCTCGGCAACGGCGATTGGGTGAACGGAATTTTAAGCGGCGCATACAGATTGACGAGGATAGGGACGGGCCGCCATGACGCGCGATGACGGCCTCCGACATCCCGAGCGTTTCGATTACGATAACCTTTGGAAGACAGTGCTGCACCGGTATTTCTGGGACGCCCTGAAGATATTCCTGCCTGACCTTTATGAAGCATCGGACAGAAGCCAAGCGCCCGAATTTCTGGAACAAGAACTGCAGAAGGTGACGTTCGACTTGCCGGGCGGCGCGAACCGCACAGACCTTCTGATGGGTATCACGCTCAAAAACGGAGATCACAGCCTGATTCTCTGCCACATAGAAGTGCAAGGGGAGGGCGGCAGCGATGATATTCCTACACGTATGAACCGGTATAGGGAAGCGATACACCTACGGTACGATCAAGAGCCGGTGGGAATAGCTGTCATTACGGATAGCAGGCCAAAGAGCGAGAAGACGTTTTATCGCTCAGAACAGTTTGGAATTGAGGCAGTCTATAAATATATGAACGTGGTTACAGCGAATCTGGAGGATGATCTCCTCCTATCGGACAGCAGCCGGATTGGGTTAGTGCTGTACGCGGCGAAGTATAAGCAACTAAGCGGGGATGATGACGGCAAAAAATTCCGTTACCTGCGCGATATATCGAATCTGTGGATAGAACGCGGTTGGGACTCGGAAGATAAGCGTATAATATTGTTGGCGGCGGAGTATCTGCTGAGCCTCGATGACAAAAATTACGCGAAGCAGATGGTCACTCACTTAGAGTCGCTTGTAAAATCTAAGAACGAGGAGGAACGTATCATGTACGCGTCGATATTTGAGAGAGTCTACACTGAGCAAGGCATGGAAAAAGGTATGGAAAAAGGGCGCTTGGAAGGGCAGACTGAAGTTGCCCGCAATATGCTGAATAAGGGTTTTTCGATAGACAACGTACTTGAATGCACTGCTCTCCACCGAGAAGAGGTCGAAAGGCTGCTGAAATAACAAGGAACGGAATGAGGGAGACTGTCAAAGCGTAATTGTTACGAATGAGTTCAGGGAAGCGGAGCGTCTGCGTTAGCTAATGCCGAGGAGAGGGGCGAGCAACGCGCAAATGCTAAATGGGAGAGCGTCGTTGCCGACAAGGACGCCGAAATCGCCCGGCTTCGTGCTCAACTCGGTGAGGGCAAATAGCCCTCACCGGAAAACAGGCAGCAAACGGCCACCCCTACGGTGCCGCGAATGATTAATCTAAGGAATTATAACCGGTGAAGATTACCGAGTTGTAGATTCCGGGCGGAGGATTACCGGGGCTACTACGCCGAAAGTTACTCGGCAAGGACGCTGAAGGACGAATACGGTATCGATACCGTGTTTGTGCAGGACAACCACTCCCGCCGCCTTTTCGGCGGCCTCGCGCGGCGCGTAAGGACCCTGCAAAATATTCTCCTCAACGGCTATTTTATAAGTCTCGCTGAGAATATCAGAGGCAAGCGCCCCGTACTGGCGCCCCATCTCGCGCCACGTGCCGTACATATTCAAAACAGTGAAGCTCCCGCAGCGATACGAGCTCCCCTTTTCAAAGGAATTTATTTTTTCATAGCCCCCGGACATAATAAAGAACACCCCTTATTCACTTTGGCGATTTAATCAGCATTTCCCTTATAGTAACGGTATTGAATTTATTGATTATTGTATTATTATAACCTTAATACTATAAAATTCCCGCAAGCTATTTTGTCTGGAGGAAAACATGACTATACTCATCACAGGAGGCGCAGGTTTTATAGGAAGCAATCTCGTGAAATATGCGCTCGCAAACGGATATAAAGTTGTCAATTTGGACAGGCTGACATACGCCGGGAACCTCTCGTCGCTCGCTTCGGTCATTGAAAGTCCGGAGCATGTTTTCGCCGAAGGGGACATATGCGACGCCCCCCTCTTGGAGGCGCTCTTTCGCGCGCATCAGCCCCGCGCGGTCATGCACCTCGCGGCGGAGTCGCACGTGGATCGCTCCATTGACGGACCGGACGATTTTATCAGGACTAACGTCGCAGGCACGTTCACGCTTTTGGAGGCGGCGCGGCGGTATTGCGACGGCCTCTCCGGCGATGAGAGGGCGAGGTTTCGTTTCCTGCACGTTTCCACCGACGAGGTGTTCGGCTCGCTCGGCAATGACGGATATTTCACCGAGGCAAGCCCCTATGATCCGCACTCTCCTTACTCGGCGTCGAAGGCAAGCTCCGATCACCTCGTTCGCGCGTGGGGAAGCACTTACGGCTTGCCGGCGCTCGTGACGAATTGCTCGAACAACTACGGGCCGTATCAATTCCCTGAAAAATTAGTGCCGCATATCACTCTGTCGGCGCTCGCCGAAAAACCTCTGCCGGTATACGGCGACGGCGGCAACGTCAGGGACTGGCTCCACGTCGGCGACCACTGCCGCGCTCTGATGGCCGTTTTGGAGAGAGGGCGCGTAGGCGAGACTTACGCGATAGGCGGCTCCTCCGAGAGAACGAACGTCTCGATAGTGCAAACCATATGCGGCATACTGGATGAGCTGCGCCCACGACCAACCGGCGGCGCGAGCTACCGCGATCTGATAAGGTTTGTCGCGGACAGGCCGGGACACGATCGCAGGTACGCGATAGACGCGTCGAAACTCCGTAACGAACTCGGATGGAAGCCGTCGCGCGCCTTCGAGGACGGAATGAGTGAGACCGTCAAATGGTACCTCGGCAACGGCGATTGGGTGAACGGAATTTTAAGCGGCGCATACAGATTGACGAGGATAGGAACGGGCCGCCATGACGCGCGATGACGGCGGGCCGCCGCGCGTATTTATCACCGGCTCGCGCGGGCAGGTTGGGTGGGAGCTGCGAAGGGCGCTCGCGCCTTTCGGCGTCATAGAGGCGCATGACCTTGATACGTTGGATTTGCTTGACGAACGCGCGGCGCGCGAAGCCGTGCGCAAGTTTAAGCCGGACGTGATAATCAACGCGGCGGCTTACACGGCCGTTGACAAAGCGGAGAGCGACAAGGAGACGTGCCGGCTGCTGAACACGGCCGCGCCCGCCGCGCTCGCCGATGAAGCCGAGAAGCTCGGCGCGTGGATGGTTCATTATTCGACCGATTACGTGTTCGGCGGAAACAAAGACGGGAATGGACGACCGAGAACGGAGGACGACGCGCCCGCCCCCGCGAACTATTACGGCGAGACTAAACTGGCCGGAGATATGGCGATTCGGGAGCGCGCGTCAAAACACCTCATATTCCGGACTAGCTGGGTCTACGCGTCGCGCGGCTCGAATTTTTTGCTGACCATGCTGAGGCTGTTCGAAAAGGGCGGAGAAATTCGCGTCGTCGACGATCAGATTGGCTCACCGACGTGGGCGCGCTATCTCGCGGACGTTACGGCAATGTCTCTGCGCCGGGCGATGGAGCGAGGTCCGCGCGTCTCGGGCGTATATAACGTAACGTCAGCCGGCTCCGTCTCATGGTTTGGCTTTGCCGGTGAGATACTGGAGTATTCGAGGGAGATGTTTCCCGCCGTCGACGCCGTGCTTCTGCCGATACCCTCGGAGGAGTACCCGACAGCCGCCGCCCGCCCGAAGTGGTCTGTCCTCTCAGCGGACAAGGCTGCCCGCGTATTCGGTATCCGCGCCGTTCCGCGGAAGGACGCCGCGCGGCTATGTATTGACGAAGTGAAGGAGAGGCGGCTAAAATGAACAACTTCACATTAAAAGAAACGCCCATAGACGGCCTGTTCCTTATCGAGACGAGGAAGTTCGGCGACGACAGGGGGTTCTTCATGGAAACATGGAACGATTCGTCGTTCAGGGATATAGGGCTCGACATAACGTTCGTTCAGGACAACCGCTCGCGCAGCCGCAAAGGAACGCTTCGCGGGCTTCACTTCCAGAGGACGCGCCCGCAGGGGAAGTTAGTGTGCGTTACGAGGGGCGAAGTGTTCGACGCGGCGGTGGATTTGCGAAGGAGCTCACCGACGTTCGGCAAATGGTTCGGGGCTCGCCTGAACGGCGAAGAGGGGGTGTTATTTTACATTTCACCGGGCTTTGCGCATGGATTTTACGTAACGTCGGAGACTGCCGATTTTACATACAAGTGCACTGATTTTTACACGCCCTCGGACGAGGGCGGCCTGTTGTGGAACGACCCGGCGGTTGGCATCGACTGGCCTGCAGATAACAGCTCTGAACTGATAATCGCGGAAAAGGATAAATTATACCCGACTATAGAAAATTGTTTCGCGTTTGATTTTTGAATAAGGGGTCAAGGGTGATAACCCTTGCCGGAGCGCGTGGCGAGTGGCCCCGCGGTTTTGATTTTAATCTTCGAGGAGATGTCAAGCATGATAAAAAAAGGCATAATACTGGCCGGAGGTCTCGGCACGAGGCTCTATCCCATGACGCTGGCTGTGAGCAAGCAGCTTCTGCCCGTTTACGACAAGCCGATGATATACTACCCGCTGTCGACATTAATGCTGGCCGGCATAAGGGATGTCCTGATAATATCCTCGCCGCCCGACATAGGAGTATACGAGCGCCTTCTGGGAAAAGGCTCGCAGTTTGGCATGTCGATAAGCTATGAAGTGCAGCTCCATCCCGGCGGACTGGCGCAGGCTTTCCTGATAGGCGAGCCTTTCCTGGCCGGCGAGGGGTGCGCTCTTGTGCTCGGGGACAATATATTTTACGGCGCGGAGTTCCAGAAACTGCTGTCTGAGTCCGTGAGCCTCGAAGATGGGGCTGAGATACTCGCCTATCAGGTACGGGATCCCGAGAGATACGGCATAGTCTCCTTTGACGAGAGCGGCGCGGCGGTTGATATAGAGGAAAAACCGGAGAGGCCGAAGTCGAATTACGCCGTGGTGGGGCTTTACTTCTACGACGGAACAGCGCCCAAGCGAGCGAAAGCGCTCGTTCCCTCCGCAAGGGGCGAACTCGAAATAACCGACCTCAACAAATCATACATGCGGGATAAAAAACTGAACGTCCGAGTGATGAGGCGCGGCTACGCGTGGCTCGACACCGGCACGAGCGAAAGCCTGATGGAGGCGGCGGCTTTCATTGAGGCTATACAAAAGCGCCAGGGGCTGATGGTAGCCTGCCCGGAGGAAATAGCGTACCGCGGCGGATGGATAAGCTCGCGCGACGTGCTGAGAGCGGCGGAAGCGATGCGCGGCTCGGAATACGGGCAGTATTTGGCGGGATTGCTTACGGCGCCGCTATAAACAAAATTAAGTTCCCTATAAGGGGTCTGCCCGTGCTGTCTGCTCCTACTTGACGAGAACTCCGTAAGAGTATAGAATTTTACTCGCGTTAACTGAACATGTCGGGGTGGCGGAACTGGTAGACGCGCTGGATTCAGGATCCAGTGGGCGCAAGCCCTTGGGGGTTCAATTCCCCCCCTCGACACCATATCATGATTACCTATCATATCCCAAATTAATCTAAACGCTCAAGCTGAGAACGGGCGCCCCTGCAACAATTTCGCATTGCCTCTTTTTCGTAATAGTCCCGACGGCCGGTTCTGCGCCTCTCTTGCTGCTGCGCGATAAATACATACTTATAGTGGTATAATGAATTACGCTGTTGCTTAAAAGTACCTGAAAACATTTTCAATTTCTCATCTCTATTATTTCTCATCTCTACTATCTCACTACAAAAAGGAGGCGATTTTGTGGACAGTTACATGGAGCGTATCGACAAGAGGGTGGCGGACGAGCTGGAGCGTTTCGCCGATATGGCCGCCGATATTCACGCGCACCCTGAATTGGGCGGCGAGGAGTTCAGAACGAGCGCCCTTCTCGCGGGCGAACTGAAATCTCGCGGGTGGGACGTGGAGAGCCCTTATATGGGGCTCCCGACCGCCTTCAACGCGGTCAGGAGGAACGGCGACGGGCCCCTCGTGAGCTTTATGGCCGAGTATGACGCTCTGCCTGAAATAGGTCACGCCTGCGGACATAATCTCAACGGCGTCATGTCGCTTCTTGCGGGCATTGCCCTCGCCGACGCGCTTGGTGACGATTTGCGCGGCGAGATCCGGATTGTCGGCACGCCCGCCGAGGAGACGAACGGCGCGAAGGTAGAGATGTCCGAGAAGGGCGTCTTCGACGGCGTGGACCTCGCCATGATGGCGCACGCGTCGGCGGGCGTCGCGTATCCGGCTTACAGGTCGCTTGCCCTCGTTCCCGTGGAGTTTACGTTCAAGGGACTGGCGTCCCATGCCGCAGCGTCGCCCTGGGACGGGCTGAACGCGCTGAACGGCTTGCAGCTGTTCTTCCACGCGCTGGACATGCTGCGCCAGCACGTGAAGCCGGACACGAGGATACACGGCGTGATAACGAAGGGCGGGGACGCTCCGAATATAGTCCCCGACCTCGCGCAGGCGAGCTTTTATTTCAGGTCGCCCAACCGTGAGTATTTGGACAAGGTACTCGAGAAAGTGTACAACTGCGCAAGGGGCGCGGCGCTCTGCACCGGCACGGAGGTTTCGCGGCGACACCATGAGACGAGCTTCCGCGAGATACTTCCGAACCCAGAGGCCGAGCGCGCGATGGCGAAGGTGCTTGACGAGCTCGGCATACCCTACTCATCCGAGCCGCGCTTTTCCGGCTCGACGGACGTAGGCGACGTGAGCTGGAGGTGCCCGACACTGCACATACATATGCCTTTCACCGACAAGAACATGGCCCTGCACACGAGGGAGTTCGCTGCCGTTACGGGCGACAGAGGAAAAACAGTCAAGGGCATATCGAACGGAGCGAGAGCTATAGCGCGTATGGGCTTGCTGGCGCTGACTGACGAGGAGTTCAAAAGGAAGACGCGCGAAGATTTCGAGAAAAAATAAGAGGAGGTGTTCACAATGACAACCGCAGGCGTTAAAAAAGGTTTCAAGATACCGCACACTTACGTCATTCTCTGTACTATCATCCTGCTCGCGGCGATAGGAAGCTATGTGGTAACGCCGGGGGTGTACGACAGGGCTAAGGATGAGCGCACAGGAAGGACTCTTGTCAACCCGGAGTCGTTCCACGAGGTCGAGCGCACGCCGGTCGGCCTCTTCGAGCTGTTCAAGTCCGTGCCTGACGGCATGGTGGCGGCGTCCGACATAGTGTTCTTCATTTTCATATGCGGCGGCGTGTTCACCGTGCTCCAGAAAACCGGCGCGATAGACTCCGGTTTGAGCAAGGCCATAGTGGCGATGCGAGGCAGGGAAAAATTGATGATCGCCGGGACTATGTTCATCTTCTCGCTGTTCGGCGCGACGATGGGCATGTCCGAGGAGGTTATCGTTTTCATCCCGATCGGTGTCGCGCTCGCGCGGGCGGTGGGGTACGACGATATTATCGCCGTGTCCATGCTGTCTACGGGAGCCGCCATTGGCTTCGCAAGCGGCGTAATGAACCCTTTTACAACGGGAGTGGCCCAGAGCATCGCCGAGCTGAGATTATTTTCGGGTATAGGGTTCAGGATGATAGGGTATGCCGCGCTTTACATTTCAGCCGTAGTATATACGCTGCGCTACGCCAAGATGATCAAGCTCGACCCGACGAAGAGCTACATGTACGGCGTCGAGCAGGAGGGCTCGGACGATGTGAAGTCCCTCGACGGCATCACCTTCACCGCTCGGCACGCGGCAGTCTTGGCGGTCATCGTCGCCTTCCTCGCGTTCATGCTGTACGGCGTTATGAAGCTCGACTACTATATAATCGAGCTCGCCACGGTTTTCTTGGCGATGGGCGTTGTCGGCGGACTGCTTGGCGGGCTGTCGCCGAGCGACATATCGAGGGCGTTCGTCAGCGGCTGCCGGGACATAACCTTCGGCGCTCTTGTCGTCGGCATCTCGCGAGGCATTCTCGTTACGCTCCAGAACGGTCAGATAATCGACACGATAATACACTTCCTCGCGGCGATAGTCAGCTCTCTCCCGCACGGACTGGCCGCGGTCGGAATGTTCTTAGTGCAGTCCGTGATAAACTTCTTCATTCCGTCGGGTTCGGGGCAGGCTGCGACAACCATGCCGATAATGACGCCGCTGGCCGACATGGTCGGCATCACGCGCCAGACCGCCGTACTCGCGTTCCACTACGGCGACGGGTTCTCCAACTCGATAATACCGACGTCCGCGTCCCTCATGGGCGTACTTGCCATGGCCAAGGTCCCTTACGAAAAATGGGTCAAGTTTATCTGGCCGCTCATGGTAATCTGGACGATAATAGGCTCCGTTATGTGCTTCATGGCGGCAGTGATCAAGCTCGGGCCGTTTTAAGATGCGCGGGCCTGACTTGATAATCCGGGGCGGCACGTTGTTCGGCATGACCGAGGACCGCTCCCCCGGACTGTATTCAATCGCCGTAAAGGACGGCAGGGTCAGCGCGATACTCCCCCCTGACGCGCCGGCGAACGCGGACCGCGTTTTCGACGCGAGCGGGATGTTTGTCGCCCCCGGCTTCGTCGATATTCACATACACGACGAATATTTTCAGGATACCGATACAGTTCAGCACTGCCTGATAAGGCAGGGGATAACGACAGCCGTCGCCGGCAACTGCGGCAGCGGGCCGTCATTTGACAAGTCCTTTGCCGCGCGCCCCCGTCCGTGGCTGCACCTGTCCTTCTTGGTCGGCAACTGCGCCGGGCTGAGGGAGGAAGTCGGGCACAGCGACAGATACACGCCCGCGACCGCCGATGAAACCTCCCGCATGTGCGAGCTGCTGCGAGACGCGCTCTCGAAAGGCGCGATTGGCTTGTCGCTGGGGCTCGAATACGCGCCCGGCGCGTCGTATGAGGAGATAATGTTCCTCGCCGCCGTCGTCGCCGAGTTCAGGGACAGGATCATCACCGTTCATATCCGTTACGACGATCACCGCTGCGTGGACGCGGTGAGAGAGGCGGCACATCTCTCTCGCATGAGCGGAGCGCGCCTCCAGGTGTCGCACCTCGGCAGCATGACGATGGGGTACACCCGCCAGTGCGAGAAGGAGATAGAACGCGCGGTCTCCGAGGGCGCGGACATAGGCTTCGACTGCTATCCTTACGACGCCTTCTGCGCAAAGGCCGGCTCCGCCGTATACGACGACGGTTTCGCCGAACGATGGAACGGCAAAGGACCGGAGTGCCTCGAAGCGGTGTCCGGCAGGTTCAAGGGAAACAGGCTGACGTTCGAGACGCTCGCCGAGATGCGCAAGGAGGAGCCGCTCGGTCTCATAGTCGCGCACGTGATGGAAAAGGCTGAGGTTGAGGACTGCATAGCCAACCGTTCGTGCGTCATAGCGTCGGACGCGCTTTTTTCCGGCGGAGGCGCGCATCCGAGAATAGCCGGGACGTTCCCGAGGGCACTGCGCATCCTTCGCGAATACGGGTACGGCTGGGAGGACGCGCTGCGAAAGATGACCGCCATGCCGGCCGACAGGATGAGGCTCCCCGCCGGGCGTCTGTTCGAAGGATCTCCCGCCGATGTGATTGTCTTCGACCCCGATAAATTCACAGACCGCGCGACATTCAAGGAGCCGTTCCTGCCGCCGGACGGCCTGAAGCTCGTGGTGATAAACGGCGAGCCGGTATTGGAGAACGGGAAAATGTCGGAGGAGCCTCACGGGGATTTTTACAGGCGTGGAAATTGAGGGGCCGATACAAAAGGCGTCAATAAACGGGCGGCCATTGACCGCCCGTTTCCTCTGCCTCAAGCATAGCGCCCTATGTCTATAAGATTTGTACCGTCATATCTGCCGCCGTTGAATGTTAGGGCCGCTACCGAACCGCCGTTTATGCCGCCGATCAGGTAGCCGCATTTGGACGCTATAACGATTTTCGTCAGGTATTCGAGCGCCGCCCGGTATCGCGCGTGTTCCCTGTCGTGAAAATATTCGATGATATAACGACTGTCATCCGCCTCGTAGAACTCGTCATAGTAAACGCATTCGACGGACAGCAGTTTGTCGCCGAACTCGCGGCTGAACATATCATGAACTTTTTTCTCGTCCGTTACGAGAAAAAC
>BOCB01000002.1 GCA_026002695.1 Synergistales bacterium
CGAGGATGCCTATTTTATCGTCTGCGCGGTCGGCTTTCGTATTCGGGTTGCATAATATGACCTCGTCATATTCGTCAGCGGGCAAACGCAGAACGCTCTTCAGGAATCCGGTCAGCACATCGAGATTCTCATCCGCCCCGAAGATACGCTTGAAGATCAAGTCGTTTTTTGGTTTAAGCAGATTACCCATTGATGACCACCATCTTTAAATTAACATTTAACATAATTATAGCATAGCATCGGAGCCGGCGGATGGAATCGGCTCCGATGCGATTGATTAGAGTTATTGGTTTTGCCAAAGAGAGCTTATCGTATTTACAATAATTTCCGCGTCTTCCAGAGCCAACCTCATATCTGTTTCTTCTATATCGATTTCATTGGGGTAACGGGTGAGCACGGCATATTTCGTCAGCCGCTTTGCTTGCGTTGATAATTTCCGCAAGTCTGGCTCATGTTTCAGACACAACTCCAAAATTCTATATAGGTCGTGTATTCGCGGAACCTCTTCGTCATGATAGACCAACACAGATTTCAATGCCTTTTCAGCCGCTTGTTGGGAATGATAGCAGATGATTTCTATGGGTATAGGGCAAAAAGTTGTATCATGTACCGCCACATCGTAGTCAGTTTTTGCACAGGAGCGCCATTGATTTGCCATTTCCGGATTAGGCATTGAGCAATACGCCTTCACGCGCGATAGTATACTCTATTTTGGGTTTCATTTTGGAGTTGCGTTCGAACTCGTCACTGCGAAAAAGCATAATATCAAGAGGAAGTGTCGTTTTGTCACAAACAGCATCCAATATCGCGTCCATCATGTCTAAACGTCGCATTGGAAACTTCGGCGCTACAATACAGATGTCGAGATCGCTGTCTTTCAGTTGTTTTCCGGTCGAGTAAGAACCGAAGATGATGACCTGTGCATCCGGCAGTAAAGCATTGATTTCATGGACAATTTCCTGTATCTCATTTTGTATAGTTTCATTCATAAAACGCTCGCCCCCTTAAACATCAAATCATCCTTTTCATAATTATATCATAAACACCGGAGCCGGTTGGGGAATCGGCTCCGGTGTGATTAGTCAGGAGTTATTGTTTTGACGAGAGTATCTCGTCCGCCGATAAATGCCTGACGATCATAACAGCCTTCTCCGGCGGAGACATTATAGTGTCTTGATTTGGCTTGCGGTCAATCCGGTGGTTTGGGTAATTTGGTCAAGAGACAGACCGATTGCGAGCATACTTTTAGCGATTGCGGTTTTTGCCTTGGCTTCACCCTCAGCCTTGCCCTTGGCTATGCCCTTTTCGGTTGCCTCGTCCATGAAGGCCATGAGGTCGCGCCGTCTCTTTTCGGATTGTTCATAGTCAAACCTGAATTGTTCATCCATCGACAAATGCCTGACTATCGTAACGGCTTTCTCCATCTGCGGGCTTGTTTGAGCTAACATATCGAAGTCCTCCTCCTCTTCTGAATTCAGCAATTTAAGCCAATTCCAAAGGCTTGAGCCGTCTGTCGCTTCGGGCAGTTTCAGCAGTTCCAGTGTGTGAACTTCTAAAATATCCATAAACTCTAATTGCGCGTTTGTGTCGTAAAGGGTGAAACGATGGTGGTATTTATCATCTTCTGTCGTAAATAATTTGTCGTCCACGATCAAAATCGGGATGACCTGCTTTATCGCCCCATACTTATCGCCTATGTTTATTTGCTCCGTAAACATCTTTGAAGCATAGAACATTATACGCTCACGAAACTGCGGGACGATTTTTAATTGGATTTCTACGTCTATGATTTTGCCCGTCGTAGTTTTGATCTTGATGTCGAGGATGCCTATTTTATCGTCTGCGCGGTCGGCTTTCGTATTCGGGTTGCATAATATGACCTCGTCATATTCGTCAGCGGGCAAACGCAGAACGCTCTTCAGGAATCCGGTCAGCACATCGAGATTTTCATCCGCCCCGAAGATACGCTTGAAGATCAAGTCGTTTTTTGGTTTGAGCAGATTGCCCATTGATGACCACCGCCCTTAATTAACATTTAACATATTATAGCATAGCAACGAAGCCGGCGGATGGAATCGGCTCCGTTGCGGTTTATTATACGTCAATCTTTGAGGGCGAGAATTTCGTTTATCGAAAGTCCCGGGCTGCCCGCGACGACCTCCGCTTACAATCGCTATATTTCGTTCCCCGCCCTCAGCTGACCGCAGGCGGCTGATATGTCGCCCCCGTGCGAGGCGCGTATCTCCGACTCGAAACCGGCGGACTTCAGCACGCTCTGAAAGCGCAGCACCGCCTCGGCGTCGCTTCGCTCGTAGCCGTTCAGGCTGCCGTTGCACGGTATCAGATTCACGTATACGTGCAACCCCCGGAGGAAGCGCGCGAGTTCCCTCGCGTGTTCCACGCTGTCGTTCTTTTTCTTGAAAAGGGCGTACTCTATCGTTACTCGGTCGCCTGTTTTCTCCTGGTATTCTTTCAGCGAGGCCATCAAGTCCTTCAGAGGGTACGACGTGTTGCACGGGACGAGCTCGTTACGGAGGTCGTTGTCGGCGGCGTGCAGAGAGACGGCAAGCCGCGCCCCCAAGCCTGATTCGGTAAAGGCCGATATGCCGGGGACAACTCCGGCTGTGGATATTGCGATGTGTCTTATGCCGAGGCCGCGCGCCTTGCCGTGGTTGAGCATTCTTACCGCGCGCAAGGTCTGCTCCGTGTTCAGGAACGGCTCGCCCATGCCCATGAATACGGCGCTGCTTATCTCGCGCCCGATGAATTTCTCCATGACGGCAAACTGAACGGCTATCTCTCCCGCCGAGAGGTTCCTCTCAAAGCCGGACGCGCCCGTCGCGCAAAAGGGACAGCCGACGGGGCAGCCGACCTGAGTTGACAAACAGGCCGTCAGTCTCCCATGCTGGTCAATCAGGGCGGACTCGATCAGAGACGATTCGCGCACACGAAGCAGGAATTTTCTTGTGCCGTCGCGCGACTTGAGATCCCTGACGATATCGGGAGGGGAGAAGTCCGCGCCGTCGGCGAGGGCGGCGCGCAAATCCTTGCCGAGGTCGGTCATCTCCTCGGGGTCGAAGACGCCGCGCTTCCACAGCCACGCGCATACCTGCCCCGCCCTGTACGAGGGCTGCCCCATACCGGCGAAGTAAGCTCCCCACTCGTCATAGGAGAGGTCGAAAGCCCAGGGGGTAGCGCTCATTTATATTATTTCAAGCTCTCGTAAAGAGAGAATGCCGCGCCGAGGTCGGCCATCTTTGAGCGGACGGATTTCCTGAGCGCCTCGTCGTCGGGAGACGAGAGGACGGAGTCTATCGCGTCGGCTATCACGAGCATTTCCTTCCCGGTCATGCCGCGCGTGGTGACGGCGGCTGTTCCGAGGCGGAGGCCGCTCGTCGTCATCGGCTTCTCAGGGTCGAACGGTATGGCGTTCTTGTTCGCGGTGATGCCCGCCTCGCCGAGGAGCTTCTCGGCCAGCTTGCCGGTCATCTTCTTGGGGCGCAGGTCAACGAGCATCATGTGGTTGTCCGTGCCGCCGGAGACTATGCGGAAGCCCCGCTCGGCAAGCGCCTTTGACAGCTCCGCCGCGTTTTTGACGACGTTCTTCGCGTAGCTCTTGAACTCCGGCTCGGCGGCCAATTTGAAGCAGACGGCTTTTCCGGCGACGGCGGGGAGCAGCGGGCCGCCCTGAATACCGGGGAACACAGTCCTGTCTATATCCTTGGCGAGCTCCTCCGCGCAGAGCACGAACGCCCCTCTCGGGCCGCGAAGCGTCTTGTGGGTGGTGGAGGTTACAATGTGCGAATGCCGCGTCGGGTTCGCGTGCTCTCCTCCGGCGACAAGCCCGGCTATGTGCGCCATGTCCGTTATAAGCACAGCCCCGACCTCGTCGGCTATGGCGCGGAAACGCGCGAAGTCTATCGCCCTCGGATACGCGCTCGCGCCGGCCACTATCACCTTGGGGCGGCTCTCGCGAGCCAGCCGCGCGACCTCGCCGTAGTCGATGGTCTCGGTCTCCGCGCTCACGCCGTAGGCGGCGACGTTGTACATAATACCGGTGAAGTTGAGCGGGTGTCCGTGTGAAAGGTGCCCTCCGTGGTCGAGCTTCATCGCGAGCATAGTGTCGCCCGGCTTCATCACGGCGAAGTACGCCGCTTGATTGGCGGCGCTTCCCGAATGGGGCTGGACGTTGGCGTGAGCCGCGCCGAAGAGCGAGCAAGCCCTGTCGATGGCTATTTGCTCTATCTCCTCGACGTACTCGCAGCCGCCGTAATATTTCTTATGAGGGTATCCCTCGGCGTATTTGTTCGTGAGCGCGGAGCCCATCGCGTCCAATATCGCGCGCGGCACAAAGTTCTCGGACGCTATCAGCTCTATATGAGTCCTCTGCCGCGACAGCTCGCTGCCGATGAGACGCCCTATCTCAGGGTCAGTCTCGTCAATCGATCTCTCCATGAAGTCATTGAAATAAGCCATTTGTTTACGCAACCCCCGCTTTGTTTTTATCGTTACCGTAGTGCTATACCGCGACCCTCAGCCCGCGCGCCGCGGAGGGGAAAACAATGTCCCCCGCCTCGTCAACGCTGACATTAATTTCTCGATATATTTTCCCTTCCATGCAAAGTCCCTCGCGCAATGTCTCCTCGTTGACCTTGCTTTTTATCTCGTCCGGCAGCATATCGGCTATCAGCTCGCGGGCGCTCTCCATCGCGTCCTCTAATGTGCCGCCTTCGGTGACCGCTCCTCGGAGTTCGGGACAAATAACAGTATACCCGCCCGTGAGTTGAGGATAGAATATCAGGCTTAAATTATAATTATGAGTCATCTTTTATTCCTCCATTCCATCAGGTCATCCGGCGAATACCCCGCTTGCGCGAGCATCCCCCGTGCCGTGCCTGTTGCGATGTCCCGCTTATGCGCTGTTATGGGGATACGTGTCAAGCCGTTTACCATCTTAACGCCATGTCTGCCGCGCCCGGTTTCCTTGTGGTATCCCTTCGACGCGAGAAAGGCCATTATTTCCGCTGTCGTCGTTACGAATCCCATTGATTACTCTCCGTTTATAAAAGCTTCTCGACTGGCGGCCTGCCGTCATGTCCGTAAGCCATATGACATTCCTGCTCGAATAATTATAGCAGATAACGCGGACTATGAAGAATTTGACAAATGCGAGAGCGTGTATAAAATATAATATATCGTAAGCGGCTTTCACTAAATAATTTAATGAAGGGGGTTTTTGTGTGGTTAAGAGTTTAATTTTGTCCGCTATTTTTATGGCACTGACGGTTCTTCCGGCTTTTGCTTCTGAGGTGCACTGGTCTTATAAGGGTGACACCGGACCGGAGTATTGGGGCTGCCTGAATGAGGAGTTCGGAAAGGCCATCGGCAGCGCGCAGTCCCCGATTGATGTACAGATGGGGCGCGTAGAGCAGACGGGCGGCGCGAAACTCGGAATACACTATGTTGACGGAGCGTTCTCCGTATTGAACAACGGGCATACCATTCAGATGGCGCCGGAGGTAAAGAATGAGAGCTACATCACGTTAGACGGCGAGAAGCATTACCTCCAGCAGTTCCACTTCCATGTGCCGTCCGAGCATCACATAAACGGCGTAACTCTGCCGATGGAGCTCCATTTCGTAAACAAGAGCGACGCCGGCAAGCTCGCCGTGGTGGCGCTCCTCTTCAAGGAAGGCGGCAGCTACAGCAATTCCAAGGGAGACGGCTCCAACAAAATACTTGCTCCCGCGTGGGAGAATATGCCCACAGAGCGCAACGCGACCGCAAGGATAGCCAAATTCGCAATAACAAAGCTCCTTCCCGCAAAGCTGACGAACATCCAGTACTCAGGCTCGCTCACCACGCCGCCCACGGCGGAGGGCGTGTCATGGATAATCTTGGACGAGCGCGCGTATGCCGCCGACGCGCAGTTCAAAAAGTTCAACACGGTGATAGGCGACAACGCGCGTCCGGTACAGCCGCTGAACGACAGGCGCCTGTATCTCTCGTCAGGAGTGAGGCAGTAGGGAACAATGCCCGCATCGTCCCGCTCAGTTGTCGGGGCGATGCGGGCTGAAATCAACATCAACAACACGTCACGCGCGTCAGTCCGTCGCGTCGAACGTATCGCAGCACGGGCCTTTGTATACGATAACTTTTTTGCCGCTGGGCTTTGATTGAAGATCATCACAAAGCTCGTCCGCAGGCTCCGGTTGGTTGGGCGGCCTTCCGTTATCATCATTTATATCTTTCACTCAATCATCACCGCTTTTCCATAGAGAAGGCTGACCGGACCAGTAGCGAAATCAAAAATTTACTTAAAAATTTCCGCCTTTCCCCAAAATTATACAACATACAACGATGTCAAAAACAACGCTAAACTCTGATTCGGATGGTAAATAACAATAAATCGGGCTCGTAATAAATCCCGGGATACATTCCGCGATGCTTGACAGGGCTGCGCCATTTTGGTAATATCCTCGTAATTTCATATGAAAATTTACTATTCGTTCTATGCCGGGGCGTTCGGTGTACTCATTCACGAAATCTTATTAAGATGGAGGTTATGCGTTATGTTTGCCAGGTTGAAGATAGGCCCCAGAATATTCATCGTTAGCTTTTTCCTTGTATTGATGGGTGTGGCCGTTTCGTCCTTTATAGCGGGCGGTCAATTCGTAAAAACAATGCAAACCCAGATGGACAGGACTCTTGACGTTGCTACGGGCGGTGCGGCGAGTGAGGTAGAGTCCATTGTAAGTAAGATGAAAACACTGGCGGATGCCTTAAGCGCTAACACCGACATCCCGAGACATATAGAATATTCGCTCACGAACAGTTTGAACCGCGAGCTGCTCCCGTATCTGAAAGTATCGGGGCTCGACACTCTGACCGTTACCGACAGCAACGGAATTGTACTGAGCCGCCCTCACGCGCAGAGCAGAATCGGAGACAGCGTAGCGAAAAAAGGTTACATAGCCCCGGCACTGACCGGCGGCACAAGCTTAGTCCTGGAGCCGGGAACCACTATCGCGCTCGGCCTTTTTTACGGATTCCCCGTGAAGGCGGCAAACGGCAAGGTCATAGGAGCGATAGCTATAGGATTTAATATCGGCAACCCCGCAATGGCGGATAAGCTGAAGGCCATGTATCAGGCTGATATAACTGTCTATTACGGCGATAAAGCGGCCTCCACGACACTTATGCGGGACGGGGAGAGGATGCTTGACACCGTCCCGCCGCCCGAGCTGCTTGACGTCGTAGTGAAGCAGGGCAAGAACACCCACAGATTTGACGACATCCTCGATGTTACTTACAGAACGGCGTACAGGCCGTTTGTGTTCAACGGACAGAATGTCGGTATGCTGGCGGGCGGCTTGTCGACCGAGAACCTCGAAAGCACGATAAAAGAGACCGCTCTCGAAATCGCGCTCTCCTGCCTCGGCGTTATGATTTTCGCGGTTGCGCTTACATATTTCTTCACCAGAAGCATATCAAATCCGATGGATAAATTGGTCGAGCTCATGGAGCGTCTGAGGAAAGGCGACCTTACCATGACGGATCATGATTTCATGTACAAGCGCAGCGACGAGATAGGCGAAATTTTCGACGCGCTTCAGGCGACCGTAGAGTCACAGTCCGAGTATATAATGACCATTAAAGATTCCTCCGCGCGCGTTTCGGACGGTTCGCACGATCTGGCGGAGTTGTCGCTGGCGTCCAATCACACCGTCGACAGCATGAAACACTCCGCGGCCGAATTATCGAGCATATCAGCCAGCACAAACGAATCCGTTCAGCGCGCGTCCGGCGCGCTCAGGAATATAGCCGAGCTCTCGTCAAACGTATCCGGCACCGCCGAGAACGGGGCTAAAATTATGAATGACGTGTCCAAGCAGATAAACTCCTCTGCTGACAGAGTCCAGGAGGCGCTTGACGAGATCGGCAACGTGATGCGCATGGTGAATGAGAACAACGAACAGATCAAATCGCTCGGCGAGTCCATCAACGAGATCACAGGGTTTATCTCAGTGATCACCGGCATAGCGGATCAGACGAATCTGCTCGCGCTCAACGCCGCTATAGAGGCCGCGCGCGCCGGAGAGAGCGGCAGGGGCTTTGCCGTCGTGGCCGAGGAGGTGCGCAAGCTCGCCGAGGATTCCTCTCAATCGGCGAAGCGTATCAGTGAGGTTATCGACCCCATACGCAACGCGGCGCAGACGGTAATGGACAGCGCCCTCCGGTCGGTGTCGATCCTCGAGCAGACAATGGAGGAAGCGTCCTCCGCCAAAAGCGAGCTCCTGTCCTCCACCGAATCCATGAACAGCGCCAATAAGCTGATGCAGCAGATAGTCAGCGTTGTGGAGGAGCAGACGAGTTCCGTCCAAGAGGTCTCCGGCATGACAGAAGAGCTTGCCCACAACATGGAGGGCTTGGCGCGCGACATAGGCGATATCAACGACGAGGCGTCGGATACGCTCAAATCCGCGGCCGGCGTCTCCAAAACGGCCGAGAGCATGAGGGAGCTGGCGGTAACGCTCAACGAGTCCCTCTCGCACTTCAAGATAAGAGACGCGATAGGCGGGTAAGGTTAAGGAACAGGTTTACAAATCAGCGTTTACCTAAGCGACCGGCACGGCTCAATTCTTCGCCGGTCGTCTGCTTATGCGGGGGTGGGGGGCGCGGGGGCGAAAAGCCCCCGCGGTTTTGTTTTTTTATTGCTTGTTTTTGCCGCTGACTATCCCGCTCATCTCGTCCCGGTTCAGCAGGTCGTCATTTGTTATGCGCTTCGCGTCCTCGGGCGCGGCGTCCGTCCGAATCAGGCGGTTCTTCATGTTTCTCTCCGTTTGCTCGAAGATCGTCCGCGCCGTCCGTCCGTTGGCGAAATATTTTGACCTGCTCATCGTCTCCATCATCGGCAGGTATACGTCCGGCGCGGTTTCGGGCAGGGAGTAGCCCTTGCGGCGGCAGAAGAGCTCGAATATCTCGTATGTTTCAAGGTGTGTGTAATTGTCGAAGAACACCTCCTCGCCGCGCGAGCGCAAGCCGCTGTTGGAGCGGTAGAACGCCTCCATCTCCTTGGGATAGCCCGCGAAGATGACGCAGAGCCGTGAGCGGACGCCGTCGTCCTCAATGAAGGAGATTATCTCCTCGAGCGCCTCGCGCTTGAAGTGTCCGCCGCCCGCGTCGTCCGCGTATGAAAGGCTGTACGCCTCGTCGATGAAGAGCGTGCCGTCGAGGGAGGATTTCAGCAATTCGTGCGTCTTTTTGTCAGTCTCGCCGACGTAGCGGCCCGTGAAGTCCTTCGCCGTCGCGTACTTGAACTTGTCCGTCTTTACGATGCCGAGCGACGCGAGGAACTTCGCGAAGAGTTTGGCCGCCGTCGTCTTGCCAGTCCCCGCGCCGCCGACGAAGAAGTAATAGCCGGGCTTCACGCTCTCGCCTCCGAAGCGCCTCGCGTACTCCAGCTCGCCGAGCTTTTCCTTCGCCAGGTTCTTTACGGCGCGGAGCCCCGGCATCTCCCCGAGCTCGGCCATCAAATCCTCGATCGGGCGCGGCGCCGTTATATCGCTCACGCGCGCGCGATACTCAGCCGGTATGTCGTCTGTAATGTACTCGTATTTCGAGCCGTCCGAAGCCGGCAGAGCCTCCGTTCTTCTGAGCCGCCGCCGCCTCATCTCCACAAGCAGCCGCTTTACCTCACCCGCGTTGCCGAAGTTTTCGCCCCTCGTCTCGTACATGCGTCCGAGTATGAGGCGCGCTAAGTCAGCCGCTTCTTCGCTCACGAGGCATTTTTCGTTTGCCGCGCCGCGCGTGAATATCTCCATGAGCTGATCGGGCGTGTAATCCGGAAAATCCACGACGCGCACACGGCGCGCGAGCCCGGCGTTTACTTTTATGAAGTCGCCCGCCCTGTTCGCGTACATGCCGAAGATCACGCGAAAATCCCGCGCTCGCTCGCTCATCGCCGTCATCATCGCGCCGATCGTCTCGCTCGCGTAGCCGGAGTCTATGAGCTGGTAAGCCTCGTCTATATAGAGAACTTGGCTGTGTCTTACAGCCTCGTCGATTTTATCGGTTACGCGCGTCTTCGCGTCGCCGTAGTGAGAGCCGACGAGCTCCGACGCGTCCGCGAAGAGCGTCTCATCCCCGCCGAGAGCTCCCATCGCGTGAAAGAATTTTCCCATCAGCCGCCCCACGGTCGTCTTGCCTGTGCCGGGGTTTCCCGCGAACACGAAGTGCTCGGGGTGGGGCTCGGCCTCCAAGCCTCGCTCCCGCGCGTCACTCTCGTGCAGCATGTCGAGCCGCAGGTTCTCGAACAGTTCCTTCACAAATTCGAGGCCGACGTAGTTATCCAGCTCCGCGTAAACCTCACCGACAGAGGAAGCCCCGCGCCGCTCGAAATATTTGCCCGCCTCGCCGAAATCTTCTTTATTTATATACAGCGAGCCGCGCGCCGCCGCGCGCGCCGCCGCCGTCTCGGCCAAGGATATCGCGTCGCGCGCGTTGCCGAACGTCCGCTTGTCGCGAGAGGCGTGGAGGTTCTTGAAGAATAAGTCGAGGTCAATGAGCTCTTCCTCGTTTTTTTCCGAATCTTCGCCTGAAATATATCCGTTTTCGCGGCAATGTCCGATAAAAATATCCCGCAATATATCCGGCTCGTAATCATCGATCGTAATTATATTCGCGGCGCTGAACCGTCCTTTTAGCCCGGGGTTCATGTCGAGCATGCGATCCATCGGTTCGGGGTATCCGGCCATTATGAGGCAGAAGCCGACGCTGCGCCGTGTCAGAATCTGTACCAGCGTATCGATCGCTTCCTTGGAGTGGTTGTGCGAATCGCTCTTTTCAAACAGGGAGTACGCGTCGTCGAGGAAGAGCGCGCCGCCCGCCGCGCGGCTGACCACGGCCTCTGTTTTGATGCCCGTGTCGCGGACAAAGGGGCTCACGAGGTCGTGTGCCGCCGCCTCCACCGTATGGCCCCTCTTTAATATGCCGGCGTCGAAGAGTATCCGCCCCAGGAGGCGCGCTATCGTCGTCTTGCCGACGCCCGGATTGCCCTTCAGTACGAAGTGAGGTATTTTGTATTTGAACGCGCTCTCCTCATCGACGGATACGCGCGACGCCGAACGATAGTCAGGCTTCGCGGCCGGCGCGCGATCCATGCCCGCGGATTGAAACCGGGCCCGCTTCCTCTCACAGTCCCGTAATATGGCGGAGACGCGGATATACACGCTCTCCCATCCTCTCGTCTCTCGCAGCTTCCTCAGCGGATCGGGTTCCTCTCCGCAGTCATCGTATAAGCGGAGTATATCCTCCGCGCCGAACTGAATTTTGTCCGTTTTGTTATTCGCGGAGCGCGGCGAGCGCGACGCGAGGCACGACAATCTGCCGTATATGCCGCGCAGCGATCCCGCGCCGCCCTCGCCGGTTTCGGCGGACGCGCTCAGGAAGGAGAGAAGACGCGCGATTCGCAATCTCTCGCTCATCGCGCAGGAGATACGCGCGTCGCGTCCTCCCGCCTCTACTCCGACTATGCGCGCGTAATTCAAGAGCCGCAGTATCTCGTCCTCGCCCGGCAGCCCTATCTCTATCGCGGAGGAACGTTTCAGCGAGCCGCCGGAGAAAAATTTATTCCGCAGGATATCCCCGCCGTCCATGCGATTGAAGCGATCGTAAAGGTCTGCCCCCGAAAGGAGCGGCGCGAGCAGGACGCAGATGTTGCCCTCCCCCGAGCTGCCGAATTCGTCCCATATATATGAAATAAGCTCTAAATACTGCGAAAAAGCGCCGCTTTTGTCCGTTATGAAGTCCTCCAAAAACGGGAAGACTATGGCTGATTTACAATCAGCGGCGCTCATCATGGCCTTTGCCTCGTTCAGAAATTCGGACGCCGTTATCCTCGGCTGTGAGCGCACGAGCTTGCCGCGTTTCTCTTCGTCCAACTTAGCGGCGGGAGATTCGGCCGAAGGCGCGGACAAAGACGCTCCCCCGGCCTCTTTCGCCGCGTTTGTGGCAGCGCCGTCCGGCTGAGGAGGCGCGGCTTCTCCTGCCGAAACGGCGGCGCGCGCGCGCGGCCTGAATATGCGCTTTATCTTTGCCCGCGCCGGTTCGGCGGCTTGATTATTATTATTGTTTTCGTCCGGCGCCTTCTGATCGGCCTGAGCCTCGGCCTTGACTAACATCTTTTTATTCGCGGCCATGGCAAATAAGGCGCTCTCGTCATCCAGAACATACTTGCCGACGTTGCGCGCGCCCGAATAAAAGACGACGCGCTTATAACCCAGCCCCTTCAGGTGCGAGTTAAGGAAGCGCCTGAAATTATTCGCCTGAAGGTCGCCCGTCATAAACATATCGTCTAACTTGCCGCAAACCAAAAATACCCTGCTCCCGCTCTCAAATACAGAGGCCATCGTCCGCTCATTCCTCCCGTCAAACATGTTTATATTATACGTAAGAAAACGCTTAAAATTATGGTCGATATACCTAAATTAGTTTGACATGACGGCGCGCTTAAAATATACTTAAACAACATTAAAATATCCCGTTAGTGTACATACAATATATAATCAAAACCATCTCACAGGCAGGAGGTATTGTATTATGGAGGAAGCAAAAGGTAAGGCTTCGGGACTAATAACAGACGCTCCTGAGAAAGAAGCGGGCATAGACTTCGAAGAACTGATGCGCAAGTACGACACTGAGGCGCGCTTCAGGACTCCGCCGGGTTGGCAGGCTAAATTTATCACAATCCTCTGTGTGCTCTTGTCCGTTTTCCACTTCTACACAGCCGGCTTCGGACTCCTTCCGGCGCAAAAACAAGGAGCGGTTCACCTCGCGTTTATTCTCGTACTCGTCCTCCTGCTCTATCCCATCAAGTCCGGCATGAAAAAGAACTCAAACGTACCGATATACGACATTGCCTTCGCCGTCATAGCCGCTATTCCACTGATATACCTCATACACCAAATAGACACCATCGCGATGGAGCGCTCCGGCCTCCCCACCACTATGGATCTCACCATGGGTTTCGTGCTCATAATAGCGCTCCTCGAAGCGACGCGGCGAATATCGAACCCGATACTGCCGGGGCTCGCCATAGTCTCGCTGCTCTATTGCTACTTCGGGCAGTATATGCCTGAGATGGTGCAGCACAGAGGCTTCAGCATACAGCGTATTATCAACCACATGTACCTCGGCACCGAGGGCATATTCGGAACTCCGCTCGAAGTGTCCTCAACGTTCGTGTTCATGTTCATACTCTTCGGCTCAGTCCTCGAAAAGACGGGGCTCGGCAAGTTCATCATCGACCTCTCACTCGCGCTCGCCGGCTGGTCGACGGGCGGACCCGCGAAGGTCGCCGTCGTGGCGAGCGGTCTCATGGGGACGGTATCCGGCTCATCGGTGGCCAACGTCTGCACAACCGGAATGTTCACAATCCCATTGATGAAGAGCGTCGGCTACAAACCGTACTTCGCAGGAGCGGTCGAGGCGGTCGCCTCCACCGGCGGGCAGATAATGCCGCCGGTCATGGGTGCGGGAGCGTTCATCATGGCGCAGTTCCTCGGCGTGAATTACCTCGAGGTAGCGCTCGCCGCCGTGGTTCCCGCGCTGCTCTACTACTTCGCCGTGCTCGTGCAGGTACACTTCGAGGCTCAGCGTCTCGGACTGCTCGGCTTGAAGCGCGAGCAGCTCCCCCATCTCTTCAAGCTCCTCAAAGAGAAGGGCTTTCTCCTTATACCGCTCATAGCGATCATCTACTTGCTCATAGCCGGTTATACGCCGCTCAAGGCGGCGTTCTACGGTATATGGATCAGTTTCGTCCTCTCGTGGGCGCGTAAGGAAACGCGCCTCACGCCGACGCGTATCTTTGAGGCGTTCGAGGCGGGAGCGCGCGGCGCTCTCTCCGTTGCCTGCGCTTGCGCCTGCGTCGGCATGGTCGTCGGTATGGGCACGCTCACCGGCCTCGCGCTCCGCATAGCGGGAGCTATCGTCGCGCTCGCCGGCGGCAAACTGATACTGACTCTGTTCTTCACGATGTGCGCCAGCATACTGCTCGGCACCGGTCTCCCTACGACGGCAAACTTCATCGTCACGAGCACGATGGCCGCTCCCGCGCTCCTGCAGCTTGGAGTCCCCGCGATGGCGGCTTACATGTTCGTCTTCTACTTCGGTATCGCGGCTGACCTCACGCCGCCGGTGGCTCTCGCCGCTTACGCGGGAGCCGGTATAGCCGGAGCCGACCCGATGAAGACAGGCGGAACCGCTTTCAAGTTAGCTCTTGCCGGATTCCTCGTGCCGTACATCTACGTCTACAACCCGATGCTGCTCTTTATCGACGCCGAGCCGATGGCGATGGTACAGGCGATAATCACCGCGCTGATAGGGGTTTTCCTGCTCGCCATGTTCACGATAGGCTTTTTCAAGGCGCAGATGAACTGGCTCCTTCGCGTCCTTGCGCTCGTCGGCGCGCTTGGTCTGCTCGACCCGGGTACGCTCACTGACATCATAGGTCTTGCCATTCTCACCCTCATCTATGCGGCGCAGACGATAAAGGCTAAAAAGAATGGCGGAGGCGCGCAGCCGACTAACGCGTGATTTACGGTTTAAGTGATGAAGGGAGGGGTTGACGGGCGGCATTCTTTGATTTGCGCTCGGGGTAGTTCCGGGGGGAGAGTGTGGTTTTTTACTGTTTTTTAACATATATTTCAAGGGGGAATTTCATATGAGCAAGAAGAAGATTTGTATGGTAGCTGTGTTCGTGGTTATGGCGACCTTCGCGGCGGCGGGCAGCGCATTCGCGGCAGGCAAAGCGTTTCTTTCGATAGCTACGGGCGGCACGTCGGGAACTTACTACCCGATAGGCGGCGCGATAGCTCAGGCCGTGTCGAAGGGCACCAACATCCAGGCGACAGCCGAGACCGGCAACGCGTCAGCCGCCAACATCAACCTCGTGGCGAACAAGGAAATAGACATCGTGTTTGCGCAGAACGACGTTACCTACTGGGCGTACAACGGCAAGCTCATGTTCAAGTCGCCCCTTAAGAACCTCCGCGCGGTAGCCGCTCTCTATCCCGAACACATTCAGCTCGTCACTACAGCTGAATCCGGCATAAAAACCATCAATGACCTCAAAGGCAAGCGCGTCGGCGTCGGCGCGCCCGGCTCCGGCGTCGAGGGCGACGTTCGCGCCATCTTCGATGCTTCCGGTCTCAAGTACAGCGATATGAAAGTCGACTTCCTCGATTTCGGCGCGACAACGAGCCGTTTCAAGGATAACCAAATAGACGCCGGCTTCGTCGTTGCCGGCTATCCGACAGCGGCCATCATGGATCTCGCGACGACGAAGAACATCACGTTGATGAACTTCTCGCCGGAGGCTCTGAAGAAGCTCAACGCCGCCTACCCATACTTCGTGGCGAGCACTATCCCGGCTAACACATATCGCGGCATCACCACGGAAATCGCGACTCCGTCGGTCATGGCGATACTCGTAACTCATGACGGCGTGCCCGAAAATGTCATCTATGAGTTCACGAAGGCCCTCTTCGCCAACATATCCGACGTGCACGCCGCGCACGCTATGGCGAAGAACATCAGGCTCGAAACAGCTCTCAACGGTCTCACCGCCCCGCTCCATCCCGGCGCGGCCAAGTTCTACGCGGAAAAGGGCATGAAGGTTAAGTAAAGAAAGAAAAACAACCCGCGGGGGCTCCTCGCCCCCGCGGTACGTTGAACGAATACTAACGCCTCAAACCACAGGTTAATAAATTTTAATCAAGATAAATCAGCTCTATGGGCGATCTCAAGTGATTTTAGCCTTGCGCCCGATGGGTGAAAATCGGAACACGGGCGGCAGGATGCCGCCCCTATGGGTTCGGTTTCCGGTCTTTGCCGTGTAGGGGCGGCATCCTGCCGCCCGTTTCCCCACATTCGCCCGTTCCGTTAACCACGCCCGTTCAATCACATTTGCCCGTTACGGGCTTGTGCGGAAAATTTGAACCTGTGGTTTGAGGCGTGTACGCGTATGTTTACATTTTCCTGTAAGTTGGTATAATATACGGATGAAATGTATATTTATATTTAAGTAAGGTGGGGCGGATAATGCGGCAAACGCGTAATAAAATGACACAAATAAATCAGCTGATTTCGCAAAAACACCTTGACAAACTCGCAAAACCTGCCATAATCGTTCGTTCGTTCGTTCGTTCGTTCGTTCGTTCGTTCGTTCGTTCGTTCGTTCGTTCTGTATATGGCGCTCTTTCAATGGTTATCGCCGTTGGGGCGCGGCTTACCGGTTGTGCGGCGGCGCGAGCGCTTGCCGAGCTGGGGAGGGATGTCCTTCTTCCAGATAAAAAGCCGCGCGTAGGCGGCGCTTGTTACGACTATCCCGACGGGCAGGGCGCTTATATTCACAAATACGGCCCGCATACTTTTCACACAAATTCTGAGAAAGTTTACGGCTTCATATCACGATTTTCGCGCCGGAACAATTTTACTTACAGGGTTCTTGGACATATCAATGGCAAACTCTGCCCGATACCATTCAACTTCACTTCGATAGAAACATGTTTTTCACCGTCCGCGGCTGAGGAATATAAGTCCCGCCTGAGCGGCCTCATTGATTTTGGCGGCGCGGCGGCGATAGGAACTCTCCTGTCCGCTGATGACGCTCATTTGAAATGCCTTGCCCGATTCATCTACGAAAACGTCTTCCTCGAATACACTAAAAAACAGTGGGGCATGTCCCCCGAAGAGCTCTGCGGCGGCGTACCGTAGGGGCAGCCCTTGTGGCTGCCCTTTGGCTGTCCCCCGGCTGCCCCTCAAACGAAACGCTCCCCGATAAGGAATTTAATGAGTTCAATAAGGAGGTATGTGGTGATGCGATATATTGAGCACCTGAGAAAAACTCTTCCTACGATGAAGAAACATTTGCTGATGGATTTGGGTAATTCCGGATGGCTGAATCTGCTGCCGAGCCTTAAAACGAATCGCCTTGTATATCGCGTTGGTTTGCACACAATGGGGTTTGTTATGTTCTTGTTGCGTTTGCCAAAGTATATTGTTTATTTGAACCCTGAAAAACTAATCTTGCCCGGGTTCGAGGTTTGTGTTACGACGAGATGTACTTTGAAATGCGTGGATTGTACACAGAGGAACACATTTTACAGGAGCGGGAAATACGCCGCTGTACCGGAGGATTCAAAATTAGAGAATATATCCGCGTCTATCGGCAAAGTTTTAGCCGCTATAGACGGGGTTGTGATTATGCGGATAATGGGCGGTGAAGTTCTGCTTTGGCCGCCTCTTCCTCAGTTGCTTGATGAAATTCTCGCTTCTGACAAGGTATTTGTCCTTGATGTGGTCACTAACGGAACTCTGATTCCGTCCGGCGAACTGCTGAAACGGCTGAAAAACAAAAAAGCGAAGGTTTCGATAAGCGATTACGGAGTTATTTCGTCGAAAAAAGACGCGCTTATCGAGCTGTTTCGTGAGAATGGCGTTAGGTTTGACGTCGCCTTTGATGATGGAAAAGCAGGATGGCGGCGTATATATAAGGCAAAGGATGGACCGGAACTGCCGCGGGGACGTACCGACGAAGAGCTCGGGAAAATTTTCAAACTTTGCCCGAGCGCTAAATTTTGTAAGCATGTCATAGATGACAGGCTTTATATTTGCGCTATCCTCGCGCATATGAATAAATTGAAGATAAAACCGTTTGACGGCACGGATTTTGTAGACCTAAACCTTCCTGCGGCGCAGGTGCGCGACGGGATAGAGAATTTCCAGTCGCTTGATTATTTGCCGGCGTGCGACTATTGCGATTATATGACAGGCGAGGATATCCAGCCGGCGATACAAGAGGAAGAAGGCGGAGCCTGAATTATAAATACACAAAAAAACGCATACGGCGTCTCCGTGACCGACAGCAGGGAAATATAAAAAAGGTATGGATTGTGAATGGGGTAAAATTAGGGAACGGGGCAACCACAAGGCGGGAACAGGGGCAACCACAAGGGTTGCCCCTACAACCCCCAAACGGAACGCTCCCCACATTCACCCATCGGGCGCAAGGCTAAAATCACGTGAGATCGCTCATAGAGCTGATTTATCTTGATTAAAATTTATTAACCTGCGGTTTGAGGTTTAAGATAGGCGGGTTCGGCGCAAAAACAACGCCTCAGGCATCGTTTCGCGCCTGAGGCATTTATTTATTTAACTTCATCATGGCATTGTCTTCATTTACATCCTACCGCTTCTTCCACTACTTCCGGCTCTTCTTCATACGCTACACTGTCGGGAATCGAATAAAACGGAACCAGCGGGCGCTGCGCCACGGGGGATGAGAGGAGCACGGACGCGCTTACTTTACCGTAGCGGCTCATGTATCTCACTATCTCGTCGAGGTGCGCGGTGTCCGTTGCCACGACTTTCAGTATCAGTCCGTACTCGCCTGTAACATGATGTATCTCGAAAACTTCGGGAAGCGCCCTTGCCGCTTCGTCGGCCTCGTGCCAATTGCCGTCGAATACCGAGACGTTGATGAAAGCCGTGAGCGAGAAACCGAGCAGCTCTTCGTTCACTAAAGTCCTGTAACCCTTTATGAACCCGGCTACTTCCATGCGGTGTACTCTTTCGGCGGCTGCCGGCGAGGACAACCCTACCGCCCGCCCCAGATCGCTGAACGTTATCCTCGCGTTTTCCTGCACGGATTTAAGAATCTGCCTGCCCACTCTGTCCAACAACTTATCACTGTGCATAATGCTTGCCTCCAATCGTTTGTTTGTGTGTCTTGTGTATGGAAGTAGGATAACTTAACTATTCGTATCGGGTAAGCGTAAAATTACTTATTTTTTAAGAAAATCATTAATATTATGATAAGAAAGCTCGGTCATTAATCGTTTGACTTTGTGAATAGGATCAAGGGGTTTATGCCCCTTGATGAAGAAACTAAGTAAGCGCCGATTAATTAGCCAAAATGGAATTTCGCCGTTTTGAGATGCAGAGCCGGTCAGGTTTTTGTCGTTACCCTTTAGGCTCCTGACAATAAATCAGCATTTACCTAAGTGCGGTTTGGCGGTTCGCTTTTTTACACCTCAGCGAGCGTGCGCCCTCTTTTTGGGACGGCTTTCAGCGGCACGTTCAGGCATTCGATTCCCTCCATCGTTTTCACGAGAAGCGCCTCAACCTCGTCGGCAAATTCCTCGGACGTCTCGCATATCAGCGAGTCGTGTACCTGGAGCGCCATGCGGGCGCGCGTCTTGTCCAAGGCTTTGTCGAGCTTTATCATCGCTATCTTCGCTATATCGGAGGCCGCGCTCTGGATCGGGGTGTTTACCGCGACGCGATCCATCGACGCCCCGCCGCGCCCTTCGGTGGTGGTTACTTCCGCAAGCGGACGTACGCGCCCGAAGATGGACTCGGTGAAACCGCGCTCTTTAGCGGATAGCGCGCTGTTTGTGAGGTAGTCGCGCACTTTGGGGAGGACTGAGAAGTATTTGTCTATCAGCTCAACCGCGCGGTATCTCGTGATTCCCATGCGGGCGGCGAGGCCGTGCGCGCCCATGCCGTAGATGAGCCCGAAGTTCACCGTCTTCGCGAAGCGGCGCTGCTCTTGGGTGATGTCCTCGGGAGCCGCGCCGAATACCCACGAGGCTGTCTCTGAGTGTATGTCCCTGTTGCCCGCGAAGGATTCGACGAGGCGCTCCTCGCCGGACAAGTGAGCTAAGACGCGAAGCTCTATCTGCGAGTAATCGGCAGCGACGTAGACGCCTTTGCCGCCGAAGAGGCCGTCAGCGGGCTTTATCGCGCTCCTGAATTTTTCGGCCCATTCGCCGAAGACGGGGAGGTTCTGCACGTTTGGATCGCGGCTCGCAAGACGTCCCGTGCCCGTAGCCGTGTGAAGGAATGTCGAGCGTATCCTGTGGTCGGGCGAGCGTTCGGCGTAGTGTATGAACGGTTCGACGAAACCGGACGACATCTTGGAGTACTCGCGGAATTCCAGCAGCATGGACGGCACTCGGCACATCGGCTCCGGCAGACGGGACAGCTCATCTAAAACCTCCATGTCCGTCGATGCGCCGGTCTTGGTCTTTTTTATGACGGGGAGCCCCAACCTCTCGAAAAGGAGCTCGCCGACCTGCTTTGGCGAGTTGAGATTTATGGAACCGCCGGCCGCGTCCGATATGCCGCGCTCCAAATCGCCTATGCGCGCGCGGAGTTCCGCGTCGAGTTCGGTGAGAATATTCACGTCCGTAAAGAGCCCGTTCGCGCTGAGTTCGGCGAGAACCGGAACGAGCGGCGCGTCTATGGAGGTCATCACTTTTTCCATATTAGACGCGTACTTTGCGGCGGAGAGTTCGCGCCAGAGTGAGAGAATCTCCGCCGCGAGGGCGGCGTTACTTCCAGCGTACGCGCCGAGTATGTATTTATCGGGCAGCATATCATTCAGGAAATGGCTCTTCGCGTCGGGGTGGAGGAAGTAGTGCGCGAGCTCGGCGTCCCTGATTATTTCGGGGCATTCGGCTAAAAATTGTTCCCTTTCGCACCACGCGCCATATCCGGCAAGTATCAGTTTTTTGCCGTTTTCGCCGCCGCGTTTCGCGCGCTCCGCCCACGCTCCGAGGGTTTCTCTCGCGCCGGCAAGTTCGCGCCACTCGCCGTCTTCGGTCATTATAACTCCGTCTGCGAGGACGAGCGTCTCCTCCCCGTCGAGGGAAAAGTCAGACGGTTCGTCACGCGCGGCGACTGCCCGTGTTTCGGCGCGGGCTTCGGTGAGGGATATATTTGGTTTTTCGGGCGCTCCTTCGAGGCCTAAGCGCGAGATGATTTTTTTGAGGCCGAGGCGCGAGCAGAGCGCGTAAGCGGCGCTCATATCTACTTCCGTCCTGCGGAGAAGCTCGGCGGGAATCGGTTCGACCTCCAGCGGCACGACGAGTGAGAGGCTCCTGTACGCTTCCTCGCGTCCGGCTTCGAGTTTTTTCCTCTGCGTGTCGGGAAGTAAATCAAGGGCGCCGTATATCGCGTCGAGCGAGCCGTATTTGACGAGCAGGCCGCGCGCCGTCTTGTCGCCTATGCCGCTCACGCCCGGTATGTTGTCAACCGCGTCGCCGACGAGCGCGAGGTAGTCGGCCATCGCGGCGGGAGGGAAGCCGTATTCGTCGGTGAAGGAGCGTTCGCTGTACATATTGAAGTCGCTTATGCCCTTCGACGGGCGCGCCATTCGCACCCCCCGCCCCAGCGTCTGCAAGAGGTCCTTGTCCGCTGACAGTATAAGCGCGCCGTATCCGCCGCGCGACAACGCGCGGGCGGTGGAGGCTATCATGTCATCGGCCTCAGTGCCGCCTTGAACGAAGACGGGATAACCGAGGGCGCGGGACAGCTCCAATATCAAAGGGAGCTGCGCCTTGAAATTGTCGGGAGTCGGACGCCGTCCCTCCTTGTACGCGCCGTACATCTCGTCGCGCGCGGTAGGCCCCTTTGGGTCGAAGAATATCCCCACGCCGTCCGGCTTCCATTCATCCACGGCTTTGAGCAGCATATTCATGAAGCCGAGCACGGCGTTGGTCGGCGTGCCGTCCGGCGCGTTCATCTCCGGCAGCGCGTAGAACCCTCTGAACGCGAGCCCGTGTCCGTCGATGAGGAGTATCGTCTCGTTTATTTTGCTGTCCTTGCTCTCCGGCGTATCATTCATCATGTCCGGTCTCCTTCCGTTTTAAGTAAATGCTGATTTATTGTCAGGAACCTGAAGGGTAACGATAAAAATCCCGACCGGCTCTGCATCCCAAAACGGCGAAATTCCATTTTGGCTAATTAATCAGCGCTTACTTAATATCAATACCCTCGCGCCGGAACGCGTCCAAAATTCTTCCCATCTCGCCCTTGAAACAGTTCGGGCAGAATATTGATATCATCCCCGAAGGATCGTCGGTGACCAAAAAGCCGACGCCGTCGTAAGCGTCTATTGTCCAGCTCATGTAGCAGATGGCCTCTCTCGGAACTTTCAGCTCGTACCTGAAAAGCTCAAAGCTGTTCTCCGTCATTTGTTAGGCTTGCCTTTGCTTTCTCTGTCTATTTTATTCTTCGCCGCGAGGTGCTCGCTGTACGTTCGTGTAAAGACGTGTCCTCCGTCTCCCTTCGCCACGAAGAACAGCATATCCGTGCTCGCCGGGGACAGCGCCGCGCTCCACGAACCAACCGAAGGAACGCCGATATTGCCCGGCGGCAGCCCGTCGTGTATGTATGTGTTGAAGGGCGAGTTTATCTTAATATCATTAAAATTCACGCGCTCTATCTTGACGCCGCGCGTCTTCCACGCGTACACCACCGTGGCGCACGATTGGAGCGGCATGCCCGCGCCGAGCCTGTTCTTGAACACCCCGGCCATCATCGGCCTGTCGGCGCTCACTAACGCCTCCTTCTCGATTATCGACGCGAGGATTCCGTTTCGCAGTATATCTGCGCTTGTTATGTCATTAGGCAGGGTGTCCTTGCGCTGCTTCCACCAAAGCGCCGCCGCCGCCGTCACGAGCCGCTCCGCGTCCTTCCCGTCCGGCAGTATATTGTAAGTCTCAGGCGCGAGCATCGTTATCCTGTCCGCCGCCTTCGCCGGCAGCAAGACGCGCGAATCCTCGGGGAAATTCTTATCGTCGCTCAGCGCCGCCGCCAGCGAGGCGCCATTATCGCCCAAGGATGCCTTTATATCGTCAAGCAGAGCGCCGGGCAGTATGCGTATCACCCTCACTTCCGGTGAGGCCGCCGCTAATTCCCTCGCCACGTTCTCCGCGTATCCGGCTCGTATTTTATACTTCCCCGGCTTTATCTTTCTTTCAATGCCGATTTGTACTATGTACTTCACGAGAACCCTGCCGTCGGAGACAATGCCGAGCCGCTCGAACTCACGCGCCGCGGCCCCGGCGCCCCACCCGTCCTGTATGAAGACCTCGACCTCGCCGCCGAGTTTGGCGGGAGCTTTCTCGCGCAGCGCGAAATAAGCCGCTCCCGCCGAGATAATCGCCACGGCGAGCAGGGATATAATTAACTTGAAATAAAATTTCTTTTTTTTCATTTAGCCGTATCTCCTCAAAAAAATAAAATCAAAACCGTGGGGGCTGCTCGCCCCCACACCCCTCACAAGGGTTATCACCCCAGCCCCCTGTTAAAAGTCAAAGGCTCTTCCTATACTGCCAAAAGTTCGCTGCTCAGATTTTCGCTGAGTTTTACAGTGCCGTTTCTTCTGATCAGGTAGTCGTCCTCTATTCTCATGCCGTATTCTCCGCGCTTGTAGAACCCGGGTTCGATTGTTACCACGTCGCCTTCGCGCAGCATAGCTTCGGAGCCGGAGACTATGGAGGGCGCCTCGTGTACGGATAAGCCTATCCCGTGCCCCGTTCCGTGCGTGAAGAAACTCTCTAACTCCGCGCCCCTGAGCACGTCCCTCACGGACGCGTCGATTGCCGCGACCTTAGCGCCCGGCGACAGGAGAGCCGCCGCCTCGGCCTGCGCCCAGAGCAGTATCGCGTAATGCTCGCGCGTGTAACTCGATGGCTCGCCTATGGAGAACATCCTCGTTATGTCGCAGACGTACCCGCCGGATCGGACTGCGAAGTCCGCCATAACGAGGTCGCCGCGCTCGAATTTTTTGTCTGTCGGCAGCGCGTGCGGCAGGGAAGTCCTCACGCCGCTCGACACAAGAAGCGGGGCCGGAAAGCCGATATCTCCTCCCATAGTGCCGGAGTAATAACTGAACCGCGCGGCAAATTCGCGCTCGCTCATTCCTTCCGCAGCGTCGGAGAGTGAGCGCGTGAACGCGTCGCCCGCTATCCGAGCCGCGTTTTTAATGGCTTTTGTCTCGTCGCCGTTCTTATGTCTGCGCATATCGATGATCGCGCTCGAAATGTCCGTCAAGGGTATTGAAGGAATTGCTCTTTCGATGTAAGTGTACGCTGAATGGCTCATGCTATTGCCGCAGCAGCCGACGCGCGAGGGTCTTATCTTTACGAGCCTCTCCGCGGCCGCGTTTAGAGGGCTCAGGCGCCGCGTCTCCGCCGACGACACGACGGGGCAGCGGCACGTAGCCTCGGCAGCCTCTATATATCGCGGGTCTGTAAAAAGCGTAACCTCGTCCTTCGTGATGAGAAGGACGCCCGACGTCCCGATAAAGCCGGTGAGATAATATATATCCTCCCACCCGACGCCGTCCCGGCAGATCAATATCCAAGCGTCCGGCGTGTTCTTGCCGAGCTTGCCGCTTGAACGGAGCAATGATTGAATCGACTTCAGCCTCTCGCTGTATATGCCGCTTTTTATGCCGCTCGCCTCCCTAAAACCGCGGGGCTGCCCGCCCCGCGCCCCCGTTTGAAAAATCAAAAATATGGTGTCGGAATTGGTGATAACGGGCGAACGCGGTTCGCCCCCGCGATGATTAAGCGGTTCGTTTCCTTTTCAGCAAACCCCACAGCTCTTCGTGAGAGCCGCGATTTTTATCCGGTAACGCGCTCCCGTTCATCACGCCGACCTTTGTTATTTTTATCGGTGAATTTGCGAAACGTTCTTCGACGGACGCGGTCTTGTCCTTCGGCACGATTGCTATCATGCTGCCGGACGCCACCAAGCGCAGCGGATCGAAGCCAATGGCTTCAGACGCGCGTATAGTGTACGGGTGCAGCGGTACCGCGCCGCCGGTCAATTCGGCGGACATTCCCGCGAGAGCGCATATCTCATGGAGCCCTCCCATGAAGCCGCCCTCCGTCGGGTCGTGCATGAAGGACGCAAAGTCCCGCAGCATACGCGACTCCGGAAGAACCGACGTCAGCTCCATCCACCCCTCTATCTCGCGCAGCTCACCTTCCGAAAAATGCCCGCGCAGCAAATCCGGCCTGTCCGACGCCAATATCGCCATGCCCTCTATGCCGATGTGCTTAGATACGTATATCGCGTCGCCGTCACTTATGTCGGCCGCGCTCAGAACCCTGTCCGTCATGCCGACGAGTGCGGCGCACATGACGGGGCGCCGGTACGCGTCGTTGAACTCCGTGTGCCCTCCGACTATAGCTATGTTGTTCGCCGCGCACTCGTCGTTTATCTCGCTCATAACCGCGGCGACGGCGCGCTCGCCCATGTGGGGCGGCATTATTATCGTTATGATTATAAACGCCGGTTCCGCGCCCTTAGCAGCTATGTCGTTGACGTTGACGCGCACGAGCAATCGCCCGCCGCCCTTTTCCGCGCCGACTATGGGGTCGGACGCGAGCACCATCAGCCTGCCGTCCGGCCATTTTATAACAGCCGCGTCCTCGCCGACGCGCGGCCCGACGAGCACCTCACCGCGCGGCGCCCCGACTTTCGACAGGACAGCCCGCTCTAATTCGTCGGGCAGGAGCTTGCCTGATGTTATGTTTTTTTCGTCACGCGATCTTTCTTTGCCGCTCATCTTATCACTTTCAAAACCGATTTATTGTCAGATGCCTGAAGGTTAACCATGAAACCCTAACCGGCTCTGCGTTCCCAAACGGCGAAATCCCCTTTGGGCGATTTAACAGGCGCTTCCCTCACGCTGTACTCGCACCCGCAGTAATTTTGCCTGTATAATCCAAATGATTTGCTTAACGCCGCCGACGCCTTGAAGCCGTCGTTTTTCCTCCATATTCGCGGCATCCATTTTATACCAATGCCGAGGGATTCGCATACGGCGCGCCCCGTCTCGTTAATCAGGGAGGGGTTCTTGCGCGGGCTGATGGTGAGCGTCGTGCAGAGATAGCTTGCTCCGCAGCGAGCCGCGAACTTCGCCGCCGCCGAAAGTTGGAGCCTGAAACATTCCGCGCAGCGCTTCCCGCCCTCGGGTTCGTCCGCGAGGAGCGCCGTTTCGTCAAACCATTCGCCGCTGTTGTATTCGGCTGTCGTAACGTTCATTCCGTATATACCGGCAAGTTTTATAACGGCGTCCCTGCGCCGCTCCCATTCCTCTATTGGGTGAATGTTGTTCCCGTAAAAGAAGCCAGTAACATTGAGCCCCTCGTCCGCGAGAGTTCTCCACGGTACTGTCGCGTCAGGCGCGCAGCATATGTGAAGCACAGCTTCCCCCTCATTCATTGGGCGCGTCATTTCTCGCTTGCGTTGTTTCCTCTTGCGCCTCTTCGCTCTGCTCAGATTCGGGGTCCGGTATCGGGCGGGCTTTCGCGGCGAATATGAGGAAGCCGGTGTGGGCGACCATCGTGTCGTCGGGGCGAATCCTGCGGGGGTCGGTCTTTAGGTAGCGCAGCATCAGCTCCGCCACTTGTATGTCGGCAAACCCGCGGGAGATGAGCGCGTCGAGCGTCTGCTCTATCTGGTTGAACGTCGGGACTATTATTCCGATGCGGCATCCCCACGCGAGCGCGTCCTTCGCCGCGTCCATGTAATCCCACGGGTTGCGCACGTCGAGAAATACCGCGTCGGCGCCGCGCTCGTCGAAGCCTTCCGCTAAGTCCCTTATCTTGAACTCTACCCTGTGGCGGACGCCCCAGCGTTCGGCGTTGCTCTCGGCTAATTTTGAAAATTCCTCGCGCCTGTCGTAGGATACCACGCGCCCGTTATCGCCGACGAAGTGCGCGAATATGGCGGTCATTCCGCCGGAGCCCGTGCCGCATTCAAGGACGGTGGAGCCGGGGCCGAAGTTAAGGCTCTGTATTATGAAGCCGCTGTCCTTGGGGAAAATCACCTGCGTCCGGCGCTTTATCCGGCGCGTGTATTCAGCGACGGAGGGGCGCAGTATGAAGAACGGTTCGCCGCTGTTTGTACGTATTACGTCGCCGTAATCCATACCGATCATGTCGCCGTGCTTCATCTGCCCGAGGTGGCTGCCCTGCGTCGAGCCGGGACTCAGGCGAATGAGAAAGCTGTCACCCTTGCGCGGCGACCAGAGGAGTATTAAATCTCCGGCGGCAAGCATTTATAACATCGACTCCACCGCGGCGGCTATATCCTCTGCGGCAAAGCCCATTGCCGCGACTACGTCGACTGATTTTCCCGAGTCCCCGTAGCGCCACACGCCGAGATTCTTCATTTTTACGGCTATACCGGACTGCGCGATGTGGAGCGCGGTGATCGCGCCGAGCCCCGTGTTGACGTTGTGATCCTCGCACGTTACGAGCGGCCGCCCCTTTATCAGCCCGATCAGCTCCTCCCTGTCGATGGCGAGCGGCGACGACACGTGAAGCACCCGCGCCGATATTCCCTTTTTCGACAGCGCTTCCGCGGCGGAGATCGCGCTCGCCGCGACGCAGCCCATCGAGAGTATCGTAGCGTCGCTTCCTTCCCGGAGCTTGTCTATCTCGCCGTACTTGAATTTATATTCGCCGCCGAAGAAGGGTTTGCCGTCCGCGCCGAGTATGATCGGATGGACGCCGCGCCCCATAGCGAGCAGCACGCAGCCCTCCTCCGCGAGCATCCATCGGGTTGCCCTGTCCGTCTGATTGGGATCGGCGGGTACTACTGCTTTATAACCGAAGAAGTTGTTCGGCAGCGAGACGTAATCTATGCACTGATGCGTCACGCCGTCCTCTCCGACGTCGAGGCCGACGTGGGTGACGGCGGTCTTTACAGCCGCGTGGTTTATGTCGTTGAGGCGCTGCTGGTTGTATGCCTCGTCCGCCCCAAAGACGCCGAAGTCCGCCCACACGGGCACGACGCCCGCGATCGACGCCGCGCCCGCCGCCGTCGCCGTGTTGTGCTCCTGTATGCCCATCTGGAAAAAATTGCCGCGCCCCTGAGCCGTTTCAGCAAAAATATCCAGCTTCACAGAACCGGCGAGGTCGCAGTCGAAGGCGATTATCGGCGTCCGTCCGGGGAGATGCGCGTTTTTGTCCGCGACATCGGCCAGTGCCGCGCCGAAGGCTCCGCGCGCGTCCTTTTTGTCAGCCTGCGTGTAAGTTTTCGGCGTGCCGAGGTCGAGCGATATTTCGATTTTCTCCGGAGCGAAGCCCTTTGGCAGCGCGCCCGATCGCAGGCTCTTCATTAGCTCATACTCGGCCTGCTCGCCTCCGAGTTCCCTGATCGCCTGAGCGAGCAGGTCGCCCGACGCGGGCTTGCCGTGGTAATCCGGAATGCCCTCCATAAAGGACACGCCCTTGCCCATCACGGTCTCGCAGAGAATAACAGTCGGCGCGTCCGATTCGGCGGCTTTTTTCATGGCGATGTACAGCGCGCGGTAATCGTGCCCGTCGCACACCGACACGCTCCACCCGTCGGCCTCCCATAACTCTTTTATATTCGTCGGCATCACGTCCTCAGTGCGCCCAGATATCTGTATGTGGTTGACGTCTATCAGAGCCGTTACCCGCGACAGCTTGAAGCGCGAAGCCGTCCGCCTCGCCTCGGCGAGCTGCCCCTTGGGCTGTTCCCCGTCGCCCATAACGACAAATACGCGCGCGTCCTCGCGGCCGCATACCCTGTCAGCTATGGCAAAGCCGACCCCGGCGGAAAGCCCCTGCCCGAGGTTGCCGGTTCCCCAGTCGATACCCTTCAGCGTGCGCTCGACATGCCCCTGATACGGGCTGCCCGCCCTGCGAAAGTTCGGGACTACATCGTCCCTCCGGGTAAATCCCCACGCGGCGAGCGTCGCGTAGGCAGCGGCCGAGGCGTGTCCGTGGCTTACGACTATTTTATCGCGGGAGAGGTCGCGGCAGTTTTCGGGCGTGGTGTTTGCCACGGCGAGCAAAAGATTGAATATGTCCATGCCGGAAAGCGCCCCGGCGACGTGCCCGCTCTGCGCTATACCGGTCATAAGTACGGCGTCGAGCCTGCATTGCTTCGCAACATCGCGCAACACGCCGGCCTGCTCATCGGTCAAATCGTTCGCGGCAAAATGTCTCAGATTCGAAAGCGGGATGAGAGAGGTCATAATCGTATATCACCGTCATTTCTGTCGTAATAATTTCAAGATTGGGTTTTTATCGTTACCCCTTTAAGCTACTGACAATTAATCGACCTTATTTTAACACGTTAAAGACGAATCGTGGGGGGCTCCTCGCTCCGCAAGGAAGGTAAGGTTATAGAACAGATTTTAAGTCCTGAGTAGGGTATGTGCCGGAAGGTGAGGCAAATGGGTGACGCTTTATACCGAAGTCGATTCCGATGTGAATTTACCAACCGAAATCTGAATGAGTTCCTGTTCTGGTGACTGATAATATCAATTCTATATTTTTTCTATCAGCACCTTCATCGTGCCGCCGCAGACCATGCCGTCTTCCTCGGCTGTGTCGGTCATGTCGACGGTCTTTATCGCGTACCCGCCTGTGCCGGTTTTCATTATGTCGAGCGCGTCCCTCTTGACGTCGGCCTCGGCGCAGCCGCCGCCGATGCTGCCGATCGTATCTCCGTCGGGCAACACGGCCATTTTCGCGCCCGCGCCGCGCGGTGTCGAGCCTTCTGTCTCTATAACCGTGACTATCGCCGCCGGCTCATCGCGTTCCTCGGCTAAAAACGCCAGCAGCTCCATATCGGCGTATACGTCCTCCGTATCGGTTCTTGTGCCGTCGTCTGACAATCGTCTCTTCTGTATGACCTCGGCCAATATCGATATGGCTATCTCCTCCGGAGTTACCGCTCCGATGCGCAACCCTATCGGCGAGTGAACGCGGTCGACGAGCTCCTTCGAAAATCCTTCGTCAACGAGCTGCTTGCGCACGATGGCGACGCGGCGGCGCGAGCCTATCATTCCGACGTAACGCGGCGCGGCGCTTTCGAGAACGCCCCTCAGGACTTCGTAGTCATGTTTGTGCCCTCTTGTAACAATTACGACATAGTCTCCGCCGCCGGCGCCCGTCAGTTTTACGGAGGAGCTGAAGTTATCGCATATCACTTCTTTGGCGTCGGGGAATCGCGCGCCGTTGGCGAAGGACGGCCTGTCGTCAAATACTGTTACGCTGAAATCCAGCATAGCCGCTACATGAGCGAGCGGCACGGCGATATGCCCGCCGCCGAAGATTATCATTCGGGGCCGGGGGAGAAATCGCTCGGCTATAACGACGCGCGATCCGTCCTCCGAAACTATGAGAGACTCCTCGCCGCGAGGCGCGTTAATATATTTATCCGCTTCGTCTCCCTCATAAAGCGCATGTTCTGCTCCGGACGAGCCGGTAGCTGTGACGACGACCGCGCGTTTTCGGTCGCTTAAAATCTTGTACAGACGAGAAAATATATCACGCACGGCAAATCACCTCGAAGACCGATTTATTATCAGGAGCCTGAAGGGTGGCGATAAAAGACCAATGCCTCACTCATTTCGCCGCTTCGAACGCTCTGTCCAGATCGTTTATGAGCGACGGCAATCCTTCGAGTCCTACGGCGAGGCGGATCAGCCTGTCGGATATGCCCATTGACGCGCGTATCTCCGGGGAGAGGGAGGCGTGGGACATCGTGGCGGGGTGGCAGGCCATCGACTCCACGGAACCGAGGCTCTCCGCCAGGGTGAAAAATTCGAGAGAGGAGACGAATTTTTTTATGTCGTATTTCTCGCCGAGGTCGAAGGAGAGAAGCCCCCCGGCTCCGCTTGCCTGGCGCGAGTTCAGCTCGTAACCCGGGTCGCTCTCGAGGCCCGGGTAATACACTCTGTCGACACCGCTGTGCTGCGAGAGGTGTTTCGCTATGGCGAGCGCGCTCGCTGTTTCTCTGTCCATGCGAAGGGCGAGAGTCTTCAGTCCGCGCAGAAGCAGGTATGAATCGAAGGGACTCAGCACTCCGCCGATGGATTTTTGTATCATCAGGATGCGTTCCGCCAATTCTTCATCGCTCACAACGACGAGACCGGCCAACGCGTCGTTGTGCCCGCCGATATACTTCGTCGCGCTGTGGACCACTATGTCTGCGCCGAAGGTGAGAGGCCGCTGAAAGTATGGGGTGAGGAACGTGTTGTCGGTTATGACGATAGCTCCGTGGGCGTGAGCCACGCGGGAAACCTCCGCGATGTCGCTTACGCGGAGTATCGGATTGGTGGGCGTCTCCAATATTATTGCCTTGGTGTTTGGGGAGAAAGCCCTTTCGAGCGAGGGGATGTCGGTCGTGTCGGCTATGCGCCACGTTACTCCGAAATTTTTGAATTGGGCGTCCAGCACGCGCAGCGTGCCTCCGTAGAGGTCGCTCGGCACTAAAATTTCGTCGCCTGAGCCGAAGAGATAGATGAGCGACGTGATGGCCGCCATGCCGGACGCGAAAGCAAAGCCGAATTTCCCCTCTTCAAGGAGCGCGAAGCGCCGCTCCAAGACGGCTCTCGTCGGGTTTGCCGAGCGGCTGTAGTCGAACTTCTGCTCGACGCCGAGCTCGAATTGTTTATAAGTAACAGTCTGATAAATCGGAGGCGTCAGCGCTCCCACAGTCGGGTCAACGTCAAAGGCCCCTCTTATCAGCAGTGTCTCGAATTCGTCCTTAGTCATAGCATCAATTCCTCCAAATTTATTATCGGATATTCAAAATTATAACCTCTTAAATAAGTATTATATGATAGTTTAACTATATTTTCCAATAATAAAAAAGTATACGCGAACAATTATACCGTTTTCGCAAATTTGTTTGCGGCAATGGTTTACGGGCGTGATAGATAAAAAAGAATGAGCTGCGCGATACAGAGGGAATTTAGTTTTGCAATCAAGGCTATAATATAATCAGGTCATTATGGCGGCAATCAACCGTCAATCCCCCCTCTATTTATGATAAAATAACCAAACGCACGTGCGCTGACTGTCATCAAGTCATTTAATTATACTTATGAAAATTCACAGAGGGGGAGGCAATCACCATGTCAGGACATTCGCACTGGTCCGGCATCAAACATCGCAAGGCGGCTCAGGACGCCAAAAGGGGCGTCGCTTATCAGCGGCTCACAAAAAACATAATAGCGGCGGCGAGGATGGGCGGGGGAGACCCCAACGCGAACTTCCAGCTGAAGGTCGCTATTGAGCGCGCGCGCGAAGGCAACGTGCCGATTGACACCATTGAGCGCGCCGTGAAGCGCGGTTCCGGCAGCTTGGAGGGCGTTACCTACGAAGATGTTACCTACGAGGGATACGGGCCGGGGGGAATTGCCGTCATGGTCGAGACCTCGACGGACAACCGCAACAGAACCGCGCCGGAAATGCGCTCCCTGTTCTCGCGCGTGGGCGGCGCTATCGGCGAGCTCGGCTGCGTCGCGTGGAATTTCGAGCGCAAGGGCATCGTCACTATCACCGGCAAGGGCATAGACGAGGACGAGCTGATGAACGTGGCGCTCGACGCCGGGGCGGACGACGTCGCTCCGGAGGAGGACGGCTTCTCGGTAACATGCGAGCAGGCCGCGTTCTCCGCGGTGGCGAGCGCGTTAAAGGACGCCGGCTACGTGGTGAGCGAGGCCGAGATCACCCTCGAGCCTAAGACAACGGTGCTCGTCAAGACAAAGGAAGAGGCGGCGAAGCTGATGGCAATGATCGACCGCTTCGAGGAACATGACGATGTTCAGAACGTCTACTCGAACTTCGAGATACCGGACGAGATAATGGCGCTGTTAGATTGACGGACGGGCGCGATTTATCACGATTTATATTTTAATGCGCAAAGATAATAAATGATCTGCTTCGGAATAGATCCCGGTATCGGACTTATGGGCTACGGCATAGTTTCGCAGAGGGGGGACGTTATGCGGGCGCTCGACTACGGCGCTATCGCCACAAAGCCGGGGCTTCCCGTAGCCGCGCGCCTGCGGGAAATATACCGCCTGCTCGGAGAAAAGTTCAGCGAGCACAACCCCGACATAGTGGCGGTCGAGAAGCTCTACTTCGGACGGAACACGACGACCGCCGAGATGGTCTTTCAGGCGAGGGGCGTCGCTCTGCTCGCCGCCGCCGAGAGGGATTTCGTGCCATACGAACCTAAGCCGTCCGAGGTGAAGCTGGCAGTCTGCGGCTATGGGGCGGCTGAAAAATCTCAGGTGCAGGGCATGGTGTGCCACATGCTCGGTCTCGGAACAACGCCGCGCCCCGACGACGCCGCCGACGCTCTCGCCATAGCCATCACAGGCATATCGCTGGCCATATACGACAGAGGGACGAAGGCGGCGTCATGATACGCTCCCTCGCCGGCACGGTTCTGTCGATCGAGGCGGACGCGATAATACTTGACGTCTCCGGCTTCGGGATAGAGGTCTTTGCCTCAGGCTCGCTCCTCTCGTCGGCTAAGACGGGCGAGTTTCTCAGGTGCGGCGCGTACCTTCAAGTTTCCGACTCCGGCATGGCCGTCTTCGGTTTCTCCGACGGGACGGAGCGCGCTTTATTCTTGGAGATAACACAGGTCAAGACAATGGGCGGCAAGCTCTCGATAGCCCTTCTGCGGCACTTGGACGCGGGTTCGATAATCGCGGCGATAAAATCGGGCGAGGCGGCGCGCCTTGCCGTGCCGGGGGTTGGCGTGAAGCGAGCCGAGAGAATATGCTTCGAGCTCAAGTCAAGAATGGAAAAGAAGTTCGGCGGCATTGGAGACGATTTCGCCCCGATCGGCGGAAGTCTTGACGCGGGAGTAATCGCGGGGCTTATTGGGCTCGGTTTTTCGCAGGGCGAGGCGCTGTCGCGCGTGTCATCGTGCAGAAGCGAGGACGCGGAGCGCGAGTGGACGGAGGAGTCGCTTATGATGGCCGCTCTCTCCAAGCTCCAGAGACGCGGCTGAGTTAAGCAAATGGATATTGACAAGGACAAAATCGACAAAAAAATTGAAAATTTGCGGCGCGAAGGCGAAGAGGACGCGTTAAATCTGCGCCCTCAGGCGCTCGCCGAGTTCATAGGACAGGACTCGCTGAAGGACAAGCTGTCGATATTTATAACGGCGTCCAAAGGCAGAGAGGAACCGCTCGACCACACGCTCTTTTACGGCCCGCCCGGGCTTGGCAAGACCACGCTGGCGGCTATAATAGCCAAAGAAATGGGCGGGACGCTGCGCGTAACGTCGGGTCCGTCGTTGGAGCGAGCGGGGGACTTGGCGGCTATACTCTCGAACCTTCAGGCGAACGACGTGCTGTTCATAGACGAAATTCACAGGATGTCGGCGCATATTGAGGAGATACTTTATCCGGCGATGGAGGATTTTTGCCTGTCGATAGTGGTTGGCAAGGGGCCTCTTGCGCGGAGCATAAGGCTCCAGCTGCCGCGCTTCACGCTTGTGGGAGCGACGACGAGGCTCGGGCTGCTGACCTCGCCTCTGCGGGCGAGATTCGGTATCGTCGAGCAGCTTCATTTATATACGTTCGACGAGCTGTCTCGGATAGTATTGCGCGGCTCGGAGGTGTTGTCGGTCGGAATATCGAAGGACGCCGCTTACGAGACGGGCATGAGGTCGCGCGGCACGCCGAGGGTCGCTCTGCGCCTGCTGCGGAGGGTGCGCGACGTGGCTCAGGTGAGGGGCGCTTCGTCAATAGACATCGAGGTGACGAAGGCTGCGCTCGACATGCTCGGCGTTGACGGGCAGGGTTTGGACGAACAGGACAGGAAATTCCTGCGGGCGCTGACGGAGCTGTTCGACGGCGGGCCGGTGGGGTTGTCGACGCTCGCGGCGGCGCTGAACGAGGACACGCAGACGATAGAGGACATATACGAGCCGTATTTGATACAGAAGGGCTTGCTTGAGCGCACGCCGAGGGGGCGCAAAGCGACGAGAAACACGTATGATTACCTCGGCATGACCCCATCGACGGCGTTCAGGCAGCGCTCTCTTCTGATGGAAGAGGAAACTCAGTGAACTCCGCGGCGAAGCTGCTGATGATTGCCGGGTGCGTGATATTCGCGGCGGGCGCGGTTATGTACGCGGCGTCGAAGTTTGGACTGCCGTTCGGAAAACTCCCAGGCGACATATCGTATGAGGGTAAAAACTTCAAGGTATTCGCGCCCCTGACGAGCATGATAGTATTAAGCGTCATCCTGACAATAGCGCTGAATTTGATAACGAGGTTCAAAAAATAAAGGGGAAAAATCTTTTGATTTTTAATAAGGGTCAAGGGTGACAACCCTTGTGAGGGGCGTGGGGGCGAGGAGCCCCCGCGGTTTAAGTGTTTAGATGGAAGGCTGATAAAAATATGTCGTTTAATATCATAAAAACATACCTGAGAAAAAACATCGCGTATATTATACCGGCGGCAGCGGCGCTTCTCATACTGTTCATATTCATAGGCCGGGCTCACTCGATGGAGAACTTCACGATAAAAATAGGCGTGGGGAGAAGTGTGTCGTCCGGTAAGCTCTTAGGCAGCGGTTTGTCGCTGAGGGACGCGCGGGGGAATACGGTGCGAGTCTCCGGAGGGGCGAGCGTTTCGTCGGCGGGGTCGTCGAGGATAAAGGCGGGCGGGCATACGCTGTCGCTGCCGGTGAGCGTGAGCGCGTCACAGGGGCTTGGGTGGAACGAGACGCGCTATCGCGGAACGCTCGGCATAATAGCGGCGGGCGGAGCCTTTACCGTTGTGAACACGCTTCCCGTGGAGGACTATCTGCGCGGCGTATTGAAGATAGAGATGAACGACACGTGGCCGATGGAGGCGCTGAAGGCTCAGGCGATTTTGGCTCGAACATACGCGGCGCGGAACAAGGGGCGCTTCGCAAAGAACGGATACGACCTCGACGACACGACGAACAGCCAGGCTTACAGGGGCGTGAACGCGGAGACCCCGCGAACGGACATGGCGGTGGGCGACACGCGCGGGCAGGTTCTGACGTGGAACGGGAGCCTCGCGGATGTTTATTTCCACTCGGACAGCGGCGGCGCGACCGCCGACATGGGCGACGTATGGGGCGGCGCCGCGCCGTACCTGAAACCGCAGAGGGAGAAGTTCGGCTATACGTCGCCGTACTCAAGTTGGCGGCTTGTACTCACGCCCGCTCAAGTGGCGTCGGTTTTGCACAAAATAGGCAAGGACGTGGGCAGCGTTTCGTCGGTTGAGGTGGGTACCGTCGATCCTCACGGCAGGGTGGTGCTTCTCAGGATACGCGGCAGCAAGGGTACGGCTGCGGTGCGCTCGCACGAATTCCGCACGGCTGTCGGCTCCAACGCGCTTCGCAGCACGGTGTTCACGATAAACGGCTCCGCTGCGGGCAGCGCGAGCCTTGCAAGCGTACCGGAGAAAAAAACGCAGCAGACGAGCGTGGCGGCGTCGGGCGGCGATACGTTTCTAACATTGCTGCGCAGCGATGTTTTCTCGACGGATGAACTGATGGACTTGCTGAAGAACCCGCAGAAGCGCGAGGAATATATAAAAACAGGGCTCGACAGATTGGAAAAGGGCTTAACTAAAACTAAAAAGAATGACGCGCCGGAGACGAGGAACGCACCCGCTCCCGCTAACAATACCCCGCCCCCCTCATCGGGCTTCGTCTTTACGGGCAGAGGCTGGGGGCACGGCGTCGGCCTGTCGCAGTGGGGAGCGAAGACTATGGCCGACAACGGCATGAACTGCGAGAGCATACTGGCTCATTATTTCCAGGGTACGAGAGTCGCGCGGTAAATTTGGAAAATAGCGAGGCTTTACTCGACCTTGAGAAAACGGGCGACCAATGGTCGCCCCTACTCGACACAGCGTCATACTTCTACGACTTACCCGATGAACTGATAGCGCAAACCCCCGCAGATCAGCGCGACTGTTCGCGCCTCATGTGCCTGCGCCGTTCGTCCGGCGGCGAAGGGGCCGGCGAGACATCGCGCCGTATCTTTAAGGACTTGCCCGGTCTGCTGAGGCGCGGCGACCTTCTCGTTATGAACGACACGCGGGTATTCAAGGCGCGCCTGACAGGGCGCAAACTCTCCGCGCAATCAAATGACGGAGCTCTATGCGAGATATTCTGCCTGTCGCAAGTCGCTCGCTCGCTCTGGAACGCGCTGGTCCGTCCGGGGCGAAAGCTCGCTGTCGGGTCTCGCGTCGAGTTGTTAAACGAAACAGGCGAATCGTCCGGTATAATCATTTCAATCGGCGATCGTTTGGACGATGGGCTCCGCCTCATCCATATGCCGAACGGGGCAGACGTCTCGGCTCTCTTCGATAAATATGGCCGCGTTCCGCTGCCACCCTATATAAAAAACAGAGGTGTGCCGGACGAGAGGTATCAGACCGTATACTCGGACGCGCAAAACGCGCGCTCCGCCGCGGCGCCGACGGCCGGGCTGCACTTCACCGGTTCCCTCATGGACGAGCTCGCCGCAGCCGGAATAGAACACACGTTCATAACCCTTGACGTCGGCCTCGGCACTTTCAGGCCGGTAAAAGAGCGCGACATACGCGCCCACAAAATGCACACCGAGCGCTGCCGCATCGGAGAAGGATCAGCTGAACTCATAAACTCCGCGAAAAAAGATTCTCGCCGGGTAATAGCGGTCGGCACCACGGTAACGCGGACACTCGAATCCATGACGGACGAGGGCGGCGTCGTAAGAAGCGGCGCGGCCGACACGGACATATTCATCTACCCCGGCTACCGCTTCAAGGCAATAGACGCCCTCATCACAAATTTTCACCTGCCGTGCAGCACGCTCCTGATGTTAGTCGCGGCCTTCGCCGGCTACGACGCGACGATGGCCGCCTACGCGGAAGCGGTGCGCGAACAATACAGATTCTTCTCGTTCGGCGACGCTATGCTGATAGAGTGAGAAGTGGAGTGGGAATCAAAATCACGCGGCCGCTCGCCTGAATACGGGGCATATTGGCTTACGGAGCAAGGTAAGTCGTAAAATGAATCGCGCCGTTATGTATCCATATTTGATTGTGTCATTATATAATATTTAAGTGCGCTTCGTAATTTTTACGGTGCGCTCGGAGGCAAATATACAACGACAGGTAAATGATAGAAAGGATGACCGGCATATGAGCAGCGCAATTACGGCGATAAAAGCATACGCAAACCCGCCGAAAACCTTCACGCAAACGCGTGAAAAATCGCCAATAACCCTTGACAAGACTGAACCGATGGGTATAATGTCTCGTCTCGTCTCGTCTCGTCTCGTCTCGTCTCGTCTCGTCTCGTCTCGTCTCGTCTCGTCTCGTCTCGTCTCGTCTCGTCTCGTAAAAGTAAATATCATCTAAAACACCCCCTCTCCCTTTCTCGAAAAAATCGTTTTCCGCTACATAGTCCCGCGAAATGTATACTCAGTTCACGCCTTGCCGTTGCTGTTGCCTGCGCGCCGGAGGGCAGATAGCCATGCTGTTTGTTCTCGCGTCCGTCGTTGTATTCGGGCTGTGCATGTGCGGTATTGGGCGTCTGTTCTGCGGAACGACGGGTATCACGCCGTCGAACCCGTGGCTGTATTCCTGCGCGGGCTTCTTCGCGGCGGGACTCTCCGCGATGATCGCGTCCTTTTTCGTCCCGCTGAACACGATCGCGCTTGTGATATTTTTTATAGTCGGAGCGGCGGGTCTGCCGTCGTGGTGGCGCGGGTATAGGGGATGTGTGGGCGGAAGGGAAAACCGTTCGGCTTGCATTATATTTACCGCCTCCGCGTTCTTGATTGTATTCTGCCTTTCATGTTTTGTCAGTTTCTCCGAGTGGCCGTATCTCAACAGCTTCGATAATGATACAGACGGCTATCACGCAAATATAGTGCAATGGCTAAACGAGTACGGAACCGTACCCGGTGTTGGCAACCTGCACGCGAGGCTGGCGTTCAACTCGATATGGCACGTATTGACCGCGATACTCGACAACTCCCTATGGAACGGGCGCACTGCGTGGATCATGCCGGTTTTATTGATAATCGGAGGCGCGATGTACTTCCTGCACGAGCTCTGTTTTTCCCGCAAAGGCAGCCTGTGTGCGTATTCGTTATGTTCATTGGTGTGCCTCGCCATATTGTCCATTTACTGCTGGCCATCGCTTGGCTATGACGCGCCTGCATGTGTGATGACGCTCATCATAACGCTTGAGGCGTATAAACTCTTTTCGTATTCGGATACCGAACACGCTAATCGATACTCGAACCATGCGGTCATCCTAATGCTTGCCGCCGCCGCTTTCATGATAAAGCCTCTCGCGGCTGTATCGCTGATATTTGCCGCGCTGCTGGTCTTTTTCCCGATGATCTCAAATAAAGAGTGCTCCGTCAAAATATGGGCGAAGGTATGGCTGTTACCGCTCCTTGCCGGATGTGTGTGGGTGGCGCGGAACTTGGTGATGAGCGGTTATCCTCTCTTTCCGCTGCCAATTCTATCGTTTGACTTTGACTGGACGATGACATACGCTTACGCCAAAATCAACTATGATGCGATCCCTGCTTGGGCAAAGGGTGCCGGAGCTACTGATTTTATGGAAAAAGCATCGGGTGGATTTTGGTCATGGTTCCCATTCTGGTTCGTATCAAACTTATCAGTCAGCCCTCTGTCCTCCGGGTTTCAATTTTTTATGGGTCCGTTCCGATACTATCTGCTGTGCTGTACCCCTCTGTTGTTGTCGGTTCCGGTGTGGGTAAAGATTTTGACCGCGAAGCGCTCGCGCGTATCGATATGTTTCCTCGCTTTTTTCATAGGGTCGCTCATTTACTGGCTCATGAGCGCTCCCGACATACGCTTCGCGAGCACTCTGTTCTGGTCGGAACTCGGTGTCGCATTGGCCATAGTAACGCCATCGCGTTATAAAAGCGTCAATATCTCCGCTCTTTGGGACAACAGCGTTGCGCGGAGGGTTCTGTCATGCCTGTGGGTTGCGGGAATTGCGCTTGGGCTGTGCGTCAATCTGTTTCTCTCCCAAGCGCGCCTTACCGCGCACAACCTCCCTAAACACAATGTTCTTTCCGTTGGGGTAATGCCGTCCCGCCATGTCGAAGAATATACGATCGACACGGCGCCGCCCTTCAAAGTCTACGTGGCGACTGACACACCGGGCAACTCGCCAATCCCGGCAGCTTACCGTGACGCGGATGTGCTTAATAACCTCGAAATGCGCGAGCCGGGGAACATCGGCAAGGGTTACAGACCGAGGGATAGAGCGGCGGATAGGACGGAATGATGAAATATGCGCAATTGACACGTATAATTAAACGTGTACAACAAAAACATTCAGGGGGCGGTTGAAATTTCAATCGGCCCAATCAGCTTTCTTAAAAACTTTGATAAGTTGCAAGCATTTTCAAAATTGGATTTTTAGATTAATTTATGGTATAATTTGTATCAATATAATTACTTGTTCCATGCAAGGTGGGTTGGTATAAATGGATACTCTAAAAGCCATAAGAGATCAGGTAAGTCAGTACAAAGGTTCCCGTGTTTACTACAGGGCCTCCAACGGTCGCAGAAAGGCTGACGCTCGTCACGCTGTGATTCAGGAGGTATATCCGAACCTCTTCACTCTTTTCGTCGAGTCTCAGAATACCACGGTATCATTCAGCTACGCCGATCTTCTGACGCATGAGGTCGAGCTTCAGGTTTTACCGAACGAGGCAGATGCGAACTGACGCAGCGAGGTGTCGAGCGGAGCCGGACACTCATCCGGTTCCGCTCGATTTATATTGCGCCCTGTTTTTTTGTCTCGTGTGTGAGTTATAGATACAATGGGCGCGCTCTTCACTTGTTCATGTCCAATCAAGATAAACCTCACGCTCCGCGTCCTTGGCAGACGCGAGGACGGCTATCACGAAATACAAACCCTCTTTTTGCGAATCCCGTCCCCTGAAATAATAGAGGCGTCGCTTACGGGCAAAGCCGACAGATTGTCCGTATTCGGCGTGGAGATAGACGGCGAGAACCTGATTACGAAGTCATGCGGTTTTTTGCGCGAGAGATACGGGGATAGGCTCCCGTATTTTGACGTTAAACTCTTCAAACACCTGCCGGCGGGCAGCGGCGTAGGGGCGGGGAGCGGCAACGCCGCCGGGTTCATTCGCGGGGTTTCTTCGATATGCGGACTCGGCGCAAACGATGTTTCCCGTAACGTCGCCGCGCTTGGAGCCGACGTAGCGTTTTTGGCGAGCGGGTATGGCTTGGCCTTCGCTACCGGCATAGGTGAGCGCATGGAGGAAATAAATGATTATAATGAGCTGAAGCTTCCGGCGCTGATATTTTTCCCGCGCTGGAGCAGCGGCACTAAAGCGGCGTATGCGGAGCTTGATCGGCTGAGGGGCGGCGATTGTAATAAACCAAACCCCGCGTGCCGTGACGAGGCGCTTGATATTCTGCGGAGTTTGGCAAAAGGCTCACGAGTCGGTATGTTACCCAATGATTTTATATGCTGCATGAATGAATATGAGGAACAGTACGGCTCGCTTTACCGCGCGGCTGATGACGCGGGCGCTATAGCGTGGGGGCTGTGCGGCAGCGGTTCAGCGTCGTTTGTTATTTTCAGCGAAAAAAATTTGGCCGGGAGGGACGCTTTGCTGCGCCGCGTGATGATCGGCGAGCCGGAGAATTTTTCGTGGATTAGCAAGGTTTGGAACCCTGAGCGGGCGACCGGGGGCGGTTGCCCCTGCCAATGATTTTTCACAGGGGTCAAGGGTGATAACCCTTGCGGGGTGCGGGGCAGAGCCCCGCGGTTTACGATTTGGTTTAATGTATTTTATGGAGGTGTCTTACAGAAGTGAGAATAGCAGTACTTATAAAACAGGTGCCGGCTGTCGACAGCGTCAGGATTGACGAGGAGACGGGCACTATGGAGCGCGAGGGCGTGGAGTCGGAGTTAAATCCTCTTGACCTTTACGCCGTCGAAGCCGCCGCGAGGATCAAAGAGGCGGGCAAAGCTGAGAGTGTTACCGCGATTACGATGGGACCGCCCCAAGCTCGCAGGGCGCTCTCGCACGCAATAGCCATGGCGTGCGACGACGGCGTTCTGCTGTCGGACGCGAAGTTCGCCGGAGCCGACACGCTTGCTACGGCAAGGACTATTGCCGCCGCGATAAAGCGCCTCGGCAAATTCGGCGTCATACTTGCGGGCGAGAGGGCAACTGACGGGGAGACCGGTCAGGTTCCGCCCTCCGTGGCGGAGCTGCTGGGCATTCCGGCTCTTACGTATGTCAGCAGAATAGTTGAATTGACGGAGGAATCGATAACCGTCCGCCGTGCCGTCGACGGCGGGTATGAGACCGTGAGAGCGCCGCTGCCGGTTCTGTTGTCGGTTACGAAGGAGATAAATAAACCGCGCCTCTCGACGCTCGCCGGGAAACTGCGGGCGAAACGCGCGCGGATAGATGTCTTGAGGGCGTCCGATATTGAAGCGGACGGCGTCGGTCTTGCCGGTTCGCCGACGAGGGTGGTAAAGGTAATGTACCCGAAAGTTACGCGGACTTGCAGGAAGATTTCAATGAACGACGACCACGAAGGAACCGTGCGCGAAGCTGTGAAGTTTTTGGCGGATAATTCATTTTCTGACGCGCGCGTAGAGGGGGTCCTTTCCTGATGAGCGCAAACGCTGACAACGAGGTCTGGACGCTCGCGGAGTTTCGCGGAGCCGCCCCGCACGGAGTTTCGTTCGAACTGCTCGCGTGGGGAAGGGACATCGCCGACGCGAAGCGCGCGTCTCTCGCGAGCGTCGCCATAGGCTCTGAGATAGACGGCGAGGAGATAAACAAGCTCTTCGCTTACGGCGCGGATAAGGTGTACGTGATAGACGAGCCTGAGCTGGCGGAGTTTCGCGCGGACTCGTACAAAAAAGCTCTGGAGGGTTTGACGAGGCGGTACGCGCCGGATATATTCATCGCGGCGGCGACGACTCGGGGGCGCACAATTATGTCGACGCTCTACGCCGCTATCGGCGCCGGACTCACAGCCGACTGCACGGGACTCGGCATCGAGCCCGCGACGGGGCTCTTGATACAGACGCGCCCCGCAATCGGCGGCAACGTGATGGCGGAGATAAAGACGCCCGTTAGCAAACCGCAGATGTGCACGGTGAGGCCTAAGTCGAAGCGCCCGCTCACGCCCGACGCGGCGAGGCGCGGCGAGGTCGTGCGCTACAAACCGTCCTCCGATATGCTGACTTCGGTCATAGAATTTCTCTCCTTCGAGAAAGAGGCGTCAGGCGGGCTGCCGATACAGGACGCCGAGGTTATAGTGGCGGGGGGCAAGGGCATGAAGGGCGCGAAGAACTTCGAATTGCTCTCCGAACTCGCGTATCTGCTCGGCGGCGCGGTGGGAGCGTCGCGCATGGCCGTTGACCTCGGCTGGGCGCCTTATTCCTCGCAGGTGGGACTGTCGGGCAAATCCGTAACACCGAGGCTTTACGTCGCCTGCGGCATATCCGGCGCTGTGCAGCACATAGCCGGGATGTCCGGCGCGGGAAAGGTCGCTGCCATCAATTCAGACCCGGAAGCGCCGATATTCAGCGCCGCCGATATGGGAATTGTGGGCGATGTCCTGGACGTTTTGCCCAAGCTGATTGCCGCGATAAAGAGCGCGCGGTGAGATGAACGGAGGATGCGTGAATGAAAGAGGCTGAAAAGTCAAACAAATTCGGCGTCATCACGCCGGAGGTGCTGAACGAGATAAAAGACGCCGTCTCCGCTAAGAACGTCTACACCGACGAAGCCGACATAGAGAGCTATTCTTACGATTATACCGGCAAGATATTCGCGCAAAGGTTCGACGTCCTCGTAAAGCCCGGCAACGCCGGTCAAATATCCGCCCTGATGAAGGCGGCGACAAAACACCGCATACCCGTAACCACGAGGGGCGCGGGCAGCGGTTTAGCGGGCGCGGCGATACCGATATACGGCGGCATAGTCCTCTCTATGGAGAAGATGAACCGCATACTCGAGATAGACCCCGTCAACAGAGCGGCTGTCGTCGAGCCGGGAGTCGTCACGAACGACCTCTGCCGCGCCGCTGCCGCAAAAGGCTTGCTCTACGCGGGATACCCGATGAGCACCGAGCTGAGTTTCATCGGCGGCAACATCGGCACGAACGCCGGAGGCGGCAAGGTAATACGCTACGGCAATACGAGACGGCACGTCCTCGGCATGGACGTCGTCACAGCGTCCGGAGACCTGCTTCATCTCGGCGGCAAGTACCGCAAGGACACGTGGGGATACCCGATAATGCAGCTTATGATAGGTACGGAGGGCACTCTCGGCATAATCACAAAGGCAATTCTGAACCTCGAGCCGCTGCCCGGAAAGACCGTGAACCTTCTCGCCGCGTTCCCCGACCTCGACTCAATGGTCGTCTCCGTTGCCGGGGTAGTAAAGAGCGGAGCGAAGATAATCTCGTGCGAGTTCCTCGACAGGCTCTCCGCCGAGTTGGCCGCAAAATATCTTTCGACCGAGCTGCCGTATCAGGAGAAGACCGAGGCATACCTCCTGATACAATTGGAAGCCGACTCCGACGAACAGCTCGAAGCCGCGTATGAAAAAGTCGGCGGTATCTGCGTGGAGATGGGAGCTATGGAAGTCTTCATCGCGGAGAGCAGAACGGACTCGAACGCAATGTGGCAGGTGCGCCAGAACATCGCGGAGGGCGCGAGAGCCGAGGATCCTCACGCGTCCATCTCCGGCGACATCGTAGTTCCCCTCTCCGAAGTGCCCCGGATAATGAAGATAATCGCGGCAAAGTGCAAGGCGTGGAACGTTGTAACGGCCAACCACGGGCACATAGCAGACGGCAATCTTCACCCGCTTGCCTTGAAGCCGAAGGATATGACTCCGGAACGCTGGGCTGTGTACTCCGAGGAGTTTTACGCCGATCTGATACAGGAAGCCGTGAAGCTCGGAGGCGTGGGCAGCGGCGAACACGGCGTCGGCTGCGTGAAATTAGACGCGCTGTTCGCCTCGAAGAGTCCCGCCGAACTCGGCATACACAGCGGCGTCAAGGCAGCTTTCGATCCGCTCGGCATACTGAACCCTGGCAAACTGACCGCAGTCAAATAGGGGTAAAAATCAAAACAAAGGTCGCGGGGGCTCCTCGCCCCCGCACCCCCGCAAGGGGACGCGTCCCCTTGACCCCATTCCCCGGTCGCCCGCGTATCATAACCGCGCCTATTTACCCGCCCCGATTATGCTTTCGCTATCTCTTCATCCAATTCGGCCAAGAATTTCCCTATGCCGTCAAATGTCCTGTAACCCGCTATATTGTCCAAGAACGTCGCGTCCTTATTGCATATCACAACTAACGCCCCCGCGCGAGCGGCTATCGATGGGAAGCCATTGGCAGGGGAGACGTTCAGCGACGAGCCGAGCACTATAAAAACATTAGCGCTCTCCGATGCCGCCCAGGATAAATCCATCTCCTCCTGAGGCAGCCCCTCCCCAAAGAGAACGACACCGGGGCGCAATCTGCCCCCGCACCTCGGGCAAGGAGTGCCCGCGATAAAATCCCCCTGAGCGGAGGGCGCGCCGCAATCCATGCAACGCACTTTTCCGACCGAGCCGTGCAGCTCGTATATTTTCTTCGACCCGGCCGCCGCGTGAAGGCCGTCTATGTTCTGCGTGATAATGCAGTCCGCGATGCCGCGAGCTTCCCAATCGGCGAGTACTTTGTGTCCCGAGTTTGGCTTCGCGTCCCCCATCAGCTCGAAACGCCTCGAATAGAAAGCGTGAAAAGCCTCGTAGTTGTTCCTCATGGCGTCAGCTGTGGCCAGCTCCATCGGGTCCAAGTTCTTCCATAAGCCGTCCTTGGAGCGGAAGTCCGACAGTCCCGACTCCGTACTCATGCCCGCGCCCGTAAATATTACAGTGCCGCGCGCGCTCTCCTTCATGCGAGAGGCCGCCTCGCCAAGAGTAATTTTGCCGCTCATTTATATCACTCCCCGGAAAACTTTCATTTATCGTCAGGAGCCTAAAGGGTGACGATAAAACCCTACTTCCAATTCACGTCCAATCTCACCCAAACACCGCTGCCGTCTTCGATTGTCATGCGTCCGAAGACATGGGCGTCCTTCGTCACGAGGTATATTTCCTCAAGATTCCAGTTGCTGCGGTTGCGAATCTCCACTATATAGCCCGTCAGGCCCGCCGCCGGATTCAGCGGCACGGCTTCGCCGCGCGGGTTGGCGTCGACCGCTTGCTCGTATACCTGCACAAGCCCGCGATTGTTGAACGCGAGGCGGCGTTCAAAATATCCCGACGCTATATCCCTTCTTAAAGACGGGCTGGTTTCGCTCAGATATTTCTCGGCGTCGGACGCTGTCTTTATGACAGCGGCGTCAGCTTCGGAGCTCTTTGTTTTTTTATCCTTCTCCGCAGTTTTGCCTGCCGCCTGAGGCTTCTTCACACCGCCGTCCATTTTTTTATCGGGCGATTGCGCGTCGGGGGATACCTGAGGTACGTCGATCAGCTGCTTGGCGGCCTTCTTCCAATCTCCCTGCCTCACCCAGCCGAGTATTCTGCTCGTCGCTCCGTTAATAATCGGCACCCACAGCTCGTTGTCCATGTTCTGATATGTCCCCGGCACATAGTCGGAGGATTTGTCGGCGAGTATGCCTGTACCCTGCGGCAGTTCCTTCGCCGCCGCGCTGTCATTCGGCGCGGTCCACATCGTCAGAGGCGACTGTGTGACGTATATGGACATACCGCTTACTTCCTGCGACAAATTGTCCCCGACCTTGAGGCGAGGCGGACGCCCCTTCTTGAAGATGTCCACTTCGGCGCGTTCGTTATCGGATAACGGCTCGATGAGCACTGATTCGGCGTCCAAGTAATGCGTGGCCGTAACGCGCAGCCTGCCGAATTTGTCCTCGGTGAAGAGCGTCTTGTGGAAGAGCGCTCTCGCGCCCTTCACGGGAATACGTTCCACGAGAAAAATGTCGCCCCTGTTGCACACTTTGCCGGCTTGCGCGCCGGTCTTGGGCGACCTGTAAAGGACAACCGAGTCATACGCTACAACAGCTCTCGCGATCAATTCGACGGACGGAATCATGTCGCTCGGTGACAGTTTTTGTTTTACGTCGGATGACAGCGCTGTTTTGTCCGCAGTGTCGTCGATCCGGACTTGTACAGCCGGCTTATGGGACAGCCATGCGTACGCGATCGTGCCGAGGATTGCGAAAATAAGCACAAGCGATGCCGCTATAACTCTCCTGCGCGTCGTGGGCGATAGAGGAAACAAGCGTTCGGCTTTCTGCTGGGGGACGGTATCCTCAGCAGATTCGCCGGACTCTCCGACAGCTGCGCCTTCCTCTTGATCCGATGGTTCCTCCTGAGCCGGCGCCTCATCGCCAAGCGGCAGTTCCGAGTCTTGCTCAGGTTCTTCTCCAAGCTGCGAGGGCTCATCATCCGGCAAGGGAAGCTCTTCCTCTTGCGGCGGTTCGTCCTCCTGTGAGGAGGGTTCGTCCGGTGTTTCGTCCGGCAGCGGCTTGTCAAGCGATATCGCTTCCTGCGGTTCGTCATCTCGCTGCTCTGAGGACCCCTCGTCCGTCTGCGGTTCTTCGCCCTCTGCCGGAATCTCTTCCGCAGGCGCTGCGTCTTCTTCGTTCGGCGTGATTTCATCAGGCAGCGGAGACGATTCGTCCTCCGGCTCGATTTCTGGAATTTCCTCGGGCTCCTCGCCGGGCTCTATATCAGCAGGCTCCTCCTCCGGCTCTTGCGGTATTTCCCGCTCTTCTTCGGTCTCATCCGGCGTTTCATCGTCGGGTACAGGTTCGTCCGGCAATATAGTTTCACCCGATAACGCATCTTCCTGCTCAGATATTTCCTCCGCAGGGGATGAGTCATCAGCGCTTTCCCGCTCATCGTTCAAAGGCTCTTCGGCGGGGGGGGCGTCGTCGGAGGGAAAATCCTCGGCAAGAGGCTCTTCCGCAAGAGATCCGTTTGGTTCTTCGGAGGTTTCCTCGGTGTTTTCCTCCGCGGCGGCGTCAACGTCAGCGTCAGGCGCGTCAAATTGGAAGTCGTTGAGCGTTTCGTTCGTCAGTTCGAACGGCTCACTCGGAGAAATTCCCTCATCAGGCTCGCCTTTCGGCAGATCGTCAAGTTTCGCTTCCTGATCCGGCTCTTCCGGTCCTTCCTCTTCCGTTCCGGGTTCGATTTCCGCCGCGGACGGCTCTGTCTCTATTTCCTCAGGCGCGTCATCCGCCGTTTCTTCCTCCGCTTGCTCGTCGATTTCCTCCGGCTGAGGTTCTTTCGATTGCCCTTCTTCAAGGTCAACGGGTGGTTCGGCAGACAAAGGCTCATCCGGCAAAATCTCATCCGGCGGGGGTTCGTCCGGCAGAGTTTCAGCGGATGACAGCTCGTCAGTGAAGGTTTCGGCGAGCGGCTGTTCTTCCGGCGATGTTTCTTCTCGCGGCGCGTCATCTTGCCGCGCGGGTTCATCGGTGGAGGATATTTCATCGATTGACGGCTCTTCCTGAGTATACCCTTCTTCCGGCGTTTCTTCCGGCTCGGGAAGGTCCTCGGCGGGAGAGGAATTATCTTCAGGATTCTCTTCTATTATAATGTCGTTTGTGTCTTCGCTCGGCGGCTCTTCCCGATAAAGAGGCTCTTCGTCCTGAACGGTCGGCTCCTCTTCCTGAGCTGCTTGTTCATCGTACAGTTTGAGTGAGGCCAAGGAGGCAAGTTCCTCCTCGGAAAGATCGTCGCTCACCTCGGTTTCATGCGGATCGTCAAATTGAAAATCGCGGGCTGTTTCATCGGTCAGCCGGAATGATTCATCCTCTCCGAGCTCATCCCGCTGCTTTTCAATTTCAGGCTCGGCTTCAACCGGCCAAGCGGCTTCCGGCTCCGGCTCAAATTCCGTCGGCTGTTCGGTTTCGATCACCGGTTCTTCCTTGGGTTCCGTTTCCGCTTCCGTCACGGATTCTGGCTCGAACTCCGGTTCGGCTTCGACTTCCGGTTCTTGCGCCGTATTTATCTCAGCCTCTTGCTCCGCCGCGCTGTCGTTATCGCCCTCAGTGCCGGTGTCATCCGGCGCGATATACTGTGACAGCTCTGTTTCTCCGGCATTCACCCAGTTGTCGAATCCCTTCGTCCAGACGAGAGTATCGCGGGATATTGTCCCATCTTCAAGCAGAGCGCCCATCCCGTCAACTGAGATGGGGCCCCTGCGCTCTCTTTTGCTATCGGCGTAATACCATTTTTTCTCGTCCGGCATAGATCACACTTCCAATCTTTATGTAATTATCGGGCGGCCCCAAGTGTCGCCCCTACTCGACCGTAACGCTCTTGGCTAAGTTTCTCGGTTTGTCTATGTCCCTCCCAAGCTCCCTCGCTATATGATACGCGAAGAGCTGGAGCGGAATCAGGCCGACGAACGGGAAGAACTCGCGCTCCGTTCTCGGCACGGATATAACATCGTCGCCGAAATCTCGCGCGTCGTCGTTGTCCTCAGTCGTCAGTATTATTATCGGCGCGCTGCGCGCTCGGCATTCCTCCACATTGGAGAGCGTCTTATCGCTCAAATCGCCGCCCGGAACCAATGCCACTACGGTCAATTTTTCGTCGAGCATCGCTATGGGGCCATGCTTCATCTCCCCCGCCGGGTACGCCTCCGACGGAAGATAGGCTATCTCCTTTAATTTAAGCGCGCCCTCCATCGTAAGAGGCACGCTCTCCCGGCGGCCTATGAAGAAAAATCCCTTTGAGCCGGAGTGTTTTTTCGCGAGCGCCCGTATGTGCGGCTCATCTTCGAGTATGGCCTGCAATTTCGCCGGAAGCGAGCGCAGTCCGCCTATCAGCCGCGCCTCGTCCGACGCGGAGAGCGAACCCTTCTCCTTCAGCAGATACAGCGCGAGCAGCGTCAGTATCGTTATCTGTCCCGTGAAAGTTTTCGTCGCGGCGACGCCGATCTCAGGGCCGGCGAGCGACAGTATCGTGTGCTCGACCTCGCGGTCGATCGTCGAGCCCCTCACGTTCGTCACTGCTATGCAGTTAGTGCCGAGACTTCTCGCGAGACGCGCGGCGGCCAATGTATCCGCCGTCTCGCCGGACTGCGAGACGAATACAGCGAGAGTGTCGGCGCCGCCCGGCACATTGCGGTATCTGTACTCGGACGCAACGTCGGCGCGGATGTCGAGCGAGTTGTCGAGAGATTCTATTATATCCCGCGCGACGAGCGTCGCGTAATGAGACGTCCCGCACGCCACGAATTGAAGCCTGCGGATATTTTTCATCATGTCTGCCGGGAGTCCTATGCTCTTGCCCATGTCCACGTTCGTGAGAGACGTGTGTGTGTCCACGGTGAGGCGCAGCACGTCCGGCTGTTCCTCTATCTCCTTGCGCATGAAATGATCGTACCTGCCCTTGTCCGTCATCACGCTGTCCCAATCAAGATGTATCGGCGACTTGCCGTGTGATGTCCCGTCAAAATCGAAGAAACGGACGCCATTCGGCGTGAGCTCCGCCATCTCGCCCTCCTCTATGAAGAAGAGGTCGTGCGTGTAGTCGAGCAGGGCGGTCGGGTCCGAGGCGCAGTAGCTCGCGCTCCCGTCCGCGGCGACGACGAGGGGCGAGGCCGTGCGCGCGCACCATATCTCGTTCGGTCTGTCGCGGAACATTATCACGAGCGCGAACGCCCCGACAAGCGAGCGGCACAGCTCGGACATCGCGGAGCGCGCATCGCCGCTGTATATTCTCGCGAGAAGCTGACAGGGCGACTCGGTGTCCGTCTCGGTGACGAATTTTATCCCATCGGCCTCCAAGCGTGCGCGTATCTCGCGCGAGTTCTCAATGATGCCGTTATGCACGAGTGTGACCATCCCGTCGCAGCTCTCGTGCGGGTGAGCGTTCGTGACGGTGACCGCGCCGTGAGTCGCCCATCTCGTGTGTCCTATGCCGGACTGTGTGCCCGCGCACTCCGACGCGCATTCCTCGACGCGCTTCACGAGCTCCGAGACGCGTCCCACTATTTTTATATTTTTCACGCCGTCCGCGCAGCGAAGAGCGACGCCCGCCGAGTCGTACCCGCGGTACTCCTGTTTTTCGAGCCCGTCCAGTATGACCTCAATCACGCTCTTCCTGCCGGACTTGCCGACGCAGCCCATTATTCCGCACATAGCGCAGACACCTCGCCTTGATGGTTTATAATACATATATATTATCACAACTTTCGAGCCCTCGACGCCTCGCTTTGTGGTATTATGTAAATGCTGATTTATTGTTAGGAGCCTAAAGGGTAACGATAAAAACCTGACCGGCTCTACATCTCAAAACGGCGAAATTCCATTTTGGCTAATTAATCAGCGCTTACTTATTATTTGTATAGGCCTGTAATCAAGGATGGTGAGCGTCAGTGGGCAATCTGCTTAAACCCAAAAATGACTTACTCTTCAAGCGTATCTTCGGAGCAGAGGACAACATCGACGTGCTGACCGAATTTCTCAAGAGCGTTCTGCGTTTGCCCGCCGCTGAATACTCAGAGGTCATATTGTGCAACCCTAATACACAATACGATCGCGCAGACGATAAAATAGGCATACTCGATATTAAAGTCAGGACAACGACTGGCAAAATTATAGACGTCGAAATCCAGTTGGAGGCTGTTCCGCAGCTTCGTGAACGCATAATGTTTTACGGCTCAAAGATGTTTACGGAGCAGATCGGCAAAGGCGATAAGTATGAGACGATAAAGCAGGTCATCCCGATCTTGATCGTGGACGACAAATTATTTCCGGCAAAAGATGATAAATATCATCATCGTTTCACACTTTACGACATAGACGCGCAATTAGAGCTTACGGACATTTTAGAAGTTCACACGCTGGAACTTCCGAAATTGCCCGAAGCGACCGACGGCTCAAGCCTTTGGAATTGGCTTAAATTGCTGGAATCAGAACAGGAGGAGGATTTCGACATGTTAGCTCAAACAAGCCCGCAGATGGACAAAGCCGTTACGATAGTCAGGAGATTATCGGCGGACGAACAATTCAGGTTTGACTACGAACAGTCCGAAAAGAGACGGCGCGACCTCATGGCCTTCATGGACGAGGCGACCAGAAAAGGTGAAGCCAAAGGCATTGCCAAGGGCATTGCCAAGGGCATTGCCAAGGGCATTGCCAAAGGCATTGCAAAGGGCATTGCCAAAGGCAAAGCCGAAGGTAAGGCCGAAGGCAAAGCCGATGTGGCGCGCTCCATGCTTGCTGACGCTATGCCTGTCGACCTTGTTTCCAAGTTCACAGGTCTCTCCCTGAAGGAAATAGAGAAATTATAACGAGGGGCAGTCGCCTTTCTTTTACTTGAATGACATTAACGGGAGGAACATCACATGCCTTTGACGGAAAAAGAACTGCTTAACTTCGTAGTCGAAAATTTGGGCGACGCTCAAAAATTGGAGCAGGAAATTATTGAGTTCTCGCAGCACAATGATATTAAGGTACTCATACATTTTTTCAAACAGTTGCACAACAGCAAAATCAACGCGATGGATGCGGCTTTCTGCACAATATGCAAGTTATTGAAAAACGGGGAAGAAGGCAAAGATTGCGTACATCGGCTCTACGCTGAGTCTTCCGAATCCGACATACTGCGCGGCGTCTACATGATCGGCGAGGCGTTTATAGCGTTTCGGGATTTTGACGTCGAGCGAGGCGAACCGTTGCTGCGAAAGGGCGTTCACATATGTCACAAGAGATTGAAAATGTTCCCCTCCGAGAAACTTGCCGACATGGGCTTCTTCATGCAAATCGCTTTTTTGCTTGAGTGCGTAAACTATCCGATCGCGGAGCGCTTCCCAAAACCGTCGTTCGATATAGTACATCGAGACTTATATGAAAGCTCGCCGTATACTGTTTTCACGTTAGCGGACAATGTATATTTTCGTAAATACTTTGCGAGATTCGCGGGCGAACTCAGGGAACAATGCGGGAACGTAAATATTTTCCTGATGCTCGTCAACCCTGAGGACGATGTCATATCGCTGGCAAAAGAATACGGAGGCATAACGCTCGCTTCCACTAAATACGACGGCGATTGGATGCCCGAGTTCTGTGTATCATCGCGCTTCATGATGGCAAATGACATCTTGAAAACTGTGGGCTGCGCGACTATTTTCATCGATGTTGACTCCACATTCCCGCAGGGCAGTTCTGAGATACTGTCCAAAATATCGCAATATCCTCTCGCGTTGTGCGATACGAGAGAATTATATCCATTATTGCGGATCGCGGGAGGTTTATTGGCCGCGCAGCCAGATGAGGAGACGTTTTATTTTTTCGATACAGCCTCGGATTTCATGCGCGAGGACTTTACAAGATCGGGACCAATATATGCCTTTGACCAAATGGCGCTTTACAGGACGCTGTGCCTTTGGAAGAAAAAAGGTATGGGGATAACAGAGATAAACAGCCTTATCGGCAATGACGCGAGATTCCCTGATTTCTTCTGCCTGAAGGGAGAGGATGTTATTCCGTTTGCGGCACGCAAGCCGCTGAGGACGAACAATCACTATGAACTCAAGGGCTTTCGTCCCGATGGCAGGCTGATATTTGAGCGGATTTAGTTTTGATTTTGGGGGGTACATTCACTGATAGATATTGAAATTACACTCGCGGGAGGAACATCACATGCCTTTGACGGAAAAAGAACTGCTTAGCTTCGTAGTCGAAAATTTGGGCGACGACCCAACATGCTTTCAAGCAATCGCCGAGTTCGCGCGGCATAATGACACCGGGGCACTTATGCGTTTTTCCAAACAGTGCCACAATATCAAACTCAACGCTACGGGAATTGTTTACCAAACAATACACGCGCTATTGAAAAACGGGGAAGAAGGCAAAGATTACGTACATCAGCTCTACGCTGAGTCTTCCGAATCCGACATACTGCGCGGCGTCTACATGATCGGCGAGGCGTTTATAGCGTTTCAGGATTTTGACGTCGAGCGAGGCGAACCGTTGCTGAGGAAGGGCGTTCGATTATGTTACAGAACAATGAGGATCTTCCCTTTCGAGATCATTGATATTGGCTTTCTTATGCAAAACGCTTTTTTGCTTGAGTGCGTAAACTATCCGATCACGGAGCGCTTCCCAAAACCGTCGTTTGAGATAGTACATCGAGACTTATATGAAAGCTCGCCGTATACTGTTTTCACGTTAGCGGACAATGTATATTTTCGTAAATACTTTGCGAGGTTCGCGGGCGAACTCAGAGAACAATGCGGGAACGTAAATATTTTCCTGCTGCTCGTAAATCCTGATGAAGATGTTATATCGCGGGCAAAAGAATACGGAGGCATGACGCTCGCTTCCACTAAATACGACGGCGATTGGATGCCCGAGTTCTGTGTATCATCGCGCTTCATGATGGCAAACGACATATTGAAGAGCGTTGGAGGCGCGACTATTTTCATCGACATCGACTCGACGTTCCCGCAAGGCAGCTCCGAGATACTGTCCAAAATATCGCAATATCCTCTCGCGTTGTGCGATACGGGAGAATTATATCCATTATTGCGAATCGCGGGAGGTTTACTGGCCGCGCAGCCAAATGAGAAGACGTTTTCATTCTTCGACACGGTGTCGGATTTCATGCGCGAGGATTTTACAAGATCGGGACCGATATATGCCTTTGACCAAATGGCGCTTTACAGGACGCTGTGCCTTTGGAAGAAAAAAGGCATGGAGGTAACAGAGATAAACAGCCTCATCGGCGGTGATGCGAGATTCCCTGATTTCTTCTGCCTGAAGGAAGAGGATGTTATTCCGCTTGCGGCGCGCAAGCCGCTGAGGACGAACGATCACTATGAACTCAAGGGCTTTCGTCCCGATGGCAGGCTGGTATTTGAGCGGATTTAGTATAAATATTGAAATTACACTCGCGGGAGGAACATCACATGCCTTTGACGGAAAAAAAACTGCTTAGCTTCGTAGTCGAAAATTTTATCGACGCCCCAAAGTGCTTGCAGGCAATTGTCGAGTTCGCACGGCATAATGACGCCGGGGCACTTATGCGCTTTTTCAAACAGTGCCACAATATAAAACTCAACGCGATGGAAATAGCTTGCCATACAATAGACGCGTTATTGGGAAATGGGGAAGAAGGCAAAGAATACGTACATCAGCTATACATGGAATCCGGCGCATCCGACGTACTGCGCGGCGTCTACACGATCGGCGAGGCGTTTATCGCGTTTCGGGATTTTGACGTCGAGCGAGGCGAGCCATTGCTGAGGAAGGGCGTTCTGTTATGTTACAGAACAATAAGGAACTTCCCTTTCGAGATCATTGAAATTGGCTTTCTCATGCAAAACGTTTTTTTGCTTGAGGGTGTAAACTATCCGATCGCGGAGCGCTTCCCAAAACCGTCGTTCGATATAGTACATTGTGATTTATATGGAAGCTCGCCGTATACTGTTTTCACGTTAGCGGACAATGTATATTTTCGTAAATACTTTGCGAGATTCGCGAGCGAACTCAGGGAACAATGCGGGAACGTAAATATTTTCCTGATGCTCGTAAATCCTGATGAAGATGTTATATCGCGGGCAAAAGAATACGGCGGCATGACGCTCGCTTCCACTAAATATGATGGCAGTTGGATGGTCGAGTTCTGTATATCATCACGTTTCATGATGGCAAACGACATATTGAAGAGCGTTGGGGGCACGACTATTTTCATCGACTTCGATTCAACATTCCCGCAGGGCAGCTTTGAGATATTGTCAAAAATATCGCAATATTCGCTCGCGATGTGCGATACGGGAAAATCGTACCCGGCATTACGGATCACAGCAGCTCTACTAGCCGCGCAGCCAACGGAAGAGACGTTTTCATTCTTCGATACTGCGTCGGATTTCATGCGCGAGGACTTTACGAGAGCGGGGCCGGTGTACGCTTTTGACCAGATGGCGCTTTACAGGGCAGTGTGTCTTTGGAAGAAAAAAGGCTTGGCGGTAACAGAGATAAACAGCCTCATTGGCGGCGACGCGAGATTCCCTGGTTTCTTCTGCCTGAAGGAAGAAGATGTTATTCCCCTTGAGGAACGGTGGCGGCTGAGGACGCTCGCCCATTATAAATTCAAGGGCTTTCGTCCCGATGGCAGGCTGATATGGGAGCAGATTTAGATTTGATTTAGTGAAGCATACTCACTTAGATATTAAATTACACTTGTGAGGAGGAACATCACATGCCCTTGACGGAAAAAGAACTGCTTAGCTTCGTAGTCGAAAATTTGGGCGACACCCAAACATGCTTTCAAGCAATCGCCGAGTTCGCGCGGCACAATGACGCTAAGATACTCATGCACTTTTTCAAACAGTGCCACAATATCAAACTCAACGCGATGGAAATTGCTTACCAAACAATACGCGCGCTATTAGAAAACACGGGGGGGGGGGGGATAAAGAGTGTGCATCAGCTCTATGAGGAGTCCGGAGTATCCGACATATTACGCGGCGTCTACACGATCGGCGAGGCGCTCCTCGCGTTTCGGGATTTTGACGTAGAGCGCGGTGAGCCATTGCTGAGGAAGGGCGTTCACATATGTCACAGAAGAATGAGAATGTTCCCCTCAGAGAAGCTTGACATTGGCTTTTTCATGCAAAACGCTTTTTTGCTTGAGTGTGTAAACTATCCGATCGCGGAGCGCTTCCCCAAACCGTCGTTTGAGATAGTACACCGTGATTTATATGAAAGCTCGCCTTATACTGTTTTCACAATATCAGACAGTGTATATTTCCGTAAATACTTTGCGAGGTTCGCGGGTGAACTCAGAGAACAATGCGGGAACGTAAATATTTTCCTGATGCTCGTCAACCCTGAGGACGATGTCATATCGCGGGCAAAAGAATACGGCGGCATGACGCTCGCTTCCACTGAATACAGCGGCAGATGGATGGCAGAGTTCTGCGTATCGTCGCGCTTCATGTTGGCAAACGACATACTGAACTATGTGGGCGGCGCGACTATTTTCACCGACGTCGATTCAAAATTCCCGCAGGGCAGCGCTGAGATACTGTCCAAAATATCGCAGTATCCGCTCGTATTATGTGATACCGGAAGCTTGTACCCGTTATTGCGGATTGACGGAGCCATACAGGCCGTGCAGCCAACGGGAGAAACGTTTTCGTTCTTTGACGCAGCATCGGATTTCATGCGCGAGGACTTTACGAGAACAGGACCAATATACGCTTTTGACCAGATGGCGCTTTACAGGGCAGTGTGTCTTTGGAAGAAAAAAGGCTTGGCGGTAACAGAGATAAACAGCCTCATCGGCGGCGACAAGAAATTTCCGAAATTCTTCAAACTGACGGAGGAGGATGATGTCATTCCCCTTGGGGAGCGCATACCACTGAGGACGAACAATAACTATAAACCCAAGGGCTTTCGTCCCGATGGCAGAGTTATATGGGAGCAGATTTAGATTTGATTTAACCCGGAACGCGTAAAGGTGTTACGATACGTGATGTAAATTCAAGAAAACAGGTGATTTTGATGGGTATTATCGCGATAGTCGGGCGGCCTAACGTTGGGAAGTCCTCCATATTCAACAGGCTGCTCGGACGGCGCGCTGCGATAGTCGACGACTTCCCCGGCGTTACGAGGGACAGGCTGTACGGCGAGATGTTGTGGGACGGGCATGGGTTTTACCTCGTCGATACCGGCGGGATAATGGGCGAGAACGACGAATCGCTGCCCGGATTGCCGGAGAGAATACAGAAACAGGTAATGCACGCCATAGACGAGAGCGACGGCGTGATTTTTGTGGTGGACGGGCGCGAGGGCGTTACCGTCATGGACGAGGAGATAGCGTCGATGCTCCGCAAGGGCGGGCGCAAGGTCGCCTTAGCCGTGAACAAGCTCGACAATCCGGACAAACTCGACGCGGCTTACGATGCGGCGTCGCTCGGCTTTAAGCACGTGATCCCGGTGAGCGCCGAGCATAACTTCAACATGGGCGACCTCTTGGAGGTTATCGTGTCGTTTCTGACGGGTGACGGAAACGCCGAGGACGCGGAGAGCTCCGACGAAATACCGGTGGCGTTAGTGGGCCGCCCCAACGTCGGCAAGTCGAGCCTGCTCAACGCGCTCGCAGGTGAGGAGAGGTCCATCGTGTCGGAGATTCCCGGCACTACGCGGGATGTCGTTGACTCCGTAGTCGAGACGGACGGCGCGAAGTTCCGCTTCCTCGACACCGCCGGACTGCGCCGCAGGTCGCGCGTCGCGGGCAATGTGGAATATTACTCGAACGTCCGCACATATCAGGCGATAGACAGGTGCCGCGTCGCTGTGATGATGCTCGACGCGGGCGAGCTCGCCACGGAGCAGGACAAGCGCCTAATCGGGCAGATAACGGAGCGCGGCAAGGGCTTGGTCGTGGCCGTGAACAAATGGGATTTGCTCAAGGGCGGTGAGCGCGCGGGAGATGAAATGCGCGCGCGTTTGAAGGAGGAGCTGCCGTTTGTTCCGCGCGCCCCGACGGTGTTTATCTCGTCGCTCACGGGACGGAACGTGCCGCGCATAGCGGAGCGCATATTGACGGTTGACGAGAACAGGCGGCGCAGGATATCGACGTCTGAGCTGAACCGATTGGTGAGGGACGTGCTGGCGTTCGAGCGTATGCCCGGAGAGAAGGGGCGGTATCTTAAAATTTCATATTGTACTCAGGCAAACGGCGTGCCGCCGGCGTTTATTTTCTTTGTGAACGACAGCGGCTTGGTGTCGAGGCCTTTTCATCGCCGCGTGGAAAATTTACTGCGGGGCATGGCCGATTTCTCCGGAGTTCCGTTAAAATTGTTTTTCAGGAACAAGGGAAGAGATGAGGAAAGATAAAGTCATTTGATTTTTAACAAGGGTCAAGGGCGATAGCCCTTGCGGCGGGGGGTGGGGGCGAGGAGCCCCCACGGTACGGAGGTGTTGAACATGGCAAAAGCGGCGTTATTTTTAACCGACGGCTTCGAGGAGACGGAGGCGCTATGCACGACGGATATTCTGCGGCGCGGGGGCGTTGATCTCGTCACGGTGTCGTTAGTCAGCGGCAATACGGTTACGGGCAAGCACGGCGTGGTTGTTCAAGCCGACAGGGCCTTCAGCGAGATAACGGCGACGCAGTTTGATATGCTCGTGATACCGGGAGGCACGCTCGCGTTTACGGAGCACGAGGGTCTGTTGGAGCTCGTGCGGAAGCAGAACATAGGCGGCGGGAAGCTCGCGGCGATATGCGCGGCTCCGGCTGTATTCGCCAAGCTGGGACTGCTTCACGGGAAGCGCGCGGTCATTTATCCGGGCATGGAGGAATATTTGAAAGGGGCGGCGAAGGTCAGCGATCTCGTGGTTACGGACGGCAACATTACGACATCGAAGGGGCCGGGTACTACGGTGCATTTCGCTTTGAGGCTGGTCGAGATACTGTGCGGCGAGGGTAAGGCGAAAGAAGTGGCGGACGCTTTCGTGGCGCAGATATAGATTCACCTGAATAATATAATATTACGTGAAAGAAATTCAAAGGAGTGATTGTGATGAGTGAGTTGGATAAGCTGAAGGTCAAGATATTTTTGGACGGCGCGGAGCTCGACGCGATCAGGAACGCCGTGAAAAACGAGCCTATGGTTAAGGGATTCACGACGAACCCGAGCCTGATGAGGAAGGCTGGCGTCAAGGACTACGCGGCTTTTGCCAAGGAGGCTCTCGCGGCGGCGGGGGGGCTGCCGATTTCATTCGAGGTGTTTTCCGACGAATTCGAGGATATGGAGCGTCAGGCGCGCGTTATCGCGTCGTGGGGAGAGAGCGCTTATGTCAAGATACCCATCACGAACACGAAGGGCGAAAGCTCGTGCCCGATGATAAAGCGCCTCGCGGACGGCGGTGTAAAAATGAACGTTACGGCGATATTTACGGTTGAACAAGTGAAGGAGACAGCCGCCGCGCTTAACGCGCCGGTTCCGGCGATAGTCTCGGTGTTCGCCGGACGGATAGCGGACACGGGACGCAACCCCGAGCCGATGATGAAAGAGTGCTCGAATATTTTGAGCGGCCTTTCAAAGGCAGAGCTGCTGTGGGCGAGTTCGCGCGAGCTGCTTAACGTCTTTCAGGCGGAGTGGTCGGGCTGCCATATAATAACGGTTACGAAGGACATAGTGTCCAAGCTGAAATTGTACGGCAAGGATTTGAGCGAATATTCCCTCGAAACCGTCCGCGTATTCTACGACGACGCGAGCGCGGCCGGGCTGAAGCTGTAAGAAAAGGGCGAGAAGATGCCGTCCGCAAAACGACGGATTTCACAATTTTTTGGCAAGGGCGGCCGCCTCGGCCGCCCGTTCAATTTGAGCGGGCGGAATCTATTTGCGCAATCGAGGAATACCGTGGAATTCTTGGAATTTCTTCGCTGAATGACTTGACAATGCAGCTATTTCGCTGATATACTTATTCGGCTTTTGTTCGAGATGTGACATATCTCATCTTGAAATTTATTTTATGTAAGATTGATAGTGTAAGCATGAAAGGGGTAAGGTCATTTTGCCAAGCATACAGCAGCTCATAAGGCACGGGCGCAAGAATAAGCGCACCCGCTCCACCGCTCCGGCTCTTCAGGAGAACCCGCAGCGGAGAGGGGTTTGTACGCGCGTATATACCGTCACGCCCAAGAAGCCTAACTCGGCTCTCAGAAAAGTGGCTCGTGTCCGCCTTACTAATGGGATAGAGGTTACGGCTTACATCCCCGGTATCGGGCATAACCTTCAGGAGCACTCTGTTGTTCTCGTTCGCGGGGGGCGTGTAAAGGATCTTCCCGGCGTTCGTTATCATATTGTGCGCGGCACGCTTGACTGCGGCGGCGTCGAAAATCGCAAGAAGAGCCGCTCCAAGTATGGGGCGAGAGCTCCCAAGAAGTAGACGGTGTTTGTTGTGCGTATTGAGAGGGGAGTAATGATTTATGCCGCGTAAGGGCCAAGTGAGGCGGAGGATAACGCCTCCGGATTCAGTTTATGCCAACGCTTCCATAGCGAAGTTTGTGAATTGTCTAATGCTCGACGGCAAAAAGAGCACGGCGGAGCGCATAATGTACGGAGCGCTTGATGTGGTCGCGCAGCGTTTGGGAATTGAGCCTGTCGAGGTTTATGAAAAGGCCATGAACAACGTGAGGCCTCAGGTAGAGGTACGTCCCCGCCGTGTCGGCGGCGCTACGTATCAGGTTCCTGTTGAGGTTTTGCCGGATAGGGCACAGGCTCTGGCTATCAGATGGATAATACAGTATTCGCGTTCACGCAAGGGCATTCCGATGATGGAGCGCTTGGCTCGCGAACTTGCCGATGCTTGTAAAGGCGAGGGCGGTTCCGTCAAAAAGCGTGAAGATACACACCGCATGGCAGAGGCGAACAGAGCTTTCGCCCACTATCGCTGGTAATTTTGTTGATCGCGCGGATTTCATATTACTGCCGCGCCGGATTGATTAAGGGTGAACGATGTCCAATATTGATTTGACCACAATAAGAAATATAGGTATAGCGGCTCATATAGACGCGGGTAAGACTACGACTACAGAGCGCATTCTCTTCTACACCGGACGCAAGCACAAGATAGGCGAGGTGCACGAGGGCGCGGCCACTATGGATTGGATGGAGCAGGAGCGCGAGCGGGGTATCACTATAACCTCGGCCGCTACTACGTGCCATTGGGGGGACGCGCTTATCAATATAATTGATACGCCCGGCCACGTGGACTTTACGGTCGAGGTTGAGCGCTCCATGAGGGTACTTGACGGCGCTGTGTCGGTTTTCTGCGCTGTCGGCGGTGTTGAGCCGCAGTCCGAAACGGTTTGGCGTCAGGCCGATAAATATGGTGTCCCTCGCATCGCTTTCATTAATAAGATGGATCGTGTCGGCGCTGATTTCTTTTCGGTTGTCGAGCAGATGAGGACGCGCTTGGGCGCGAAAGCTGTGCCGATTCAGATACCGATAGGCGTCGAGGATGGATTTGTAGGCGTTGTTGATTTGGTGAACTTTAAGGCCATTGTCTACACCGATGAATTGGGACAGGATTTCACCAAAGCGGACGTACCTCCGGAGCTTACAGAGGAAGCTCGGGCTGCGCGCGACGCTATGGTAGAGGCTCTTGCCGACTTTGACGATGATATAATGACGCTCTTTCTTGAGGGCGAGGAAGTTCCGATTCCCCTCATAAGGAAGGCCATCCGAAAGAGCACTGTCGCTATGGGCATAGTTCCGGTGATGTGCGGATCTGCGTTCAAAAACAAGGGTGTGCAGCCGCTTCTTGACGCGGTTGTTGATTATCTGCCTTGTCCGTTAGACCTTCCGGCTGTCCGGGGTTCCGACCCGGACGACGCTGAGAAGGAAATATTGGTAACTCCCGACGAGGATGCCCCGTTCGCGGCGCTCGCCTTCAAGATAATGGTGGATCCGTTCGTAGGACGTTTGGCCTTTTGCAGGATTTACTCGGGCACTATATCAAACGGCACATCCATATACAATTCCACGACTCACAAACGCGAGCGCGTGGGGCGCATACTCCGTATGCACGCCAACAAGCGCGAGGAAATGGACGAGGCTTCGGCGGGGCTGATAGTTGCCATACCCGGACTCAAGCAGGTGAAGACAGGCGACACGCTTTGTTCCGACGACCGTCATGTAATGCTTGAAAACCTCGTATTCCCCGATCCTGTTATTGACCTCTCGGTCGAACCCATGAGCAAGGGCGACCAGATAAAGCTCTCCAAGGGATTAGACGCCCTCTCCGAAGAAGACCCGACATTCAGAGTGTCAGTGAACGAAGAATCCGGACAGACCATCATCGCGGGTATGGGCGAGCTGCACTTGGAGATAATAGTCGACAGGCTGAGGCGTGAGTTTGGCGTGGAGGTAAACGTCGGGCGGCCGCAGGTCGCGTATCGTGAGGCGATAAAGTCTTCGTCGAGGGCGCAGGGTAAGTTTGTGCGCCAGTCGGGCGGCCACGGTCAGTACGGCGACGTCGTCTTGGAGTTAGAGCCGCTCGAAGGGCACAAGGGTTACGAGTGGGAGGACAGGATAGTCGGCGGTGTAGTGCCGAGGCAGTTTATACCGGCAGCGCAGAAGGGCGTAGAGGACGCGATGGGTAACGGAATCCTCGGAGGTTATCCCGTAATAGGCGTCAGGGCTGCAATAGTCGACGGCAGTTACCACGATGTGGACAGCTCCGAAATGGCGTTCCGCATAGCCGGTTCGATGGCCTTCAAAGAGGCGATGAGACTGGCTAACCCGGTTCTGATGGAGCCTGTGATGAGTGTCGAAGTCGTAGTTCCCGAGGAATACATGGGCGACGTCATAGGCGACCTCTCATCGAGGCGCGGCAGGGTCGAGGGTATGGGCATGAGAGCCAATGCCCGCGTAGTGAAGGCGTTCGTTCCTCTTTCGGAGATGTTCGGCTACGCTACCGACCTCCGCAGCAAGACTTCGGGGCGCGCGTCATACTCGATGACCTTCGATCACTACGAGGAAGTATCCAAGGATATAGCGGACAAGCTCCTGAAAAAGTAAATCGGGCGCTGTTCGTTAAAGATTTAGGGAAGCGCTGATTAAATCACACAAGCGGAATTTCTCCGTTTTGATAGGCAGAGCCGGTCGGGGTTTTCATCGTTACCCTTTAGGCTCCTAACAATTCAGTATATTTTTAGGGAGGCATGAATAATGGCAAAGGAGAAGTTTGAGAGAAACAAGCCGCACTTGAACATAGGCACGATAGGTCACATAGACCACGGCAAGACGACGCTTACGGCGGCTATCACAAAGACACTGGCGAGGAAGGGCG
>BOCB01000003.1 GCA_026002695.1 Synergistales bacterium
TTTTATCGGGGCGGCGGCCGATCCTGAGAGGATAGAGAAGGAGTTCGAGCGGGCCGTATCTCGCGGGGATGACGCGGCGGCGCGGGGGGCGGTTTCCGGGAAGAGCTCCATGCACAGGATGTTCACTGCGGCGTGGGAGAGCTGGGGGATGACCTCGGACGAGATGAGGCTGCTGATAGACGGACGCATAAGGCGCGAGCTGTACAGGTGGGAGAAGCATTTATCGCTGCTTGAGATAGCCGCTCGCGTAGCTCCCCTGCTTGGGCTGCTCGGCACCGTGCTCGGCATGGTGCAGATGTTCGAGACGCTCAACCTCGGCGGGGCTGTGAACGCCAGGGCTGTTACGGGCGGGATATGGAAGGCGCTCTTTACGACGGTGGCGGGGCTCACTGCGGCGATACCGGCGATAATTGCGCACGGAATGCTCATGGGCAGGATAGGCAGGGAGGAAGAGAAGTTAGAGCGCGGCGGCGAGCTGCTGATTTCGCTCCACGCCAAGCAGGAAAAGGAGAGCGCGGCAAAATGAGACGGCGTACCCGCAGGGCGGTAGACATAGACATAACGCCGCTGCTCGACGTCATGTTCATGCTGATAATATTCTTCGTCCTCACGACGGCGTTTGTGCGCGGCGCGCTTGACATAGAACTGCCGAAGGGCGACGCGGCGCCGTTAGAGTCAAATGAACTGGCCGTAATAACTGTGGCCAAGGATTCATCGATACTCTGGAACGGCGAGAAGGTAACGCTCGATTCGATAGCGCCCCGCGTGCGGGAGGCCGTCTCGCGCGGCGGAGACATATTGATAGAAGGGGACAGCGCCGCCCGGTACGGCAGCGTGGCGGAGCTGCTCGCCGAGCTGCGCGGGCTCGGCGTGAAAAACGTGTCGCTCTCGTTCGAGGACGGCGCGGCGGGCGCGCTGAAATGAGACGGATATTTATTGCGGCCTTATTCAGCGCGATAGTCCACGCCGCCCTGCTGCTCTGCCTGAGCGGCCCGACTAACGCGGCCAAGGGCGAAAACGTCATGCGCGTGACGTTCGCCGCCGCCGTAAAACCCGAACAGCAAGCGCCTCCGCAAAAACAGGCGCTTCCAAAACCGCCGGCGCCCAAAGAAGCGCCTAAACCCATCAAGCCGACGCCTAAACCTAAGCCGGTTAAGCCGGCGAAACAGATCACCAAGAGGGAACCTGTCAAGACTCCCGCGCCTGACACAACAGACGCCGCTGACGAGACATCGCCGGCAGACCCGGACGAATCTCCGCAAACGGGCGGAACGACAGACGGAACGCCCGTCGTCGCGCCGGGAGGCGCGCCTTCGTCTCAAACGCCGGCGGTGGTGGATGTTTCGTCACTGCTCGTAACAAAGAAGGTAACGCCCGATTACCCGATGATAAGCAGAAAGCGCGGGGATCACGGAACGGTAGTCCTGCTTGCCGAAATAAAGTCGGGGCGCGTCGCGTCCGTGCGAGTCGAGCGGAGCAGCGGGCATCCCCCGCTTGACGACGCCGCGTCCCGCGCCGTGAGGTCATGGGAGTTCGACGTGTCGGGGTACGGCGGCACGGTTACGGCGCGGGTGCCGTTTGTCTTCTCACTGAGATGAGCGAAAGGATGAGCCTCAAGGATAAGTTCCCTTTCAAGATTGGGACGACGTCCTATATCATCGACGGCGGTATTTTAGAGAACACGCTCTGGCTCGCGGATAAGGTTGACGAGATGCAGATCGTCCTCTTCGAGACGCCGGGGTTCTCCAATATTCCGTCCGAGGCCGATATAAAAACGCTGAGGCGAGCCGCTCTTGACTGCGGTATGTCGTTCACCGTCCACCTTCCGTGCGATCTGGAGATAGGCAGTCCCGACAAAGGATTAAGGGAGCTGTCGATCGAGAGGCTCCGCCGGACGGTCGGCCTCACGTATCCCCTTGAACCGATATGCTGGGTGCTGCACATATCCCTTCCCGGCGAAGGCGACAGCGAACGCGCCTGCCTTGAGCGCCTCAGCGGGAGCATGGCGGTTGTCACCCGCTGCTTCAATTCCCCGAGGGACATCGCCATAGAGAACGTACACCCGAATTTCACAATCGAGCCGCCGATCATAGAGGAGTTCGACACGTCGGTCTGCATAGACGCAGGACACCTTCTCTTTTTCGAGAGCGACGTATGGGCGCATTTAGACAGGTGGCTGCCGAGAACCCGCAACATTCACCTGCACGGCGTAAGGGAGGGGATGTACGGCGTGCAATACGGCGACCACGCGAGCCTCGATCACCTGCCGGGCGGCTTCTTGGAGCGCTTATTTGCCCAAGCGGCCCTCGCCGCAAAGGAACAGGAGCTGCAAACGATCACGATGGAGATATTCGGCCTCGAAGATTTCGAGCGGTCGGCGGAAGCGGTTAGCCTCACGGTAATACGGTAATAATAAATCAGCCTTTATTATTACAGCGCTCGTTTATGGTTTATAATGTCCGTATATTTAGTTGACATACGGAGGAGATTTTCACAACATGCTGCTTAGGAAGACCTTTACGTTCGATGCCGCCCACAATCTGACCAGCTACCACGGCGCTTGCGAGAAACTTCACGGTCATACTTATAAAATGACCGTAACGATCGAGGGAACTCCCGGTGACGAGGGCATGATCGTCGATTTCGCGGATGTCAAGGAGATTGTGCGGGACGCGATCATATCGAAGTTCGATCACTCATACCTCAATGATACGTTCGCTCAGCCGTCAGCCGAGAACATCGCCCGCTTCGCGTTCAATACACTCTCTCCTCTGCTTCGCGGCCTTAACTATGAACTGCGGGACGTGGAACTCTTCGAGACGCAGTCGTCGTCGGTCGTGTTCAGCCGCGAGGATTTGCTTGTTCCGGACGTGAATCAGCGCGTGGACGCCGTGATGTTCGACTTCGACATGACGCTCGCCGACAGCGGTCACGCGGTTACCGAGTGCATGAACATCTTCGCGGAGGCGAAGGGCTTGCCCAAGGTTACGCAGGAAGTAATGCTGAATCTGCTCGGCCGCACCGTAGAGGAGGAGTGGATGATACTTTACGGTCGTTTCGAGCCCGATTGGATTGATTTCTACAGGCAGAATATCAGCGAAACCGAGTTCAGCCTGATAAGGCTCTTCGACGGCGCGTCTGAAACCCTCTCGCTGCTCCGCGAAATGGGACTGATAACCGGCATAATATCGAACAGGGGACGCCTGCCTCTCGTTCTCGAAAGAGTAGGGCTGCTCGGCAAGGCTGACGTAGTGGTGGGCATCAATGAAGTAAAAAATCCCAAACCCGCTCCCGACGCGCTGCTCCTCGCCTTAGAGCGGGTCGGCGTGTCCCCTGAGAACGCGCTGTACGTGGGAGATACCGACATAGACATAAAAGCCGCCATAGCCGCCGGAATGAGGTGCATCGGCATGACGACGGGCAACTTCGACGAGCCGTCCCTGTACAAGGCCGGCGCGTGGCGTGTGTGTGCCGATGTTCGGGAAATCCCTCTGATGATTGGAGGAAAGGCTTGAAATTATGAGCGCTGCGAATAATATAGAAAAGATAAAACCGCAAATTTCCGAAAACGCGCTGCGCGTACTCGAAAAGAGATACCTCAAGAAGGACGAGAACGGAACGGTAACCGAGACCCCGGAGAATTTGCTCTGGAGGGTGGCGTCCGAAATAGCGTCCGCCGAGAGCTCCTACGGAGGGGACGTTAACGAGTGGTCGGTGAGATTTTTCAACATCATGGCGGATATGAGCTTCATGCCGAACTCACCGACGCTGATGAACGCCGGGACCCCAAGAGGTCAGCTCTCAGCCTGCTTCGTGCTCCCGATAGGCGACAGTATGGAGGAGATATTCGGCTCGCTCTCCGCGACCGCGCTCGTACACAAGAGCGGCGGCGGAACAGGCTTCAACTTCTCGCGCGTGAGGCCGGCCGGCGACAGGGTTCGCAGCACGTCAGGCGTCGCGTCGGGGCCAATATCCTTTATGGAGCTCTTCGACCACACGACGGAGGTCGTAAAGCAGGGCGGAACCCGCAGGGGCGCGAATATGGGGATACTTGACGCCTCTCACCCGGACGTAATGAACTTCGTCAAGACTAAAACTGAAAGCGCAAAACTGACCAATTTCAACATATCGATAGGCGTCTCTGACGCGTTCATGAGGACGCTCGCCGAGGACGGCGACTGGGATCTCGTAAATCCGAGGACCGGGGAGAAATGCGGATCGGTGCGCGCGTCGGAGCTGTGGGAGCTGCTGACCGAGAGCGCGTGGAAGACCGGAGACCCCGGAATATTGTTCTTGGACAAGATAGAGGTCTGCAATACAGTGCCGCTGTGCGGTAAATTGGAGGGTACGAACCCGTGCGGCGAGCAGCCTCTGCTGCCGTATGAGAGCTGCAACCTCGGCTCGATAAACCTCATCCGCATGGCAGACGACAGGGGCGAAATTAACTGGGATAAATTGGAGGAGACTGCGCGCGTAGCCGTACGCTTCCTTGACGACGTGATAGACCGCAACAATTATCCCCTCGACGAAATATCGAAGATGACGCGGAGCAACCGCAAAATAGGGCTCGGTGTCATGGGCTGGGCGGAATTGCTCTTCGCGCGGGGCGTCAGATACGGCGGCAGAGAGTCGCTCGCGCTCGCCGAGAAAATAATGGGCTTCATACAGGAAACAGGACACAGCGAGAGCGAAGCTCTCGCTGCCGTCCGCGGCAGCTTCCCCAACTGGGAGGGCAGCGTATGGGCGAACGAGGGCAGGAAGATGCGGAACGCCACGGTTACGACGATAGCGCCGACCGGAACGATCTCCATCATAGCCGACTGTTCGAGCGGAATTGAGCCGGTATTCGCCCTTGCGTACCGCCGCAAGGCGTTCAATGACGAAACGCTCATATACACGAACCAGTATTTGGAGAAAGAATTAGCGCGCGCCTGCTTAGACCGCGCGGCGATATTGGAGAAGGTGCTTAATGACGGGACGCTCGCCTCCTGCGATGTTCCGCGCCATGTAAAGGACGTCTTCGCCACGGCGCACGAGATTTCCTTTGCCGAGCACATAGAGATGCAGGCGGCCTTCCAGAAGTACACCGACAATGCCGTGAGCAAGACGATAAACATGCCGAACTCCGCGACGGCTGACGACGTCCGCCGCGCTTACCTGATGGCCTACGAGACCGGCTGCAAGGGCATAACGATATACAGGGACAGATGCAGGGAGTCGCAGGTGCTCTACATGGGCGCCGGCAAAGAAGGCGCGGGCAAGAATGAACCCAAGCCGGAGGGAAAGAGAAGCGTCAAGCGCAGACGTCCCTCCAACTTGCAGGGTACGACCGTAAAGATAGCGACGAGCTTCGGAAATCTTTACCTCACATTGAATCTGTTGGACAACAGCCCGTTCGAGCTGTTCGCCACGCTCGGCAAGTCCGGCAAGGACACACAGGCGCACACTGAGGCGCTGGGACGCCTCATATCCCTCGCGCTGCGCGGAGGCATCCCGGTGAAGGAAGTCATAGAGCAGCTGAAGGGCATAGGCGGAGGGCAGCCTATATTCGAGGGCGGCGATATGATATTGAGCCTGCCCGACGCGATAGCTCAGGGTTTGGAGAAGGCGCTGGGCGAGACGGTCGAGATCGCGCGGGAAGACATGTGCCCTGTGTGCGGAGCACCCACCATTCACGCTGAGGGCTGTCTGCGCTGCGTCTCGTGCGATTACTCGAAGTGCTTCTGACGCGGTTTTCGCATGATAATTACGAGATGACGCGGTATGGTACGAAAGGTCGAGCGGGAAGCGGTTAAGCCCGAAAGAAAATATTTGCGCAGGTTTCTGTACTGCGCGGCGGTGGCCGCATTGTGCGTTGTGTGGTTTTACGGCTTTAAGCGCTACTTCGAGGCATACGACAGCGTACATCCCGATATAGTGTGGGCGCTTCCGTGGGTTCAGGCGGACGAGGAACGTTCAAAGGGATTTCTCCTGTGGAATGAGTCAAAACTTGGCGCGCCCATGACCGGTACGGTGACATTCCCCTCCGGCAGGGGGCCGGTGCGTGTGTCTAAGGGAGCTGTTGTGGGCCGTGTTACATCGGGGCGATCGGCGTCGGATGTGCGCGCCCCTCAGGAGGGGTATTTCATCGCCGGTCTTGACGGACACGAGGGCAAATGGCGCTACGCGCTCATATGGAACGAATATGACGGAGCGGAGAGCGCAAAGAATTTGGTAATGCTCGCTGATAAGCAGTTAGTATCGCGCGGCGAGGCCATAGGCAAGCTGATCCCGCAGCCGCAGAGCCTCCGTTTTGTCGGATACGCGGACAGCACGGAAGCTCTCGCCAAGCAGCTTGACTCGAAAAAACTCATGGTTAAGATGGATGAGCTGGATTCCTCGTCGGGTACCTCCGTCAGGGTGTACGACAGAGAGGGAGAGAAAGTGAAATTATATATAGATATGCCTTTTTTTCCGCCGAGCGTTCTGCTGTCCCGAAACTACGAGCTGATAATAGAGACGGGAAGCGTATCCGGCGTGTCGGTTCCGGCCTCCTCGGTCGTTACGGCGGGGGGCGTCGTCGGCGTCTTCGCGATCAGGGGCTCTGACGCCGCTTTTACGCCGGTTGAAGGCCGCTACATAGACGACGGAAAATTTTTGGCGACAAAGGGTCTTAAATTCGGGGACGCTGTTATAATTGACGGGGATTCTGCGCGTGAAGGGCGTGTCAAATTATGGTGATAATAAAAAAACTTCGGGCGGCCGGGGCGGTCGCCTCTACACGTCTCAAAATCAGAAAAGGGGCGGTAATTTGCTGACATTACCTGAGATGAAGGATAATACCGCATCGGTCAGAGAGCGCATAGAGAGCGCGGCAAAGCGCTCCGGCAGGGCTGCCGGGGATATATCTCTCGTGGCCGTGTCGAAATTTCAGCCCTTAGAGGCTTTGTATATGGCGCTTGATTGTGGTATAACTGTATTTGGTGAAAACAGGGTGCAGGAGAGAGAGACAAAAGCCGCCGAATGGACGGAGCGGGGCGCAAAATGGCGCATGATAGGCCATCTCCAGCGCAACAAGGCTCGCAAGGCTTTGGAGCTGTTCGACGCGATAGACAGCGTGGACAGCTTTGATCTCGCTCTGTATCTCGACAGGGTTTTAATCGAGAAGGAGAGTCCTGAGCCATATCCTGTGATGATAGAGGTCAACACCTCCGGAGAAGAGTCGAAGAACGGGGCCGCGCCGGACAGCGCCATCTCCCTCGCTGAAAAGATAATGAGCGAGTGTCCGAGGCTCAAATTTTCCGGCATGATGACGATAGGCCCCTTAGTCGGCGGAGTAAGTGAGACGAGGAGATCTTTTGCCCTGCTTAGAACCCTTGCGGAGGAGACCTGCGCGAAATTGGGGACGGACTCGCCGCGCCTGTCCATGGGCATGAGCGGCGATTTCGAGCTTGCTATCGAAGAGGGCAGTACGATGGTAAGGGTGGGAACCGGCATTTTCGGCGCGAGACAGGGATAAGAAAACGCCGGGAAGGCTGATTTATTGTTGTGTGCCTGAAGGGTAAAGATAAAAACATTTTGGTCGTGTGTTGGTATAATTAAAGGCTGATTTATTTATAAGGAGCCTGAAGGGTAACGATAAAAACCCGATCGGCTCCGCGTCTCAAAACGGCGGAATCCCGTTTTGGTGATTTAATCAGCACTTATATATTTTTAACTGGGGGGGTGTGGAATATGGGCGAGCTTTTGACTTCTTTGGACGTAGTGAACCAGCGCTTCAAAAAAGTCGTCATGGGTGGCTACGATACCGCGGAGGTCGACGATTATCTCGACAGGATAGCCGAGGTTCTTCAGTCTTACGCGCAGCGTATGAAGGATTATGAGCTGTCCGTATCCGAGCAGTCGTCCAAGCTGCTCGAATATGACAACATAAAGGCGTCGATAAACGATACGCTGCTCATGGCGCAGAAGACGGCCAGCGAAAAATTAGGCAACGCGAACACCTTGGCCGATCAGAAGATGAGTGAAGCCGTATCCTACTCCGCAACAATCATTGAGGATGCGAAAGCGCGCGCGGCGAACATGATAATTGACGCCAAGGCCAGCATTCAGTCGCTGATAGACGAGATCGGGGCGCTCAAAGAGCTGCGCGCCAAGACTATAACCACCATCAGGGATTTTCTCGCCGATGTCGCCGATGTCGCCGACAGAGCCGAGGCCGGCGGCGGGATAAATTTGCCTTCGATGGCAGCCGCGTCTGTCCGCGATGATATACCTCCAGCTATAGAATACAGTGAGACCGCGCAGCGCCATGCGCAGGGGCATAACGATGCGCCCGATCCCGAGAGGGAACCCGAGCCCAAGAAGGAGAGAAAACCGGAAGCGTCGGAGGTTCTGAGTATCCTCGGCATAGACGCGTCGCTGCTCGATACAGGCGTATAATTGCGGCAGTCCGTCGTATACGGACAATGCTCGAAAGGAGTTGTAATATTTGAAGACTGAGGTGTTATCTCAGGAAGGTAATATAATCGAAATAAAGGCGGAGTACGATGTCGACGAAGTGAACAAGACGGTGGCGGGCGTATTCCGCGAGTTGTCCGCGAACGCCAATGTGAAGGGCTTTCGCAAGGGGCATGTTCCGAGGAAGATGCTGGAGCTCCGCTTCGACATAGCCAAGATATACGAGGACACGGCAAGAAGGCTGGCAAATGAGGCGCTGACGGAAATAGTGGAGGAACACGACCTGTCGCTCGTAGCCCCCGCGAGAGCGCTTGAGATAGGAAAATTAGCCGAGGGCGTCCCATTTTGGGTGAGGTTCTCATTTGAAGTGCGCCCCGAAGTTACGCTGCCGGATGACATTTCCTCGCTCACGGCCGAGAGGACTATTTACAGCGTCACGGACGAGGAAGTTGACGAGGCGTTCAGCCAGCTGCTGGAGTCAAACGCCGAAGTTGTCCCGATCAGCGACGACAGACCCGCTGAAAAGGATGACATAATAGAGGCGGAGTACTCGTCATTTCTGATTGCGCCGAATGGCGCCGCGCCTACGGAGATAGAGAAGGGCAAGAAGAGCGTGATGTACCTCAGCAACGTTCGGGAGGACATAGCGAATCCCGTAGTAGGGCATAAGCCGGCTGAGGAGTTTACGTTTGAAATAACTCTGGAGTCCGATTATCCGAACCCGGGGCTTGCCGGCAAGACCGTTCGTTATGACATGGAGATACTCCAGTTCATGAAGCGTGTCGTGCCCGAGGCGACCGACGAGAAAGTGAACGAACTGACCAAGGGCAAGTATGAGACAGTGGACGCCCTGAAGGAGAATATCCGCTCGAAGCTGTGGGAGAGCGCGACGGAACGCTCCGACGGGACGCTCAAGGAATCGGCTCTCAAGGCTCTTGTCGAGGCGTCGCAGGTCGAAGTGCCGGAGAGCATGGTAAACCGCCAGTACGAGCAGATGCGCCGCGAGCAGAATTCGTATATCACGAGCCAGCTCAAACAGTCCCTTGAGGAATACCTGAAGAGCAGCAACCTGAACGTGGACGAATACGAAAACAGGCTGAGGGAGCGTTCACGCGAGATAGTCAAAAACTCGCTCGTCGTGGATTCGCTGGCGGAGCGCGAGAGCATCAGCTTTGAGGGCAACGACCTGAACGAAGAGATAATGCGCATGGCTATGTCCATGGGCGTGAATCCGCAGAAGTTGGCTGACGCCATAGGCGGCAACGAGGATGAGATGCAGTCGCTCATCGCGCGCGTCTGCACGAGAAATACCATAGACTTCTTAGCGTCGAAGGTACAAGTGCGCGAGGCGGAGCCCCGGCCCGAAAAGGACGCGCAAAGCGCCGAAGAGACCACGAACGGCTAAGGAGGCGGTATGATGGGCGAATCTTTGGAAAAGACAATGTCCTACCTTGTCCCGATGGTCATCGAGCAGAGCGGACGCGGCGAACGCGCCTATGACATATACAGCCGCCTGCTGAAGGATCGGATAATTTTCATCGGACAGGATATAGAGGACGGAATGGCGAACCTGATCATAGCGCAGCTTCTCTTCTTGGAGAGCGAGGCGCCCGACAAGGACGTGTTCCTCTATATAAACAGTCCCGGCGGCGTTGTAACGTCAGGGCTCGCCATATACGACACGATGCAGTATATAAAATGCCCCGTCTCTACGATATGCACGGGGCAGGCCGCGAGCATGGGGGCGGTGCTCCTTGCCGCCGGCGACAAAGGAAAGCGCATAGCGCTGCCCAACGCAAGGGTGATGATCCATCAGCCCTCGGGAGGCGCGCGCGGTCAGGCGTCCGATATTCAGATACAGGCCGAGGAGATGAGGCGCACCAAGGAGACGATCAACGGCATTCTCGCGCTGCATACCGGGCAGCTTATAGAGAAAATAGAGAAGGACACGGACAGAGACAACTTCATGTCCGGAAGAGAAGCCGTTGAATACGGAATAGTGGATAAGGTGATAGACAAACGATGAGAAAAGACGGCGGTGATATATACGCTTTTGACGGAGGGGACGGCGGCAGAAGGCGGATCAAATGCTCCTTCTGCGGGAAAACACAGGATGAAGTGCCGAAGCTCATAGCCGGGAACAACGCCTATATATGTTCTGACTGCATTCAGCTCAGCTTCGCGATGCTGCGGGGCAGGAGCGCGGAGGACGGCGCTCTGTTCGACGGCGCCTCGGCTGTGGTCAACGAACGACTGCCGAAGCCGGAGGAGATAAAGCAATATCTCGACGAATACGTCATAGGACAGGATCGCGCGAAAAAGGTTCTCTCAGTGGCTGTGTACAATCACTATCAAAGGATCAGGGCGATAGCGTCGGGTATGAAGGATGACGTGGAGCTCCCAAAAAGCAATATACTCCTGATAGGTCCCACCGGCTGCGGCAAGACTCTTCTTGCTCAGAGCCTGGCCAAGATGCTCAAGGTGCCGTTCGCCATGGCTGACGCGACGACGCTGACAGAGGCCGGTTACGTCGGAGAGGACGTCGAGAACATATTGGTTCGCCTGCTTCAGGCGGCCGACTATAATCCGAGCGCGGCTGAGTACGGGATAATATACATTGACGAGATAGATAAAATCTCACGCAAATCCGAGTCGACCTCCATTACGAGGGACGTGTCGGGCGAGGGCGTTCAGCAGGCACTGCTCAAAATAATCGAGGGAACGGTCTCGAACGTGCCGCCCAAGGGGGGGCGCAAACACCCGAATCAGGACTTCGTACAGATAGACACGAAGAACATCCTCTTTATATGCGGAGGGGCGTTCGACGGACTCGAACAGGTGATAGCGCGCAGGGTTGACAAAAAAACGATAGGCTTCGGCGGCGAGATAGTCGGCACAAAATCCGACGACACAAGCGCGCTCTTGAAGGAAGTGCGTTCCTCCGACCTCACCACCTACGGTTTCATACCGGAGTTCGTCGGAAGGCTGCCGGTCTGCGTGCCGATGGAGACATTGGATCACGGTATGCTCGTGCGCATATTGAAGGAACCCAAGAACGCGCTCACCAAGCAGTATAACAAGGTGTTCTCGCTCGAAAACGTGAACTTGTCGTTTACCGACGAGGCGATAGACGCCGTGGCCGAGCTGGCGCTGAAAGAGAAGATAGGCGCGCGGGGGTTGCGCAGCATATTGGAGACAGCTCTGATAGATCTGATGTTTGAGCTGCCGAGCAGAGCGCCTCAGATAGGCGGGATAATCATAACTGATGATTTCATAAGGGGTGACGGCGACGCTGAAATTACAGACAGGCGCGCCAAGGAGGTAGCGTAACATGGAACTCGTTCCGGTACTGCCCATCCGCGATGTTGTCATATTCCCGGGCGTCATAGCCCCTCTTTTCGTCGGGCGGCAGCGTTCACTGAAGAGCATCGAGGAGGCTTCGGTAACCGACAAGAACCTGCTCGTTGTGGCTCAATCCGACAACAGCGTCGAAGACCCATCGCCGACCGACCTCTACATGGTCGGTACTCTCTGCCATGTGATACAGATGGTGCGCATACCGGATGGCTCCACGAAGGTGCTGATTGAAGGCGCCGCCCGCGCGAAAGTCAAGAATTACGTGATGACGGGCGAATTTATTGCGGCCAACATAACGCAGATGAACTTCAAGGGCAAGCTGTCGCCTGAGGCCGAAGCAATGCGGAGGGCCGTGCTGGATCAGTTCGAACGCTACGTAAATTTACACCCAAAGCTGCCCTTGGAGATAGCCTTCTCCCTCTCGACGGTCGAGGACCCTGTTCTGTTTGCCGACATAGTCGCTTCCCACATACAGGTCAAGCTAAACGAAAAGCAGGAACTTTTGGAGCTCGTCAATCCCGAAGAGAGAATGGAGCTTCTGCTTCGCTTGCTGATGCGCGAGACGGAGCTGCTCGAGACGGAGCACTCCATACACGATAAGGTACGCCGCGAGATAGAGCGCAATAACAAGGAGTATTATCTCAGGGAGCAGCTCAAAGCCATACAGACCGAGCTAGGGGCGCCCGAGGGCGAATCGGAGTACGACGAGCTCAAAAAAAGGATAAAAAAGGCGAAGATGCCGAAGGACGTAGCTAAAAAAGCGGCGACCGAGCTTGAGCGCTTTGCCAAAATGCAGCCCATGTCAGCTGAGGCGACGGTTTCCCGGACGTACATCGAATGGCTCGCCGATATGCCGTGGAAGAAATCCTCCTCCGACAAAATCGATATATCCGTTGCGCGCACTGTTTTAGAAGAGGATCACTACGGGCTTGAGGAGGTGAAGGAGCGCATCGCCGAGTTCCTGTCCGTCGAGAGACTGAGCGGCAAGGAGAAGAAGCGCGGTCAGGTGCTCTGCTTCGTCGGTCCCCCCGGCGTCGGCAAGACCTCGCTCGGCAAATCCATAGCGCGCGCTCTGAACCGCGAGTTCGTGACGTTCTCGCTTGGCGGTATGAGAGACGAGGCCGAGATACGCGGTCATCGCCGCACTTACATCGGCGCTCTCCCGGGGAGGATAATACAGAAGCTCAAGCAGGCCGGAGTGAAAAATCCGGTTATGCTTATGGACGAAATAGACAAGGTGGGCAACGACTTCCGGGGAGACCCGTCCGCCGCGCTTTTAGAAGTTCTCGACCCGGAACAGAACAAGAGCTTTACCGATCATTTCATGGAAGTTCCGTTCGACTTGAGCGACGTGATGTTCATAACTACCGCCAATGTATCTCATACCATCCCCCGACCGCTTTTGGACAGGATGGAGGTAATATCCATCCCCGGTTATGTCGTCGAGGAGAAGCTGCACATAGCGAAACAGCACCTTTGGCCGAGGGTTCTCAAGGAAAACGGTCTCGGCAGGGTCGATGTGACGCTCTCGGATAAATTGATCGGCAATGTAATATCTGAGTACACCCGCGAGGCCGGGGTGCGCAATCTCGACAGGCAGCTCTCGAAGATGGCGCGCAAGGTGGCTGCTAAGATAGTCGTCGACATGGAGGCGGGTTCCCGCGTTCCCAAGAAGCTCGCTCTGACTCATGAGATGCTCAAAAAATATCTCGGCGCTCCGAAGCTGCACGACACTTTTCTCCCGCGCAAGGACTCAGTCGGTACGGCGCTCGGACTGGCGTGGACGGAGGCCGGCGGCGACGTGCTCATTATAGAAACCGTGGTGATGAAGGGCAGCGGCAAGGTGCTGTTTACCGGCAACCTCGGCGACATTATGCAGGAGTCGGCTCAGACGGCGCTTGGGTATCTGCGCCATAACTCGGACGAGTACGGCCTTCAGAATGTGGAGTGGGACAAGACCGACGTTCACGTGCACGTCCCGGAGGGGGCGATACCCAAGGACGGTCCCTCGGCCGGCGTAACGCTGGCGCTCTCGATGCTGTCGGAGTTCACGAAGCGCCCCATAAATTCCGCAATCGCCATGACCGGCGAGATAACGCTGCACGGCGCGGTGCTGCCGATAGGCGGCGTGAGGGAGAAGTCGCTCGCGGCAAAGCGCAACAACATACACACCATAATAGTGCCGAAGGAAAACGAAGTGGACGTGTCGGAGCTCGCTGAATGGGCGAGGCAGGATATGACGTTTCACTACGTCTCCGATGTCAAAGAGGTCTTCGCGCTCGCGCTGCGCGAATCCGACAAAAACGCCCCCGTTAAGGTTAAGCGTGCCTACAGACGCAGGAAACAAGCCGAGGTATGAGCAATGGGCGTCTTTGGAAGTCTGATCTGCTCTGCACGGCCTTCAACGTCTCGCAGCTCCCGCAGTCGGACGCGCCCGAGATTGCCTTCATAGGGCGCTCAAATGTCGGCAAGTCCACGCTGATAAATTTGCTTTTGGGCAAGCGCATCGCCAAGGTCAGCTCGAAACCGGGCAAGACGAGGAGCGTGAATTTTTACAGGGTTGAAGCCGAGGAGGAGATTGTTTTTTCACTCGTGGATCTGCCCGGTTACGGCTATGCGGCGCGAAGCAGGGATGAGCGCGTGGGGTGGTGGCGCCTCGTAAACAGTTATTTTAACGACAGGAATATATTTTTCGCGGCTCATCTTATAGATTTCAGGCACGGGGTATTGGAGAATGACCGCGAGCTGATAGATTGGCTCGATGGCATGGATATGCCGAGGGTAGCGGTCTTTACCAAAGGGGATAAAATCTCCAAGGGCAGAAGGCAGGGGCTTTACAATAAATATATGAGCGACGGACTCGTCTCCATACTCCCGCCGAGGATCGCGTCGCAGGACGACTTGGAAACGGCGGACAAGCTGCGCGGCGACATAATAGAAATTATTGAAAGCATTAAAAAGTTAGGTTGCTAATTTATCATTATACTCGCGTGTCTTCTAATTCGCCAAATAGTCAATTAGGTGAGGGTATAGATATTGGGGAACCTTGGAAATTATTCGTTCGGAGGTACATGGAATGACGATGACGCTTGCTAAAATTGAGGAGTTCGTGCGAGGGAAGATTGATGAGCCGACCGGTGGCAATTATGTGCCGGAGGATATAGCCATATCGCCGGAGTGCGTTTCGCTGAAGATGTTCGATGCGCCGCTTGTCGGCGCGGCGTCGTGCGGGGACAAAATGTGGGTTAAGTTGCGTGAGGAGGGAATTATCGGATCGCACTTCATTTTGCCGAACGAGTGGTTGCCTGATGCCGTGAGCGTCATATCCATATTCTTCCCGCTCACCGAGCGCGTCAGCAAAAGCTGCGCCGACACCCCTGCTTGGCCGTCGCCTGAGTGGCTTCATGCCCGTACCGAAGGGGAGGAGTTCATCTTCGAAGTTACGCTCGCGCTTGCCGATGAGCTGTCGCGTACCGGGCATCCGTCTCTCGTGCCCCCTAAGGACGCGAGATTCAAATCCGTGCGCCATCTGGGCAGCAACCCCGAAATGCCGGGATTGTCCTACACCAGTGTGTGGTCGGAACGTCACGTCGCCTACGTCTGCGGACTCGGCACTTTCAGTCTGTCGAAGGGGCTCATAACGAAGCGCGGCGGCGCGGGTAGGTTCGGCAGCGTAATAACGCCGTTAGATCTGCCGCCAACCGAAAGGGAATACAGCGGCGTTTATGACTACTGCGTGATGTGCGGCGCGTGTGTCCGCGTCTGCCCCGCGCAAGCCATCACCCTAAAGGGCGGCAAGGACCACTCGATATGCGCGCTGTTCGGGGACGAAACAAAAAAGAAGTTCAATCCGAGATACGGCTGCGGGAAGTGCCAGGTGGGAATGCCCTGCCAGAGCAGAGCGCCGGGGAAAAACGGGCGACCGAAGGCCGCCCCTGCAAGTTAAAATATTGTTTTAATCTTTTTCGCGGAAGGTCGAGGAAACTCAGTTTCCTCGCGGGGTGTGGGGCAGAGCCCCACGGTTCTGTTTTGCGCTATTTGTTTCGGAGGGAAAATATAAATCATGAGCGTAAATTTCACCGAGAAATTAGAGGCTCTGACCAAGAGTTACGAGCCTGCTCCCATAGAGGACAAGTGGTACGCAAAGTGGATAGAGGACGGGATATTCAAGGCCGAGCCGGAAAGCGACAAGCCTCCTTTCAGCATCGTGATACCTCCGCCCAACGTTACGGGATCGCTGCATCTCGGGCACGCGCTCGACAACACATTACAGGATATATTGTGCAGGACGAAGAGGATGCAGGGCTTTAACGTCCTCTGGATGCCCGGCACCGACCACGCCGGTATCGCCACTCAGAACGTCGTCGAAAGATCGCTGCGGGCCGAGGGGATAGAGCGCGAGGAGATAGGGCGCGCCGAATTTGTGAAGCGCGTCTGGGCGTGGAAGAACGAGTACGGCAGCAGAATAATAGGGCAGTTGAAGAAGATCGGCGCGTCGTGCGACTGGGAGCGCGAGCGATTTACGATGGACGAGGGACTGTCGCGGGCTGTGCGTCATATCTTCGTCGAGCTTTATAAAAAAGACCTCATATACAGGGGGAAGTACCTGATAAACTGGTGCCCGAGGTGCCGAACCGCGCTCTCCGACCTCGAAGTCGACCATAAGGAGCTCGACGGGAAATTTTACAGCGTGAAGTATCCGTTGGCTGACGGCGGCGGTCATGTAATCGTCATGACGACGAGACCGGAGACGATACTGGGCGACTCGGCGATAGCCGTTCATCCGAGAGACGAGCGCAACAGCGGCTTAGTCGGCAAGAAGGTCGTCGTGCCGATCGCCGGGCGGGTGATACCGATAATAGCCGATAACCTCGCCGACCCGGAGTTCGGCACGGGAGCCGTTAAAATAACTCCGGCTCACGACCCGAACGACTTCCTCGTCGGGCAGCGGCACAACCTCGAACAGATTCAGGTTATAGACGACAGGGGATACATGAACGAAAACGCCGGCAAGTACGCCGGCCTGGAGCGTTTCGAGGCGCGCGCCGCGATAGTAAAGGACCTGGAGGCCGACGGCTCGCTCCTCGCTCAAGAGCAGCGCGTCCACTCAGTCGGGCACTGTTACAGGTGCGGAACGGTTATCGAGCCGTATCTCTCCGAGCAGTGGTTCGTCCGCGCGCGCTCTCTCGCCGATGCGGACGTCGCGGCTGTGAAGCGCGGCGATATAAAATTCGTCCCCGAGCAGTGGGCGGCGACTTATTATCAGTGGATGGAGAATATCCGCGACTGGTGCGTGTCGCGTCAGCTATGGTGGGGGCATCGCATACCGGCTTGGTACTGCGGCGACTGCGGCGCGGTCATGGTCTCCGAGGAGGGACCGGCTAAGTGCGAGAAGTGCGGCTCGTCCAATATCAGGCAGGACGAGGACGTGCTTGATACGTGGTTTTCGAGCGCGCTCTGGCCGTTTTCGACGATGGGCTGGCCGGACAGCACGAAGGAACTGAAAACTTTTTACCCGACGTCGGTGCTCGTCACGGGCTTCGACATAATTTTCTTCTGGGTTGCCCGCATGATAATGATGGGCATAGAGTTCATGGGCAGGGAGCCCTTCCGCGACGTCTACATACACGCGCTCGTGCGCGACGAGCACGGGCAGAAGATGAGCAAGTCGAAGGGCAATGTAATCGATCCGCTCGTTATAATCGAAAAATTCGGCGCGGACGCCCTGCGCCTCACGCTCTCCGCCCTCACCACGCAGGGGCGCGACATATTCCTGTCGGAGAGCAGGATCGAGACGTACAGATTCTTCCTGAACAAGCTCTGGAACGCGTCCCGGTTCGCCCTTATGAACCTGAGCGGGGCAGAGCACGACTTGAACGTAATAGACGACGCGAACTTGCGCGATCACGACAGGTGGATGCTCGCGCGTCTCTCGGACTGCTCCGGAGAGATGTCGCGCCTGTTGGACGGATACTTCTTCGGCGAGTCGGCGAGGCTCATGTACGATTTCGTGTGGGGAGAGCTCTGCGACTGGTACCTTGAACTCTCGAAGCCCGCTCTTCGCGGTGACGAAGGCCCCGCGCGCAAGGCAGCCGCCCGGTCCGCGCTCTATAAAGTATTCCGCGACACGCTGAAGCTCCTTCATCCGATAATCCCGTTCACGACAGAGGAACTCTGGAGCGCTTTTTCCTATGACGACAGGATAATAGGCCGCTGCGAGTGGCCGAAGCCGTTTGACGTCCCCGGCGGGGAGGAAGCCGTTGCGGCGATGGAGCGCTTGCAGCAGATCGTCCGCGCCATACGAAACCTCCGCGCCGAGGTAAAAATACCGCCTCAGCAGTCAGTGCCGCTCATGTCTCTGCGCGAAAAAGAGGCGAAACGCGGGGACGCAATCGGCGGTAACGGAGACCTAATCCGTATGCTGACCAAGCTCGAAAAGATAGAGCTGCTTGCCTCCGGCGCGCCCAAGCCGTCAAAGAGCATATCGTCCGTTACGTCCGAGTGGGAACTCTTCTTCCCGGTCGGAGAACTGCTCGACGTCGATAAGGAGATCGCCCGTCTGAACGCCGAGCTCGCGAAACTCGAAAAGGAGGCGGCGCGCATTAACGGCAAACTCTCGAACGAAAACTTCATCGGCAGAGCTCCGGCCGAGGTTGTCGAGAAGGAACGCGCGGCGCTCGCGGAGGCTGAGTCCAAGATCAAGAGAATAGAGGAAAATATCAAGGGATTGAAAGATTAAAAACAAGACCGCGGGGCGCTGCCCCACACCCCGCAAGGGGGGGAGCACCCCCCTTGACCCCGTTTTAAAAATCAAAATCAAATAATATTTTTCTCGCGCGAAGCGCGAGAAAAATATTATTTGATTTTTAGCGGAAGGTCGAGGAAACTCAGTTTCCTCGTGGGGGTGCGGGGGCAAAGCCCCCGCGGTCTTGTCTTTATTTGAGCGGTGAATACATATGATGAATGATTTTGATAAGTTAAGCGACGATATAGAAAAATTTTCAGGGCGCGGTATTCGTTTGGGATTGGCGCGTATATCCCGTCTTTTGTCGCGTATTGGTTCGCCGGAGAAAAATTTGCGCGTGATACACGTGCTCGGCACGAACGGCAAGGGTTCTACAGCCGCTTCGATGGAGTCGATTTGCCTTGCCGCCGGTATGAGGACGGCTCTTTACACCAGCCCGCACCTCGTATCGCTTCAGGAGAGGCTTAGGATCAGCGGCAGTTATCTGCCCGCCGCGGCGTGGCGCGGCGCGTGGGAGCGCGCCGCCGGCGCGGTTATGGAGGACGAAGAGCTTAACGCGTCGCGTCCGACGTTTTTTGAGAGCCTCACGGCTCTCTGTTTTTTGATGATGCAAGAGGCGGAGGTTGATATCGCCGTCGTAGAGGCGGGGCTTGGGGGCAGGTACGACGCGACATCGGCCTGCCGCCCCGCCGCCGTGGTTGTGACGCCGATAGGCATGGATCACATGGAATATCTCGGCAATACTTTGGAATCCATAGCGGCTGAAAAATTCGCGGCAATCAGGCGCGGCGTTCCGGCCTTTTACGCCGCGAACGGCGGCGCGCCGGCCGAATTGTTCAAACGCGCCTGTTCGGAGGCAGGCTCTCCGCGCTTCGAGCTCTCGCGTATAGCCGAGCCGCGAAATATCGTCTGCTCGCTCGGCGGAACGAGCTTCGATTATATGGATTTGCGCGTGTTTACGCCGCTCGCCGGAATACATCAGGCGTACAACGCCGCGAACGCCGTCTCCGTTTTGCGGACGCTCAGGGAAATATCGGGCGGCTTTGAACGCATAGATGACTTTGCGATAAAGAACGGGCTCGCCAATGTAAACTGGCCGGGGCGCATGGAGGCGCGCAATATAGACGGCAGGGTGGTTATATTGGACGGAGCGCACAACGCTCACGGTTTCAGGGCGCTTGAATCCTCCCTGCGCCTGATGATGAGGGAGGGCGTGATTAAAAAAATAGGGGCGTTCGTCTTCGCCGTGATGAAGGACAAGGACATCACCGAAATAATACCGCGCATAGTCTCGTTCGGCGTCCCCGTATATTGCACGGAGGCGGCGCGAACGGAGAGAGCCGCGTCGTGCTACGAACTTGCGGACAAGATTAACGGCGAGGCGGCGGCACAAATGCCGCGCCGCGCCTTCCCTTACGAGAATGCCGCGCGCGCCCTTAACGCCGCGGTCGAGGCGAGCGGGGAGGGGGAGGTCGTAGTGTGCTGCGGAAGTTTGTACCTTGTGGGCAACCTTAAAAGATTTTAGGCCGGTAAAAATTTTGAGTTTCACCGCATTCGCCCGTTCCGTTAACCCCGCCCGTTCCATCACATTTGCCGGTTATGAGCTTGTTATGTTTACATTTTCCTGTAAGTTGCTATAATACACGGATGAAATATATAATTTATATTTAAGGTGGGGCGGATAATGCGGCAAACGCGTAATAAAATGACACAAACAAATCAGCTGATTTCGCAAAAATACCTTGACAAACTCGCAAAACCTGTCATAATCGTTCGTTCGTTCGTTCGTTCGTTCGTTCGTTCGTTCTGTATATGGCGCTCTTTCAATGGTTATCTTCGTTGGGGCGTGGCTTACCGGTTGTGCGGCGGCGCGAGCGCTTGCCGAGCTGGGGAGGGATGTCCTTCTTCCAGATAAAAAGCCGCGCGTAGTCGGCGCTTGTTACGACTATCCCGACGGGCAGGGCGCTTATATTCACAAATACGGCCCGCATACTTTTCACACAAATTCTGAGAAAGTTTACGGTTTCATATCACGATTTTCGCGCCGGAACAATTTTACTTACAGGGTTCTCGGCGATATTAAAGGCAAACTCTGCCCGATACCATTCAACTTCACTTCGATAGAAACATGTTTTTCACCGTCCGCGGCCGAGGAATATAAGCCCCGCCTGAGCGGCCTCGTTGGTTTTGGCGGCGCGGCGGCGATAGGAACTCTCCTGTCCGCTGACGACGGTCATTTGAAACGCCTTGCCCGATTCATCTACGAAAACGTCTTCCTCGAATACACGAAAAAACAGTGGGGCATGTCCCCCGAAGAGCTCGGCGGCGGCGTACCGTAGGGGCAGCCCTTGTGGCTGCCCCTTGACTGCCCCCCGGCTGCCCCTCAAACGGAACGCTCCCCGATAAGGAATTTAATGAGTTCAATAAGGAGGTATGTGGTGATGCGATATATTGAGCACCTGAGAAAAACTTTTCCTATGATGAAGCAACATTTGCTGATGGATTTGGGTAATTCCGGATGGCTGAATCTGCTGCCGAGCCTTAAAACGAATCGCCTTGTATATCGCGTTGGTTTGCACGCAATGGGGTTTGCTATGTTTTTGTTGCGTTTGCCGAAGTATATTGTTTATTTGAACCCTGAAAAACTAATCTTGCCCGGGCTCGATGTTTGTGTTACGACGAGATGTACTTTGAAATGCGTGGATTGCGCACAGAGGAACACATTTTACAGGAGCGGGAAATACGCCGCTGTACCGGAGGATTCAAAATTAGAGAATATATCCGCGTCTATCGGCAAAGTTTTAGCCGCTGTAGACGGGGTTGTGATTATGGGGATACTTGGCGGCGAAACTCTGCTTTGGCCGCCTCTTCCTCAGTTGCTTGATGAAATTCTCGCTTCTGACAAGGTATTTTTCATTGATGTGTTCACTAACGGAACTCTGATTCCGTCCGGCGAACTGCTGAAACGGCTGAAAAACAAAAAAGCGAAGGTTTCGATAAGCGATTACGGAGTTATTTCGTCGAAAAAAGACGTGCTTATCGAGCTGTTTCGTGAGAATGGCGTTAAGTTTGACGTCAACTATGATGGAAAAACAGGATGGCGGCGTATATATAAGGCAAAGGATGGACCGGAGCTGCCGCGGGGACGTACCGACGAAGAGCTCGGGAAAATTTTCAAACTTTGCCCGATCGCTAAATTTTGTAAGCATGTCATAGATGACAGGCTTTATATTTGCTCTATCCTCCCGCATATGGATAAATTGAAGATAAAACCGTTTGACGGCATGGATTTTGTAGACCTAAACCTTCCTGCGGCGCAGGTGCGCGACGGGATAGAGAATTTTCAGTCGCTTGATTATTTGCCGGCGTGCGACTATTGCGATTATATGACAGGCGAGGATATCCAGCCGGCGATACAAGAGGAAGAAGGCGGAGCCTGAATTATAAATACACAAAAAAACGCATACGGTGTCTCCGTGGCCGACGGCAGGGAAATATAAAAAAGGTATGGATTGCGAATGAGGTAAAATTAGAGAACGGGGCAACCACAAGGCGGGAACAGGGGCAACCACAAGGGTTGCCCCTACAACCCCCGAACGGAACGCTCCCCACATTCACCCATCGGGCGCAAGGCTGAAATCACTTGAGATCGCTCATAGAGCTGATTTATCTTGATTAAAATTTATTAACCTGTGGTTTGAGGTCAGTAAGTAAAAATCGCTTGACAAATTAAATACTGTCATATTAAATGAACTCGTGTTTATACCGCTTCAAGTGAGTGACTAAGGAGGATACGGTGTGCCGAAAATCAGCGTGATAATGCTAGTGTATAATCGTGAAGCTCTCGTGCCGCGCATGGTAAAGAGCATATGCGCGCAGACTTTCACGGATTACGAGTACATTATCGTTGACAACGGCTCGGCTGACCGCAGCGGCGTAATAGCTGATGAGTTTGCCGCCGCGGATTCGCGTATAACCGTCATACACCGCGAGCGCGGCAATATCGGCAGCGGGCGCAACGCCGGGCTCGACGCGGCGGGCGGGGACTATATCGCGTTCGTTGACGACGATGATTACGCTGAACCGGACTTCTTGGCGTTTCTGTACGGGCTTGCGGAGGCGCACGGCGCGGACATCGCGGTATGCGGCTCGAACAAAGAGGAGAACGGCGCGGTGTCGCCGAACCATATCTACGCATATGACGAACTGTTTCTCATGGACGCGGAACAAGCGACCGACGCCTTTCTGCGCCGCGTAAGGTACAACGCCGCCATGCCGACGAAACTGATACGACGCGGGATGTTTGACGGCATACGTTTTTCCGGCGAAGGCAGCTACGATGACATCAGCACGACATACCGCTATTTTGCCAACGCGAGGATGACCGCGGCGCACGGGCTGCCTAAGTACCGTTTCTATCGGCATCCGGGGAACAACTCGAGCGCGGCGACAAAACACCATTTACTGAACCACGTCCAACTCGGTGAATATCTCGCGGCGTTCCGCGAACGAACGGAGTACATCAGCGGCATACTGCCGAATCTCACGGAGCTTGCGCGATACAGCGAATGGTCGTACATGATTTCGATGGTGGAAAAGATATACGGGTACGGCCTGAAAAATTGCGAGGAGCCGCTAAGGTTCATGAAAAGTGAACTGAGGAAGCATTGGACGGAGTTTTACGACGGGCAACATATCGAACGGTTCGAAAAAAATTGGATGGATGCGTTTATAAACTGATACAAATTCTCGGCATGTCGCCGCATCCTGAGGGCGGGTATTTCGCGCAAAACTACGTCTCGGACGGCGAGATTCCGGCCTCGGCGCTCAACGGCTCGTACAGAAGCGGAAGGCGTTACTCGACGGCCATATACTATCTGCTGCGCGAGGGGGAGAAATCACATTTCCACAGGCTTTGCAGCGACGAAGTGTGGCATTTTTACAAAGGCGGCCCGCTCAAGCTGGTGATGATAGACGCTTCCGGCGCGGCGTCGGAGGTAGTTCTCGGCTGCGATATTGAATCCGGTCAAAGGCCGCAGTTCGCCGTAAGGGCGGGAACGTGGTTCGGCGCGGCCTCGATGGCCGGAAGCGGCTGCTCGCTCGTAGGCTGCACGGCAGCTCCCGGGTTCGAGTATGAAGATTTCGAGCTCGCCACCGCTGAAGGTCTGCGAGCCCTTTTCCCGAACAAAGGCTTGGATGAGCTGATCGAAGAATTCTGCCGATAGACGTTAATCCGCAGGTTTATGTAAATGCTGATTTATTGTCAGGAGCCTAAAGGGTAACGATAAAAACCTGACCGGCTCTGCATCTCAAAACGGCGAAATTCCATTTCGGCTAATTAAATTAATCAGCGCTTACTTATCTTTCTCCCCGAATCGCTTCCGCAGCTCCCTTATCAGCGGGATGCCGAGCGCGAAGCAGGCCATCGCCTCTCCGGCGGCCACGTAGGGTATGGTTAAATAAACGGGCATGTCTGTTATGAATGACAGGTATATTCCGACGACCACTCCGTTCACCGCGACGGGAGCGGCCGCGCCTAAGAGGACGTTTGGCGCGGCGAGCCTCGTCAGGAGGGCGGCTGTGAGCGTGGCTGCCGAGCCGCATATGATATCGATGAGACCGAGGCCGCCGAACAGGTTAGCTATCAGGCAGCCGACGAAAAGCCCCGGCACGGCGTCGACCCACAGAAGCGGCAGCAGCGTGAGCGCCTCCGATACGCGGAGTTGGACGGGGCCGAAGGATATCGGCTCGAAGATCAGGGTAACTCCGGCGTAAAGCGCGGCAACCGCAGCGCCTCTCGCTATCATTAAGACACGTGGATTCATGAGTTCAGGTAAGAGCCGATTTATTGTCGGGAGCCTAAAGGGTAACGATAAAAACCCTTAGTGTGACGACACGCCTCAAACCGGCGGAATTCCGGTTCGGCGATTTAATCAGCGCTTACTTAGCACCTCCTTGTCATTTCGCCGCCATTTCGCGGCTGCGTGAAACTAAATCGGTCAGCGCAGAGAATCCCCTGTCCATTTCCTCGGCCGTGTTGAAAGACAGGCGGACGAGTTCAGCCGCGGCTAATTTCCATACGGCGAGCAGGTACTTCTCCTCGGGCGACGGAGAGCCGTCTCCGCTGAACCTGCCGTTTGTAAGCAACCTGTTGGCTATCGCGCCGACGGCGTTGAGGACTATCTCGTCGAGCTGCATACCGCGCCCTAACGCTCGCTCTATGGTGTCCTTATCCTTCAGGTACTCGTACACCCAGTGCCATATCACGTCCGTTTCGCCTCTGTCCTCGCGTATGTTCTCGTTGGCGTATCCTATGAATGTCCCGAGTTTCATCATGCACTGCGTTTGCTTGTCCGCCGGGATAATCCCGTCCGAGGCGCCGGACACGTCCTGAACGGTGAGTATCTCGCCGCCTGCCCACAGTATGAGGATGGCGAAGAATATATCTAAGAAGGTGTATATACATATAAGTATGGGAAAATAGCTGTCGGCGGGAGCAGCGCCGCCCGTCAGAAGTACGAAGGTGTTATAGGAGACCATCACGAGCATTGCCGACGCGTAATTTATCAGCGACGCAAGCACGGCGGAGGCTCCCCTGAGAGGAGCGCCTATCAAGACGAAGCGCAGTATGAGGGGCGGTATGAGGTTCAGCCCGGCAATGAACAGGCATGTCCCCCATTCGAGCAGTATCCTCAATATGGCGCGCGGATACAGAGGATCGGCATAGCTCTTCATTATATAAGAGGCTGCTCCGATGATTGAAGCTACAACGCAAAGTGTAAGAATCTTCGCGCATTTCCCGTTACGCATAAAATACCCCCGCAAGAAGGCCGATTTATTATCGTAAGTCTAATAGGACTATATAATAACACGACAATGCCCGTTGTGGTAAAATCATAAAGGGTCAAAGATAAAAAAATAGGGTCAAGGGCGGCAGCCCTTGTTGGGGTGCGGGGCGAACAGCCCCGCGGTTTAAGGTTCTAATGTTTGTTTTAACGAGGTGTCCAAACATGAAATACGCATCAGCAATAATAACGCGGAGTTCGCGCGCGCGTCTCGCTGTTATGGTTTTCGCGGTATCGTTCCTGTTATCGTGCCTGCCGTGTTCCGCCGCAGACTCCGTCGCGCGCGGGGCGTTCGCGGGAGACTTGTTCACGGCGCTCGGATATCCGGCGGCGCAGGAGATCGTCCTGCCTCCTGACGTGCCGAAGAGCCACCCGAACGCGGCGTCCATAGGCTCCGCCGTGAAATACGGGCTGCTTCCGAAGGGGGCGCTGTCGCCGGATATGCCCCTGACTCGGCGGGACGGCGTGCGCATGACGCTCTCGATGATGGGCTGGGGGTTCGAGGCGTCCCTTTATCAGAAGTTCGAGGTGCTGCCTGACCTCGGCGGGTCGGGGGATCCGATATTCTTCCTCGCGGCTGAGATGGCTCCTCCCGCGCCCGGCTCGCTGCTCCTCGACGGGGACACGCCGCTCTCGCTGACGGGGCGCGACGCGCTGCTGTCGTGGGCGCGAAACTGCGCCAAATATGTGTCGTGGAACAGGGTGCTGAGTTATCAGGGGGTTGACTTGATACTTTACAGGCAGGGGATCGCCGCGCCGGGAGTTCCGCGCGAGACGAAAGGCGGCGGCATAGTCGGCGAGCGGCCGTGCGAGCCGCTGTACATAGCCGCGCTTGCCGTTCACGCTTCATTGATTGACGAACGTATCGCTTTTTCTGAGCCGCTCGGAGCCGGGAAAGCGCCGATGAGCTTCATATCGGCGTCATACGGCGCGATAGGCGCGGTGAACGGCGGATTCTTCCATGAGTCGCGCCCGCTCGGCTCGCTCAAAATCAACGGGGTTGCGGCGGGGCGCGCGATACCGGGGAGATCCGCTGTCGGCTGGAACGACGGCGGGGCGATCGCGTTCGGGAGCGGAAACCTGCTCGCGGGCGTGAGGACGCCGTCGGGGTTCGTCGAGTTCACGAAGTTCAACGTGGTGCCGCCGCCGAACGAGGCCGCGCTCTACACGTCAAATATAACCGCCGCCGCTATGGGAGCTCCTCTTGACGCGATAGAACTCGTCGTCGCGAACGGAGAGGTTACAGAGCGGAGGGAGGCGTCCGCCAGCACGCACAGGACGCCTCAAACCGGCGTACTCATAGTCGCGCGGGGGGCGTCGCGCAGGGCGTTGGAAGGCTTCAACGTCGGCGACAAGATAGAAATAATCTCGAACTGGGAGAGTGAGGCTTTCGCGTACAGCACGAACATCATTCAGTGCGGGCCGATGCTCCTGAGCGAGGGTCGCCTCACCGCCGACAATGAGACGCTCAAACCGGACGTCCTCGGCAAGAGGCACCCGCGCACGATAATGGGCACGGACGGAACGCGCGTCTTCTGGGTCGTCATAGACGGCAGGAGCGCGCTGCACAGCGTCGGGGCGACGATGGACGAGACGAGGCTCATAGCGAAATCCCTTTCCCTCACGAATGCCATCAATATGGACGGAGGCGGCTCCTCCCAGATAATATGGCGCGGCGTAACGGTGAACAAGCCCTCGGACGGCAAGGAGCGGCCAATCCCCTACGCCGTCCTGATGATGCCGAAGGGCTCTCCCATGACGCCAAGGCCGGCGGAGACACTCGCTCCTCTTGGCGCTAACAGCGGCACCGGCGGCGCGCCGGGATTCGGAGGCGAGTTCGGCGAGTGGGGCTACAACGGCGGCGTTATGATGGACACCTATGATCCGAAACAATAGGAATTTATCGGTTATTTTGTTCCTGCTGTTTTCCGCCGCCGGGGCTTTCGCGGAGGAGGGCGCGCGATATGACGTGGTGGTGGTCGGAGCCGGGACGAGCGGCTGCGCGGCCGCGATACAGGCGGCCCGCATGGGAGCCTCTGCCGCCGTCATAGAGGCGTCGGACTACATAGGAGGTCAGCTGGCTGCCGGGGTAACGACAATGGACGACCTCGGACGCACGAGAACCGGAATATACAGAGAGTTCATCGAGCGCGTCCGGTCATATTACTCCGTGTTCGGGACGGCGACGAATATCTGCCTGTGGGGCAGCGACACCATAGCGGCGGAACCGTCGGCGGCGCGCGATATACTAACGGATATGCTATGCTCATCCGGCGTTGCTGTATATACAAACGTCAGCGTTACGCGCGCGATTATGGACGGCAATAAAGTTACCGCGCTGGAAGCCGAAAAAAACCAATTTAATGTCAGAAAACCGCCCGAAAAAATTATCTTCACAGCCGACGTGTTCATCGACGCGACGGAGCACGGCGACCTTTTGCCGCTCACGGGCGCGGAGTACCGAGCGGGAAACGGTATATCTCCGACGATAGGCGCTAACGCCGGAGTGCAGGACATAACTTACGTCGCCGTGATGAAGCGATACAGCCCCGCGCCGCCCGCCGAGCTCGTGATGACTTCGCCGCCGCCGAGGTACGAGGAGTACGCGCCCGAATTCCGCGCGACGTTCGCTCTGTCGGGCGACAGGTGGCCGGGCTCCTACCCGTTCGACATACCGTCGTTCAAGGCATACCGCGCGCTGCCTGATACGAGCAATAAATCGGTTATAATCGGCGGCGAGCCGGACACATGGGGGAACATAACGAGGACGTGCCTCAACTGGGGCAACGACTTCCCCGGCGGCAAACCGGACGAACCCGGGCTCGGCGTCTCCTACACGGAGGACATGGATTACAGGAGACGGGCGGAGCGGGAAGCGATGAACAAGACGCTCGCGATGGTATGGTACATTCAGCGCGAGCTCGGCATGGCAGATTGGGCCGTCGACGACGGGCAGGGTTACGGCGTATGGTTCTCGAACGAGTGGGAGAGCGCGGGCGACCCGCTCCTGCCGGAGGAGTTCGCGCCGATACTCAAGCATTTTCCTCCGTTTCCGTATGTCAGGGAGTCGCGAAGAATCGTCGGCACAGATACGCTGACGCAAAGCGACATATCTCGCGACGCGAAGACAGGCCGATCGTACAAAAATTACAGCTCCGGCGTGGCTCTCGCCGAATACCCGGTGGACATCCACGGCTCGCGCCTCGACAGGTACATGGAGCATGATCTCGGCGAGTCCGAGTCGTCCTTCCCAAAGGGCTGGGAGGGTTATCAGGGGGTGTTCCAGATCCCCTTCGGCGCGCTCATCCCGAAGAGCACGGACGGTCTCATAGCGGCTGAGAAGAACATATCGGTGTCGCGCATGGTGAGCGGGGCGGCTCGTTTGCAGCCGATAACCATGCACACGGGACAGGCGGCGGGCGCGATGGCGGCGCTTGCCGTCCGTTTGGGGGCAAGCGTACGCGACACGAAAGTTCTTGACGTTCAGAAAGCCCTCATGGACTCAGACCAGTGGATAGCCGCCGACCTCTGCGCCGACATAGACGAGGAAAGCCCCTATTGGAGCGCCGTCCAGTGGGCGAGCCTGTACGAGATACTGCCTAAATTCTCGCGCTCGATGTTCGGCGCGATACTGCCCATAAAAAGGGACGAGCTCACCCGCGCGATTTCGGCCGCGCTGCCGGAGGACGGAATTATACTCGATAAAAACGGCGGCGAATTTGTATCCGCCGGTGAGTTCAGCTCAACGCTCGCCGCTGCGGGAATAGACGCGCCGCGGCCAAACGAACCCGATCTCGCCCTGACGAGAGGCGACGCGATGAAGGCGCTGTTCGAAAGGCAATAGTTTAATGAACCGGCAGAAGGAATACCCTCTGCCGGTTCATTTGTTTTATCTCTTTACCCCTGCGCGTTGAGGACTTTGCCGGGGGGGGCGGGCTCTATGAAGACGCCCAAATGCGATTCCAGCAGTTTTTCGGGTTCAAGTATCATGCCGCGTATTATCGCTACCATTTCATCGAAATCGGCGGCGGAATGTTTAACGGGCGCGCGATCAGAATCAACCTCGCGATTAACCGCCATATCCGTACCATCATTCATGAAAACGGAGTTCGTTTCATCCGGCTTCGCTGTTTCAGCCGGACTCACGCCGAATTTCCTGAGATTTTCGAGCCAAATCTCGTTCCAGTCAATATCCCTTTGAGAGTGCATTCTCTTATCCTTGCTGTTCTTGCCCTCAATACCCCTTATACCGGCGGCGCGGGTTATTTCATTGGTCGATATGTTATAAAGCGTCGAACCATCCATCGAGAACGCCTCCTCCGTGATCCCGGCAACATCTGCCATCCTTGGCAAACGAACAGACGCGCAATCCGCAATATCGCGTCATTATAATATATCTCACCTATGTGTGAAACTGTTATTATATTACACTCATCACCGGCTTTTGGCAAGAGCGTGAACCGCCCAAAATAAAACGGCGCTTCTATAATTCATTCAGCAGCGGTTTCGCCGGAATTTAATGATAGAATGGTTGCGATATATCTAAATGAGCCGCCCGAAGGTTTTTATCGTTACCTTAATAGGCTCCTGACAATAAATCAGCCTTATCGAGGTGCTGCGGTGAAAAATTTACGGTTATGCCCGGAATCTCATAAAAATTTCAGACACAACACCGATATAGGACAGAACTTCCTGCGGGACCGCACCGCAGCGGCTTGGATGGCGGAGCGGGCATGTCTGTCGGAAAACAGCCGCGTGCTTGAAATAGGTCCGGGCGACGGCGTTCTAACGAAGGAAATATTGAAAACGCCATGCGCCCGTATCGACGCGGTGGAGCTCGATACTCGGCTCTCGGAGTATCTCGAGCCGCTGTCCGCTGACGGCAGGCTGTCGCTTCACTGGGGCGACGCGCTCCGCTTCGAATACTCCTCGCTCTCCGAACCCCCTGATTGCGTAATAGCGAACCTGCCGTATCACATAACGACGCCTCTTTTGTGGACGCTGCTCGAACAGTTGGGCAAAGCGACGCGCTATATGCTGCTGATGACTCAGAGGGAAGCGGCTGTGCGCATAGCGTCCGGCGCCGGATTGAGGGAGAGCTGTCCTCTCGGCGTCACGCTCGCCGCTATGAGCGAACGGTCCGTTGTCCGCCATGTGCCGCGCGGGGCTTTCTACCCCGTGCCGAACGTCGACTCGTCCGTAGTGGAGATAATATTTACCGGAGAGAAAGCGCGTATGAGGGAGCTTGCGCGCGACAGGGCATGGCGGCGTATCCTGTCCGGCTCATTCGCTCTGCGCAGAAAGACGCTCGTCAACAACTGGGCGGCCGCGTTTCACATGCCGAAGGACGATGCCGTTTCACTGCTCGGCGAAATAGGGTTAGGCATACGCGCGCGGGCTGAGGAGCTGTCAATGGAGAACTGGCTGGCCTTGCATAAATCGGGAATCGCTGCCGGCATGAAAATCAGGTTGTAAAATTTCGGAAAATTTTCAAAATACCCCTTGCCAAACTTTTACCCCTGTGGTATATTACCTTTTGTCGCGCTCAACGAGGCGCGGCAACGCACCTTGCCAACAGAATACAGCGCGTAATGATATGAGCTTGCCAATGTGCGCAAGTCAACATAATTTTAATGAGAGTTTGATCCTGGCTCAGGATGAACGCTGGCGGCGTGCTTAACACATGCAAGTCGGACGGGGTTATATGGAACGAACAGCTTGCTGCGAGGGAAATATAACTTAGTGGCGGACGGGTGAGTAACGCGTGAGGATCTGCCCATCGCAGGGGGACAACAGTTGGAAACGGCTGCTAATACCGCATATGCGTGTAAACGTGAAAGGCAGTGATGCCGGCGATGGAGGAACTCGCGTCCTATCAGCTGGTTGGCGAGGTAATGGCTCACCAAGGCGAAGACGGGTAGCCGGACTGAGAGGTCGCACGGCCACACTGGGACTGAGATACGGCCCAGACTCCTACGGGAGGCAGCAGTGGGGAATATTGGGCAATGGGGGCAACCCTGACCCAGCGACGCCGCGTGAGTGATGAAGTCTTTCGGGACGTAAAGCTCTGTTGTGTGGGAAGAAGAGAGTGACGGTACCACACGAGGAAGCCCCGGCAAACTACGTGCCAGCAGCCGCGGTAATACGTAGGGGGCAAGCGTTGTCCGGAATTACTGGGCGTAAAGGGCACGCAGGCGGATTGGTAAGTCAGCTGTAAAATTCGGGGGCTCAACCCCCGTATGCGGCTGATACTGTCAGTCTTGAGTATGTGAGAGGGAAGCGGAATTCCCGGTGTAGCGGTGAAATGCGTAGATATCGGGAGGAACACCAGTGGCGAAGGCGGCTTCCTGGCACATAACTGACGCTCATGTGCGAAAGCTAGGGTAGCGAACGGAATTAGATACTCCGGTAGTCCTAGCCGTAAACGATGGATACTGGGTGTGGGTGCCGCAGGGCATCCGTGCCGCAGCTAACGCGATAAGTATCCCGCCTGGGGACTACGGCCGCAAGGCTGAAACTCAAAGGAATTGACGGGGGCCCGCACAAGCGGTGGAGCACGTGGTTTAATTCGATGCAAACCGAAGAACCTTACCTGGGTTTGACATGTAGGTGGTAGGAGGATGAAAGTCTGACGACTCGGAGTAATCCGAGAGCTTATGCAGGTGCTGCATGGCTGTCGTCAGCTCGTGTCGTGAGATGTTGGGTTAAGTCCCGCAACGAGCGCAACCCCTGTTGTCAGTTGCTAACGGGAGAGCCGAGCACTCTGGCGAGACTGCCGTCGACAAGACGGAGGAAGGTGGGGATGACGTCAAGTCATCATGGCCTTTATGCCCAGGGCGACACACGTGCTACAATGGTATGCACAGAGGGAAGCGAGGCCGCGAGGCGGAGCGGATCCCAGAAAGCATGCCTCAGTTCGGATTGCAGTCTGCAACTCGACTGCATGAAGCTGGAATCGCTAGTAATCGCGGATCAGCCAAGCCGCGGTGAATACGTTCCCGGGCCTTGTACACACCGCCCGTCACACCACTCGAGTTGTCTGCACCCGAAGCCGGCGGCATAACCCGTAAGGGGATGAGCCGTCTAAGGTGTGGAGGGTAAGAGGGGTGAAGTCGTAACAAGGTAGCCGTACCGGAAGGTGCGGCTGGATCACCTCCTTTCTATGGAGTAACGATAAATCGTTACGCATGTTGACATTCACTCGTTCATTGCGCGCTGTTTATTTTTGTTGGGCCGATAGCTCAGTTGGTTAGAGCACACGGCTGATAACCGTGAGGTCGGAAGTTCGAATCTTCCTCGGCCCACCATAAGGTTATCGTTTTGACACGGCTGATAACCGTGGGGTCGGAAGTTCGAATCTTCCTCTGTTGTTTCTAAACGCGATGTTTTCGTCTCGGCGAGTGGTTTAGCATTAGGCTTTGTGCGCGTTAAATCGCTTTGGGGATGTAGCTCAGGGGGAGAGCGCCTGCCTTGCACGCAGGAAGTCGTCGGTTCGAATCCGATCATCTCCACCATTGAAAACGCACCATGACAAAGATCGGCTGTATTGCAGGAGCCGTTATATGAGATATATGAGGTTAAGGTATAAAGGGCACACGGGGGATGCCTCAGGAGCCAGATGCCGAAGAAGGACGCAGTAAGCTGCGAAAAGCCGCGGGGAGGAGCAAACATCCATCGAGCCGCGGATGTCCGAATGGGGAAACCTTGCGGGAGCAGTCCCGCAGCCGATTAAGTCGGCGGCGACCCGGTGAAGTGAAACATCTCAGTAACCGGAGGAAGAGAAATCGAAAGAGATACCCTAAGTAGTGGTGAGCGAAAGGGGCAGAGCCTAAACCGAATGCGTGTAAGCCCGCAGGCGTTGCGCGTTCGGGGTTGCGGGGACATTTGTCCGGACGTTGCGGAGTCCGGGAAGAGTTACAAAATCGTTTTTTAGCTGAACGGAGTTGGGATATCCGGCCATAGAGGGTGAAAGCCCCGTAAGCGAAAGGAAACGGTCTCTTTAAGATGTTCCCCAAGTAGGGCGGAGCACGTGAAATTCCGTCTGAATCCGGGCCGACCACGGTCCAAGGCTAAATACATCTGGCTACCAATAGAGGAGAAGTACCGAGAGGGAAAGGTGAAAAGAACCCCTGACGGGGAGTGAAATAGACCTGAAACCGTGTGCCTACAAGCAATCGGAGCGGACTTGTTCCGTGACGGTGTGCCTCTTGGAAAATGAGCCGTCGAGTTATGGTGTGTGGCAAGGTTAAGTACTTTAAGGTATGGAGCCGTAGGGAAACCGAGTCTGAAGAGGGCGTAAGTCGCATGCTATAGACCCGAAGCCGTACGATCTATCCATGTCCAGGATGAAGGCCGGGTAACACCGGCTGGAGGACCGAACCAGGGCCTGTTGAAAAAGGCTTGGATGAGGTGTGGATAGGAGTGAAAAGCTAATCGAGTGCGGTGATAGCTGGTTCTCCCCGAAATGCATTGAGGTGCAGCCTGTGGAAGTAAGTATGGGGGGTAGAGCACTGAATGGGCAAGGGGATCGCAAGGTCTACCGAGTTCAATCAAACTACGAATACCCATACTGTGAATCCATGGAGTGAGACTGCGGGTGCGAAGATCCGCGGTCGAAAGGGAAACAACCCAGCCCGCCGGCTAAGGTCCCAAATCATACGCTAAGTGTTACAAGGATGTGGAGATGCCCAGACAGCCAGGAAGTTGGCTTAGAAGCAGCAATCCTTCAAAGAGTGCGTAACAGCTCACTGGTCGAGCGTCTCCGCGCCAAAAATGTAGGGGGCTAAGCGTATAACCGAAGCCGCGGGATACGGAGCAATCCGGATCGGTAGGGGAGCGTTCCATGCGGGACGAAGCAGAATTGTAAGGTTTTGTGGACTGCATGGAAGTGAGAATGACGGCATGAGTAGCGAGAAGCAGGAGAGAAACCTGCTCGCCGAAAGCCCAAGGATTCCTGGGGAAGGTTCATCCGCCCAGGGTTAGGCGGGACCTAAGGGGAAGCCGAGAGGCGTACTCGATGGACAGCCGGTAGACAATCCGGCCCCGCGTAAAAGCGTTAAAACCGATGGAGTGACGCAGAAAGCTATGCGCGCCGGGTGATGGTCGTCTCGGTATAAAGACGTAGGGAGCAACTTGAGGCAAATCCCGGGTTGCGTGATTCCGAGATCTGATATGGAGCGCAATTATTGCGCGAAGGTGCAAATGCTCGGCTGCCGAGAAAAGCTTCTGGGGAGTTTTTACGCGCCCGTACTACAAACCGACGCAGGTGGGCAGGCTTAGAAGGCCAAGGCGGACGGGATACCTCTCGTTAAGGAACTCTGCAAGTTAACTCCGTAACTTCGGGAGAAGGAGTGGCCGGTGTCGTGAACGCCGCGCGCGGTAAGCGATATTGGCTCGCAGAAACCAGGCTCAGGCGACTGTTTAACTAAAACACAGGACTCTGCTGAAGACGTAAGTCGACGTATAGGGTCTGACACCTGCCCGGTGCTGGAAGGTTAAGGGGAGAGGTCAGCCGCGAGGCGAAGCTTTGAACTGAAGCCCCAGTAAACGGCGGCCGTAACTATAACGGTCCTAAGGTAGCGAAATTCCTTGTCGGGTAAGTTCCGACCTGCACGAATGGTGTAACGATCTGAGCGCTGTCTCGACGAGAGACCCGGTGAAATTGTGGTACTGGTAAAGACGCCAGTTACCCGCAGTAGGACGGAAAGACCCCGTGGAGCTTTACTGTAACTTGATATTGGATTTCGGTATGTCATGTAGAGTATAGGTGGGAGTCATTGAAGTATGTGCGCCAGCATATATGGAGACGCCGTTGGAATACCACCCTTGATGTGCTGGGGTTCTAACTGATATAAGAAATATCAGGACACTGTCAGGCGGGCAGTTTGACTGGGGCGGTCGCCTCCCAAAGAGTAACGGAGGCGCGCGACGGTCACCTCAGGGCGAATGGAAAACGCCCAAAGAGCGTAAGGGTATAAGGTGGCTTAACTGTGAGAGAGACATTTCGAGCAGTAACGAAAGTTGGTCCTAGTGATCCGGTGGTTCTGAGTGGAAAGGCCATCGCTCATCGGATAAAAGCTACCCCGGGGATAACAGGCTGATGCCGCCCGAGAGTTCCCATCGACGGCGGCGTTTGGCACCTCGATGTCGGCTCATCGCATCCTGGGGCTGAAGCAGGTCCCAAGGGTTGGTCTGTTCGCCCATTAAAGCGGTACGTGAGCTGGGTTCAGAACGTCGTGAGACAGTTCGGTCCCTATCCACTGCGGGCGCAGGGTATTTGAGGGGATCTGTCCTTAGTACGAGAGGACCGGGATGGACGGACCGCTAGTGTACCGGTTGTCGCGCCAGCGGCATAAGCCGGGTAGCCATGTTCGGATTCGATAACCGCTGAAGGCATCTAAGCGGGAAGCGAGCCCCAAGATGAGATACCCCACTGAGTAATCAGATAAGGTGTCCTGGAGACTACAGGTTAGATAGGTCGGGAGTGTAAGCGTGTAACGCGCGTTGAGCGTACCGATACTAATCCACCGAAGCCTTAACCTCATATATCTTGTGTAACGGCGGTTACATGAAGAGTTTTTGGTGGTCATAGCGGAGGTGTTACACCCGGCAACATGCCGAACCCGGCAGTTAAGCCCTCCCGCGCCGATGGTACTGCAAGGGGTACTTGTGGGAGAGTAGGTCGCCGCCAAAATTAAAAACACGCGCACGCCCCTGTCTTTCGACAGGGGCGTGCGCGTGTTTTTTGTATGTTTTCCGCTTTGAGATGTAGAGCCGGTTCAGCATTTACCTAACCTATAAAAATTATGATTTATTTGTCATTTGCCTTAATATTGTGTATTATAACTTGGGTAAAACATTATATTAAGTGATGACGGAGGGAACGGGCATGTCCATACGCGTTGTATTAGCTGACGATCATCCGCTCACACGCGCCGGGATAATGGCGTATCTTGCTAAGGAAAATGATTTCGACGTTGTCGGGGAGTTCTCGGACGGAGACGCCGCGCTGGCCGGCATTGAGGCTCTGCATCCGGACGTCGCGCTTCTCGACATAAGAATGCCGGGCGCCGACGGAGTGGCAATATGCCGGCATATGAAGGAGACCCGCAGCCCCACGATATGCCTTATGCTCACTAACTACGATTCCCAGGAATACGTCCTCGCCGCCCTGCGCGCGGGGGCGCGCGGCTACGTCCTGAAGACGTCTCCCGCCGACACGCTCGCCCGCGCGATACGCATCGCTGCGAAGGGCGGAATGTACCTCGACAACGAGATCGCCAGCGCGATCGACGCCGATCCCAAGGAGAGCACCGTCGATCCGATAACCGCCAGGGAGCGCGCCGTCCTCGTCCCGTCGGCAAAGGGTTTGTCCAGCAGGGAGATAGCCGACGGCCTCTTCATCAGCGAGAGGACAGTGCAGACCCATCTCGCGTCCATATACGAAAAATTGGGCGCCCGCAACAAAACCGAGGCCGTGATATTCGCCCTCAAGTACGGCATCATCACTCTCGACGAGCTGGTTGGGTAATTTGATTGGCTGAACGCCGCAAGAATATTAAAAAATCGGGCGGCAGGCTTTACAAACTCGCCGCGGCGGTATTCCTGCCGCCGTTTTGCGTCGTATTGTTCGCCGCGTTCAGCATCTCCTATCTGCAATACGACCTGACGACGCTGCTCCGCTCATGCGCCGAAAACTTCACGGCGGCCGTCGCCGCGCGCCTCGAACGCAGGGCTGACTTCTTCGTTTATAACGACTATCACGGCGACAGCACAACATACGGCTACCCTATGCTGTTCGGCGGGAATTACGCCATAATGGCCGTCCTCGATGACAAGGGGGCTTTCCTGTACGGAGACGAGCGCCTTGAGGAAATCACCCGCAGGATGCGCGGTAAAATTCCGCTCGTTACGCCGAGGGAAGTATGGGAGGGCGCTGAGACATTCACGGTATGCGCCGTACCCGTTCAGAATGGCAAGTATTTCGCAATGGGCGCGATATCATGGGAAAGTATTCCGGGCACCGCTGACCGTGTCCTCTCCAAGTGGCTGCTCATGACCGCCGTTATGGGTCTCGGCAGCGGGATGGCGATATGGTGGCTCTGGCACAAGGCCGTAATTCCGATAGGCGAGCTGGAGCGCGAGATAACGTCGCTCAAATGGGGCGAGGAAGTTCCGGGCAAGAAGGATTTCAACGCGGTAAGCGAACTCGTCGATCTGCGATACACTCTGACAATCCTCGCGAATGAGGCCGTATACAGGTCGTCGGTCATCCAGAAGCGCATGAGCGACATCATAAACATCGAGGAATTCGAGCGAATGAAGCTCTCGCGCGAGATACACGACGGACCGCTGCAGGACATCACTGCCCTCATGCAGCGCCTGCGCCTCGCCCGCCATCCCGAAAACAGCCCCGAGGAGACGGACGCCGCTCTCGACCTCGCCGAACTTATAGCCAAGGCGACCGTCAAGGACATGCGAGAACTCTGTAACTCCCTCAACCCGCCCTGGATAGACCTTGGCCTGCATCAGGCTCTCTCCGAGCTGACGAAGCGCCAGCAGGCCCAATACAATGTACGCATAGCCCTCGAATTTGATGACGCCCTGGAGCTGCCCCAGGCCGCCGCGCTGTCCTTCTTCCGCATCGTTCAGGAGGCTGTGACGAACTCCGTCAAGCACGGCGCGGCTAAAAATATCTTCGTTGAGGTCAGGGAAAACGACGACGGGCACATCGAACTCTGCGTACAGGACGACGGCCGCGGCTTCATCCTCAAGGAAGAGCGCGCCGCCTGGCTCCGCTCGAAAGGGCACAGAGGCATATCCAACATGGAGGAACGCATGACGCTGATAGGCGGCAGATTGGAGATAATCTCATCCCCGGGCGAGGGAACGGCGGTGAGGGGAACGATACCGTAAACAAACGAACGGCAGGGACAAAAAACGGGCGGCCACCGGCCGCCCCTGCAAGACATATGTAAAAATGTAAAAAAGATTTTTTAACCGGCGAGGGCCGCGGAGGCGGCTTTTGCCATGTGGGACTTTCTGCGCGCGGCGGTGTTGCGGTGAATTACTCCCTTGCTTACCGCCTTGTCGATGATGCCCTGAGCCTCATCGAGGCGCGTCTTTATCGACTCGTGGTCCTTTGCCGTCACCGCTTCGAGGAAATGCTTGACGGCGGTCTTGCAGCGCGTCTTCCAGTAACGATTGTAAAGCCTGTTCTTCTCACCGATCAAAACCCGCTTGGCCGCTGATTTTTTGTTAGGCATAGCGTTCACCTCCAGTATATCCGTAATAAAAAATATAATATTTATTTTGGAGGCGGCACCCGGATTCGAACCGGGGGTAAAGGATTTGCAGTCCTCTGCCTTACCGCTTGGCTATGCCGCCCCGCTTTGCCGCGCATACCGGCAAAAATTATTATATTCTCAGAGGGGCGTTAGGTCAAGACTGAAAAGGTGAGTTCCGATAATAATTTTGATTAAAGTTAGGTTTTGCCGTTACACTTTAGGTCCCTAACAATAAATCTCGTGTTTTACACGTTCGGAGGAATGTTGGATGAAATGTAAATCATCTGCGGCATGGATGTCCGTAATACTGCTCTTTATCACCCTCGCGCTGTTTTGCGCGGCGGCGCGCGCCGGCGCGTCGCCGCTCGAACCGGGACAGCGGCGCCTGTTCAAGTTTGTCGCCCCCATCGAGAACAACAGCGGCGTCGCCGTGTGGAGGAACAAATATTATCCAAACGACGTGCTTTCCGAGATGATGACCGACTACGTCTTCAGGAAGCTGAAATCCGTCGAGAAGCTCGACTCCGTCCGGCTCCTCTCGGATTCGCCGGAGACATGGGCGTCAGGGGGCTACTCGGAGGACGAGCTGATCCTCAAAATCAACATGGAGCAGTTCGAATACAAGAAAAAGGATAACCTCGGCTCGAAATGGATATGGAACGTCGTTCTGCACACATACGTGTACAACGCGGCCGACGCCGAGCTCATGTTCGACTCGATAATAGCCGAACGCGGCGACCATCGCTCGCTCACCTACAACGACATGATGGAGAGAAAGCCCGTGTACTGGGACGTTTTCGAGAAGAGCCCCTATTGGCCGGCCATACGCCGCGCGCTCGACAGAGCCGTAGCTGACGCGATGTCCGGCGGCGGCAGCGGCGGCGGCGGATACGAGGCGACGGGACGGATAATCGCGAAGGCCGAGCGCGTCGACGGCTCTTACACGGTACCCAAGAAGCAGCAGGACAAGCTCTATCACATAGACCTCGGCTACTATGACGGCGTAAGGGTCGGCGACGTGCTGGAGGTAAGGCGCGCGTCCTCGGTGAGGACGGTTGACCCGGAGAAGGCCGAGATACACTTCCCGCAGGTGATCGGGCGCGTCAAGGCGGTTCACGTCAAGAAAAACGACGCGGTTGTGGCGATAATAAAGGAATCGAAGGACGCGCCGATAGAGCTCGGCGACGTTGTATCGAAGAGAACAGGCAGCACTGACTGACGGAGGGGAGTTGACTTATGATGAATAAATCGCGCGTGTTCCTGACAACAAACAGGCCTTTCCTGAGGGCAGCCGCCCTCACTCTGTCCCTTGCGCTGTTCTTCCTGGCGCTGTCGGCGGCTCTGCTGCCGGGCGTCTCTTACGGGGACGTGAACGCCCCCCCGGATGAGAGAGTGCCGGTCGTTGACTCCGCCGCCGAGAAGAGAGCTCAATTGGAGCGCGAGAGAGCCGAGCGCGAGAGGAAGGCGCGCCTTGCCGCCGAGGCGCAGCGCCGCGCCGCCGAGGCAAAACGCCTCGAGGACGCGAGGAAGGCAGCCGAGGCAAAACGCCGGCTCGAAGCGGAACAGAAGCGTATAGCTGCTGCCGAGGCGGAGCTGCTGCCGATGAAGGCGAGCCGCAGCCTCGTGGCGAGCGGCCGCTATCGCAGCGCGGTCTTTGTGCTGAAAAGGTATCTCGCTCAACACGAGGACGCCGCAGACGGATGGTACCTCCTGGCGCGCGCGTATCACGCGCTCGGCGACTACGAGAAGGCGCAGGAGACCGTGAATATCGTGTTGGACAAGGACCCGTATTATCCCGACCTCGTAAAGACGCCGAACGGCCTCCGGCCGAACCCCACACTGACCAAGCGCGACAAGCGGCGGCTGAGCAAAGAACCCCGCCCGATAATGTCCGTGCTGCCGATAAAACCCGTCCTCCCGGCAAATATACTGCTGGAGCCGGTCATAATATCCTTCCCCGTCCTCATCAAGAGGGATAATCCCTCGTGGGGCAAGGCAGCGCAAGATGGATTGGAGTCGTCGTATATGGATCCCGACGGCATGGATCCGATAAACGGCGCGTATCTCGAATACAGGCCGATGATACCGAACCCGCTCGGCGCCACTGTCGAATGGATGCAGAGCGAGCGCTTCAACGAAATATCGCGCTGGCGTTTCCGCGTGGACAGAATGGGCATACTGATGACCCCGCGCGTTCCCGTGGCGTGGAAAGGGGCGAAGCCGTATGAGGTCTATTTCTGGACGGGGGATGAGTGGGCGCGCGTGAGGATGAAGGACGATCGCCTGCTGAAGCGAAATCCCTACGACATACTCTTCAACGCGCAGGAGAGCATAGCGGAGGTGCTTACAGACAGGGGCTTCGTCTGGCGCGAAGAGGACACGCCCGCTTTGTCCGCCGCCGCCTCTTTCATGCGCTACCTGTGGGCAGGTAACGTCGACCTGATAGACGCCGAACTGCGCGCCGTCGCAAAGGAAGAGAAAAGGGCGAAAAAGGCGGGCCGGGAGGGCGTGAATAACACTCAAGGCACCGAGGACGTATACATAGTTCCCGCGGACGCTTACGCAGCTCCCTGAGAAGGGGCGGTACAGGGAATCGGGCGCACTGATAAAGAACGGGCGGCATTCTGACGCCCGTTCTTTATTATGCGGGCAATGGGCGGCCGTTGATTTTGATTCGCGTTTTCGCTGTTGACACGCGCGATTCGTTGTGCTTTAATGTGAACAAGTATTATTAATATGCTTATTCGATGTGTGGGGACTTTTGTGCGGGCTGTTGGGTGAACGGTTTGCGGGTGCCTCATCTTCTGAATTATCAAAACGGGTATCGGGGGTGGTTGTCGGACAGCGGACATAACTGAGTAGGGCGCACGGCACGGGCGTCTGAATGTAGGCATGACAAAGGGAGAACTTTTTAGTTCTATTGGTCAAGAATGGAGTGTGAGTAACAATATGAGAATGGTAAAAAAAATAGGGTTAGCACTTATGGTGCTGGCTCTCTTGGTTTCGTGCGTTGACAGCGCGATGGCGGCATGGCCGGATGAGGATATTACTAATGTACCGTCATCTGCTGACGTGTTTTATGGATTCTCGAATGATCTAACTGCGGCGAGCTATCGGGAGGACAGTATCAGTAGGGGTAAGAACGAACCACCGAGGATACGCCTTGTAAAGACAGAAACGCTTGCCATTGATGAAGCCAGAAAGAAGGTCAAGGAGGGCAAGAATATTATTGTAATCTCCGCTTATACGGATTATCTGTCCCTTGATATCTTAAGTGGTGATTATAGGAGTACGGTTCAAAACACGATCCAGTATGAGTACAATGCCGCCGATACGCTGCTTATACTCAGCGCCGATTATGATGGTGCTGCTGCTTCAGCCGATATCTCGGGGGATGTGTTTGAGGGGTTCAAGCGGAAGTTGGAGTATCCCGGTCTGCCGGTAGTTGGACAACTTCCGTCCGCAGGAAGTATTGAGATCGGTTATTTCGGCTTCGGGATCAGGCTCGCGTCCATAAGCGAGAAGCTGAGTGATTTCGTTATCAGCAAGGATGGCGTTCTTACTCCTTTGAAGATAACCATCGACGGCGTCTATACTCCGGGCAGCGGTTGGGATGAATACTGGTCAGCCACAGTTCAGGGTGGTTACGTTGCAGGCCTCAGAAATGAGGATTTCCATATCGCCCCCGAATTCTTTGGTCAGACGGCCAGGGTCGTAGGCGTTCAACTGGTTAACGACTCTGTAGTAAATGGCAATTATCAGTACCAGTTGACGGTGCAGTCGGAAGAATATGTACGTTTCAAGAATGACTTCACCGGTTTAACTAACCCCGGCGGTAACACCCCCGGCACCAGGAGGTACATCCTCAACTTCAAGGACAACACCCCTCTGACAACGACCGTGACTCTGGATAAATTCCGGTTAGAGCTTAACAGCGGCAGCACTACGGCTCTTCCGATAACCCTCGTTAGCGCAACCACGTACTATGTTGACGCTGATTACAAGGCCGGCCTCGTATCTGCTGATTTTGTCCCCACCGACGCTGACTCGACTGCGGCGACTGTTGATCCAGCCGATAACGGCTCCACCGCTAAGACGTACAAGGTAATTGTGACATCGGCAGGCGGGACGGTGGCAGAATACACGCTTAACTTCAAGGACACGTCCGGAGGGCTGCCTCCAGTGCCGACGGATCCGAGGGATCTTGATGTAATCCTGCACCCCGGCAGCACTAACTATGCGGACATAGAGTATGATGTCCTAACCGGCACGTACCATGTCGATGCTGATTACAGCTCGGACGCGAAGTTCTACTTCAACGGCGCGGAATACAGCGCCACGAAGAACGATGCCAATAAGACATGGGCAGTGACGATAGGCGGCACATCATACACTATCCTGTTCAATGATTCCGGCATTACTCCCCCGCGCGGCGGTTCGAGCGGCGGCGGTTGTGACGCGGGCTTCGGCGCGCTTGGTCTGATGGTTCTCGCCGGTTCGGCGATGGTTCTTCGCAAGAAGAAGTAAATAACACAACGAGGAGGCGAGGTTCGCCCGCCCCTCACCATTTCACCCGGAACGGGCGGCCCTCGCGGCCGCCTGTTCTTTCAAGAAAAGGGGCGGCCAATGGCCGCCCCTGCAAACATCCGAATGTTTTCCGGCTATATCGGCGCCGCTCTTATCAAATACTTCTCCCCATATTTTCCATGTCCTACACCGCGATGGTGTCGCATTCGCAGTAGAACGCCGCCGCTGAAATCTCCTCGCCGGCCGCGCCCTGTTCGCGGGCGGATTTTTTTGCGTAGACGAAGTGCCGGGCGTCGCTTATCATCGCGTTCAGCTCCCTCATGTCGGAGGCGTTAAGCAAGACCTTCGCCTGGAGACGCCAGAACGTGTCTATGAGATGCGCGGGGTCGTCCATGACGAAGCGGGCGAGCCGCTCGTCGTTCACCGCATCGTACATGAGCGCCCGGTCCTTTGAGAGGCGGGAGACCAAAAGAACGACGCCGCCCGGCATCGGCATCACGCGCGCGTCGTCCGCGTGACGGCAAGAGCCCTCCATGAAGGAGATTTGGCTGTATATGTTGGCTCCGACCGCGGCGCTGTCCATGTTCTGATATTTGCAGTAGTAGTTGAGATAAGCGTCGAGCGTCAACCAGTTCTCCACGCCGGAGAGGGTGAGCATCCAATTTGAGGGAAGAGCCCGCTCCGCGTCGCCGGGCATGGGCCGGAGGGTCCGCGCGTAGACCCTGTCGCAATTCACGAGGCGATATATCATCTGCCACTCGCCGCAGTCCTCTTCAAAGAATATGCCGTAAATCTGCGCGCGCGGCGTCTCGTTTTCGCCGCCGCCCGTGATTATCCGGAACATTTCGCCGTAGGGCATATAGAGCGCGGCGTCCTCGTCCCGGGCGAACGCCGCTATGCCCGGGGCGGGCACAGTCAATTTATATCCGCTCCAATAAGGAACCCCGCCTTCCTCGGCGGGAGGGTTAAGCAAAGGAACGGGGAAGTTTACGAAGTCCCTCTCTCTGAGGGCGTCCCATACATGCGCGGGAACCTCAAGCGCAGGGCGCGATTCCGTGACGGCCATGTTCAGCATGATATTACACCGCTTTCACAAACCCGATAATCCGTTATCAAAATTATAATCCGTTATTTATATAATCGGCAGTGAAGGCGCGAGAGTTTAGGGGAAACGCGGAGAGATTTATTTTTTTATGGGCATATGACAAAGCTAAAGAGGGGTATTGCGGACGTAATATGATATTGGGCAGTTTCCTCCTGTTTTACAAGCCGTAATCCTCCAATTTTTTCTCGTCACCCAATATCTCGTCCGGTGTGCCTTCGGCGCTGATTTGTCCGTTTTGCAATACAATCACTCTGGAGCAGAGACGGCGGGCGAAGCCGAGGTCGTGCGTGGCTATGAGCATCGCGTGCGGCAGTGAGAGCAGCGTCTTTATCAGAGTTCTGCGCGCGCGGGGGTCGAGGAAGGAGGAGGGCTCGTCGAGGAGCAGCGTCGCCGGTCTCATTACCAGGACGGACGCGATCCCGGCAACGCGCTTTTCACCGGAGGAGAGCCTGTCCGATACGCGATCCCGCAGATGAACGATGTTCATTTGCGACAGAACGGAATCGACCTTCTCCTTTACCTCGTCCTCGGGCAATCCGAAGTTGCGCGGTCCGAACGCCACGTCGTCAAACACCCTCGTCATAAAGAGCTGGTCGTCCGGATTTTGAAAAACTATGCCGACTTTTTTCCGAATCTCACGCGCGGTGTTTTGAGTGAGCGTTACTCCGTCAGCCTCTATAGAGCCGCTCATTGCCGGCATCAGCCCCATTATCGAACGCATCAGCGTCGACTTGCCCGCGCCGTTCGCGCCTATCAGGGCGACCCTCTCGCCGTCGTCGATCGTTAAGCTCACTCCGTTTATCGCGGCCTTGCCGTCGGGGTAGGAGGCGCAGAGGTTTCTTACGATAAGCATCGCAGAATTATTATGGCCGCGCAGACCGCGAACAGGCAAAGCAGATCGGGCGCGCCGATTTTTCCGCGCGCGCCATGCGCGGGCGCGAGGTACGAGCCTGAAAACCCCCTGCACTTCATTGCCGCGTATACTCTCTCAGCCCTGTCGATGCTTCGCAGCAGGAGCGTCCCGACGAACGCGCCCATGTCCCTCACGCGAATGCCGCGTATGTCGGCGGAACGAAGAATATAGCTCTCGTACATCGCGCGCGCCTCGTCGGCGAGCACCGCCAAATATCTGTATGTCAAATTGAACTGCACGATCGCCGCGTCAGGGACGCCGAGCGCCGAGAGCTGGCGCGACAGCTCCGAAACCCCGGTCGTCGCGACTAACAGCAGCACCGCCCAGACTGAGAGGAGCGCCTTTATCATTATCGAGGCGAACGATATTACGCCGCCGGTCAGCGCAACCCCGCCAATCATAATCATGGGAGCTTTGTCGAATATGATGTTGCTCACGCCGCCGAGGAGCGGGAAGGGCAGCGCCGGCAGCAGCCTGCGCCACACGGCTCTCCAAGGGGTATCAGACAGCGGGGTAAGAATTGCCGGGTAGAGGAAGTAGGGCAGCAAGCCGCCTATGTCATAACGTCCGAACGAAATGACAACGACCACATAAACAATGGTCGCCGTCAGCTTTACGAAAGTATGAACGCGGTGAATGACTGTGTCGCCCTCCGCCATGAGTTCGAGCGCCTTCAAACCCGAGACCCGCTCGGGTTTGAAGGCGCTGAACGCGGAATCAGGCCGCCGCATTATCTTTTTCGCGCTTATTCTTTCTGAACATGGTAATTATCCAACCGACAGCGCAGGCAAGGACAAGAGTCATAGTTCCGCCGGCGAGCCCAGCCGCGCTCGTGCCGGCGGCCGCAAAAGATGAGCCGGTATCCCCGCCGGCGGCGCTTTTGAATTCATAATCAGGCATAATCGCCGTGCTCTCCTGAATTTTAGCCGCTGTATCGTAAGCGCCGCCCGTCCGCTCAAGTTCCGAAGACGGAGCGGTTTTTTCAATCGACCACTCCAACCCGTCGGGGTACGCCGAGGCGTAGAGCGAAAGCCCCCCGCCGATGAGCGCGGCCATCGTCAAAAGAACCATCAGCGTCCTCCCGAACGACAGCGCGGCTTTCCGCGGACCGAATCCGCCCGGCGCGGAGAAGTCAAGCAGCTCCGGCCGCATGTTCATTACGAAGCAGAGCACTCCCGCCGTTATGACGCCCTCAATCGCGCCTATGGCCAGATGAATCGGCATCATGAGGAGGAGAAACGTTCCGAACGGAAGCTCCGTGACGCCCGACGCCAGAGTCTCAAGCACGACGCTGAACGCGCCCAGCTGCAAACCGGCGACTACCGACGCGACAGACGCCGCCGTTATATTTTTCGCGCCGAGGCCCAGCTTCATGATTGGCTTGAATATGAGCGGATAAGCGGCAAAACACGCGTAGAAACCCATGTTGAATATATTGCAGCCCAGCGCCATAAGCCCGCCGTCCGCGAAAAACAGACACTGAATCACGAGCACAGCCGCGAGCGTGAGAAACGCCGCGTGAGGACCGAGCATCGCCGCGAGCAGTATGCCGCCCCCGATGTGCCCGCTCGATCCCGTAGCCGGTATCGTGAAATTTATCATCTGCGCCGCGAAGACGAACGCGCCCATAACTCCCATAACGGGGACTTTCCTGTCGTCCGCGCCGAGCGGGACTCCGCGCTCCTCTTCTTTTTTAAGCATAACCGCCGAATAACCGAGCGCCCCAACGCTCACCACAGTCATCGCCGCGCTTACCGCAGGCGACAGCAACGCATCCGCCATGTGCATGTCCATCACTCCAAGATTATTTAGATTAGGAAATCAAACAACAATGAAATTATATTGCAACGAAAAATAGACGCAAGCCGAGAGGGGGGATGTTGCCGGCACTCGATTTTATTGGCGGAGCGCGGGGAAACGGGCGAGGGTTCTCGCAGGGGCGGCATTTTGCCGCCCGTTTCCCCGCGCCTGCCGTTATGAACGATTGGGGGTGTTATGGACGCGGCGTGCCGATAAAAACAGCGGGCGGCAAAATGCCGCCCCTGCAAAACCCCGCCCGTTTCGCGGTTTTCAGATGTCAAAAACGCCTATCAGCGCCGTGTGGTCGGAGGGGCGCTCCATAGCGCGGAGCTCGCGCGCCGCGTAAACGCCGGCGCTCTTCTCGTACAGGGGGGCGGACGCGAAAAGGTGGTCTATGCGCCAGCCGATGTTACGAGAGAGAGCGTCTTTCACCCTGTAATCCCAAAATGTGAACTCCCCCGCGCCGGGACGGAATTTCCGCAGAACGTCGGAAAGTCCCCAGGACAGGACGCCGTTCAGCGCCTCCCTCGCCTGCTCGCATACGCAGACGTGATCGCGCTTGCTTTCCGGGTGCGTAACGTCGATGTCGAGCGGCGCGACGTTGATGTCCCCCGCCCAGAGCAACAGGTCGGAGGGAGCGAAACGCCTGTCAAACATCGCGCGCAGACGCTCCAAGAAACGCAGCTTGTAGGCAAATTTCTCAGAGCCTATCTCATTCCCTTGCGGGACGTAAGCGCAGACGAGATTGAGCTGCCCGAATTTTGTCACGGCAAGGCGGCAGGCGTCCTCCTCGCTGTCCCCGCCGTCCGCGAAGCCGAAGGAAAATTCGTCCGGCTCCGCCTTCGAGATGACGGCGACCCCGTTATAGGATTTCATTCCACGGAAAACCGCGTGATAGCCGAAAGTTTCGAAGAACGCGGAGGGGAACGCGCCGTCCGCGCACTTCGTCTCCTGTAAGCACAGAATATCGGGCATGTCGTCGGAGAGGTAATGTTCAAGCACCGGGATCCGCGCCTTTATCGAGTTTACGTTGAACGTCGCTATTTTTATCGTCATTTTGCCTCCGCCTTTCTCTTGTCTTTGTTGACCATCCAAACGCCGGCTATTATCATCACGCCGCCCGCGAAGAGGTACGGAGTGAAGCGCTCGCCCGCTGTGAAGTACGCGAGAACCACGCCCACAACCGGCTGGAGGAACTGGAACGCGGCGACCTTGGCCGCCGGCATCACGGACAGCCCGTCATACCAGAACGTGTAGCAGAGGCCGGAGCATATGCAGCCGAGGAAGAGCACGGCGAACCAACAGCTCGGGGACATCGAGGCGATTTGTGAAATTTCCGGCGGGTAGAAGAGAAAGAGCGAGGTCTGAGCTATCGCGGCGAACACGTTCATCCAGAAGGCCGTGAACGCGGGCGTCCTGTCCTGAACGAGTTTGCGCGAGACTATCTGGAAGACAGCCCAGTTGAGTGCGGATATGAATATGAGCAGGTCCCCGAAGGAATTTGCCTGAAACATGCCTATGCCCTTTGTGCCGAGCCCGACGACGAGCAGCACGCCCAGCCCCGATATGACGAGACCGATTATCGCCTGCGGCTGAAGGCGCTCCTTCAAAAACACCCATCCGAGCACGGCGATGAGGGAGGGGGTCGCCGCGATGAGCCAGTTGGCGTTGGCCACGCCTGCCGTTCGCATGGCGGCGAACTGTATGTCCTGATGAAACACGACGCCCATCAGCCCGAGGAAGAGCAGCGGGGCAAGCTCGCGCGCCTTGGGCATGGAAAACTCGCGCCTGTAAAATATTATGCCCGCCAGAACGGCGAGCCCGAAGACGACGCGAAACCAGACCGCCGTGAGCGGATGCAGCTCCAGGACGGCCATCCTCATCGACGCGAACGACGCGCCCCAAAATATAACGCACGAAATGAGCTCAAAGTAAGCTCGTTTCATGGAAATTACAGCCAAACGAATCACCTCTTTCGTAAACCTTATATAATAAGAAATGCTATTCCTTTTACGCCATGATTATACCACGAGGCCGCTTCCTCACCCGCGGCCGTCGGATTTCAAACTCGCTCTTGACCTGCGCGCAAAATGATTGTACAATGCACTTGGTTTCGGGATGTAGCGCAGCCTGGCTAGCGCACCTGCATGGGGTGCAGGGTGTCGGAGGTTCAAATCCTCTCATCCCGACCATATTATTGAGATTGATACGATAAAGACCGGCCCGAAAAGGTCGGTCTTTATCGCGTTGAGGTATTGTTGATTCCACCGCTCTGTTTTTGTGTTACCCTCTATATTGTTCCGTTTCGGTCCCTCCGGTCGCTTTTTGCTGTTCATTTAAAGCTTAACCGGTTTCGTTCCGGAATGGAACCCCTTTTATCCACTGCGTCAATTCATTTTACAACTTGCCCATATTCATAACTGCGCGAAATACGCCTTCACCGCGGCTACAAGCTCATCTACAAGCTGTGTTACCGGGAGGTTCTTAGCCGTTCCGACAATCTCAATACCGCAGCGATTGAACGGCAGCAAAATCTTTTGCGCAGGGCTTCCCGATACGGCTCCGGCTATTGCCGGAGTGAGCTCGCCGAGCATCGCGTTCGCGGAGATAATCCCGATAACTCCGACGATCAAGTCCACTCTGGGCGCGTTCACTACAATCGCGTTCTCGCCCGTAGCGCCCGCGTCCGCTCCCGCTTTGAGCATTGCGGCGGTTGCGAGTGAGTTCGTGCCGAGCGCGAGAATTTCCGCCCCGGGCAGCTCTTTCCTCAGCTTCTCGACGATTGAAAGCCCGATTCTGCCGCCTTGCCCGTCTATTACGGCTATTCTCACAGAAAATCCCCCTTGGTGAATGCTGATTTATTGTCAGGAATCTATTTTACTCCGTCGGCGTATCTCATGGGAAGGGCGAGGCCGTTTGCGCGAAGCAGTTTCTCGTCGCAGAGTATTTGCCGTGTTTCCCCGCTTGCCGTTATCGTCCCTTTGTGCAGTATCAAAGTCCTGCCGCAGAGGTCAAGCGCCATGTCGAGGTCGTGGGTTGCCAGTATCATAGGTTTATCCATATCTTTCAGAATTTCGATCACGCGTCTGCGGGCAGCCGGATCGAGCCCGGAGGTCGGTTCGTCGAGCAGTATTATTTCAGGGTGCATGACCAATATGCCGGCGAGCGCGGAAATTCTTTTTTCACCGCCTGACATACGGTGCGGGGGACGTTCCGCCAGATGTGACGCGCCTAACATTTCAAGGCATGAGTACGCCGTCTCGCGGGCTGTTTTTGCGTTTACTCCCCCGGCGACAAGGCCGAACGTTACATCATCGAGGACGCTCGGCATAAACATCTGGTCGTCGGGCTCCTGAAATACTAAACCGGCTGCGGCCATCAATATGCTCGTGTTGCCCCCGGCGTCGTTGTCTTTGAAAAAAATTTCCCCTTTGCCCGCTGCAAAGCAGCCCGACAGGTGCAATAACAGCGTGGATTTCCCGGAGCCGTTGGCTCCGACGAGGGCGATTTTTTCATCCTCGAAAAGCTCAAACGAGACTTCGTTCAAAGCGCTTGAACCGTCCTGATAATTATAGCTCAGGTTTTTAACGGAGAGCAGGGGACGTCTTTCAGCCATGACTAATCTATTACGAGAACGAAAGCAAAGTATATAAAAAGACACAGACACATCAAGGAGTCTCGCGCTGCCCAGCGGCTTTGCGCGTGCCCCGAAAAACCGTTCACGCCTCCCCGAAGCCGCAAGGCGAGACAAGCCCGCTCGGCTCTGTCAGAGCAATGGATAAGGGTGGTTCCGATCATGCAGCCCATTGCGCGGTACGACGCCGTCAGGGCGCATTTCGGCGCGCGCAGGCGCACGGCTCTTGTCATGGTGAGCACTCGTTCGGACAGGAGAAAAACATACCGCGTCGTGAGAAGTATCAGCATCCTCATCTTGAGAGGCACACGCAGCGCCGTAAGCGCCCCGTCCATTCCGGGCATCCCCATCGAGACCGCCAAACGCGTCATACAAATCGAGATCAGGTTGAGCTTCCATGTTACGAGCATCGCCATCCGAGCGCCTTCAATCGAAAAAACTCCGAATACACGCGTCCCGGGGTAGGTGAGCGGCAGAAACAAACATACGAGGATGGATACTCCATTGATGCCGAGCAGCGTTCTGCCTGTACGAAAAAATCCGTCGCGCCCGTCGACAAAAAGAAGCAAAACAGGCAGAACGCCGGCGGCGGCGAGAGCCGGTATTTCCTGAAGAGATGATATGACCAGCGCGGCGGATAAAGCGCATAGGAGTCTGCATCGCGGGTCGAGGGCGTCGAGACGCGAAAACGCGCGCCGCCCATCGGTATATTTAGTCAGACGCTCAATTTCGGATATCATGCCCGCTCGACGTTCAAGCCGTCCAGGACATCGGGAAACGATTTTCGGAGGAACGAGACAGTGCATAGCGTGATTATGCCCTCGACAACCGCGACCGGCAGATGGGCGGCGAAAAGTGTCTCCGCCGACAGCAGCATGTTACGATCCCACAGCACGAGCCACGCTGAAACAATAGCTATCCCCAGCAGCACTCCGGTCACGCCCGCCGCGAAAGCCGCGGCGGCCGCGGTTTTCGCGTTCGCGCTTCGCACCGCTCTCCCGAACAGCAGATAGACACACAGAGCGGGCGCCCCCATCGATACGGAGTTTACGCCGAGCACCATCAATCCGCCGAACTGAAACAGCACGGCTTGAAGCAGCAGCGCGGTGAATACGGCGGGAAACGCGCTCCGCCCGAGCAGCAAACCCATTGGGGCGATGAGTGAGAGATGCGCGGAGCCGGGCGGAATTCTGACGTTTACGAGCGACGCCAGAAAAAACGCCGACGAAGCAATTGCGACCCTCACTATCTTGTCCGGCTCCATCTTCTTCAAACCCCAGGCGAGACCGACGCCCGCCATCGCCCAACCCGCCGTCAGCAGCGGAGGGGAAAGAAAACCCTCACTTATGTGCATTCGCCGGAACCTCCTTCGGCCTTCGCCCTGACCTTCGAACAAGGAGCGCGGCGGCTGAAATATTTAACAGTATGCTCACGCCGAACGCCGCGCGCAAAAAAAGTTCTCCTCCCTGAGGGAGCGGCGACTGAGCCACAGTGCTTTCTCCGACGCCGGACGCGCCGCCGCTTAAAAATTCGCCCGTTATTTGTACCTCGGCCTCGGCCATGTGCCCTTCGCGGTCCTTCACTATGACGCGCCACTCGCCCTCTGCGGATGGGATGAAGGAGTATCTGCCGAATTCGTCGGTGCGCCCGGATAGATAAGCGTTTTTCTCGTCAAGGGGCGAAAAAACCCGGGCTTCCTCGTAGGCCATCATCTCCCCCGTGGAGTAATAAAATTCGAGAGGCACGGCCTTTTTATCGGACTGCCTGTAGCCGACTCCGTGGGCAAACGCGGTTCCGCATCCAAGCGTGATAATCAACAGAAGGACGCAAAAGAGGGGAGTGCAGGGAGCAAAGCCCCCTGCAGCGTTCTGTGGGTGTTGGGATATGGTTATATTATGGCGCATCTCAGATCAGCGGTGATTGGCATCCGATATAAATCATTTGACCGGCAGAGTCAGTACGGAGCGCAGTGAGCGGGTGTCGTACTCTCCGGGAACGCCGGGCTCGCCATCCTTCGACGCCCTGATTATCCAGAGGCCCGGGGTCGTTATCTTTATATTGGCGATGCCGTTCGCGTCCGACTCCGTGTAATACGCATACGTGTTCTCAAACTCCTTGACGAAGCCGTCGTAAGTCGCGTAGACCGGTATGGAGGCCGGCTGCCCCTTAAAAAGTATCTTAACTTTGAAGTACTCGCCGGCTTTGGCGTCAGCGGGGTTTGTCAGAGGGACTACCTCGAGTTCCTGCCCGACAACGGCAGCGAAATTTTTATCCGAAGCAGACGGATTGATTATGGCCTTTGCGAACTTGTCGGTCAGGGACGCCCTCACCACCTTTATGCCCTGAGCCTCCACCGCCTTGCGCCCGCCGGGCTTCCATCCGTCAGGCGTTACTGACCAGACGTCGCCTGTCTTGTTTGCGATCACTATGGTAGACGGGCTGAGAGCCGGAATTTTTACGGAAAAGTCGATGCGAAGGTCGGGCTCGTTCGGTTTCAGGACGGACTCGATTAATTTTCCTCCAAGGAAGATTCCGGCCTTAATGGTCGAGATATCCTCGACCTCTTCCTTCACTATGAAGATATGTGTGGACTGAAGCTCGATCGGCAGTACTTCGCCCTTCGCCGCAGTTGTCTTGCTCGGCTTCAGAATCAATTCATGAGCGGAAATGGGCAGCGCGGAGAAAACAGTGAAAATGGTGAAAACCGCAAACAGTACCAATATTTTACGCATAAGACATACGCCTCCGATATTTTTTCGCAAATTATTTCACACCCGGCCTCCATAAAAAAGCCACGAAGGCACCAACCGTTTCCGCGGATGATCGCCTTCGTGGCAATTAAACATCTTCATGATGTATTCTTTTAATAAATTATCATATGTATTCGCCCGTGTCAAGGACCTGCCGCCAACCTCATAAGGGAGTTTATCATGCCGCTGTAGCGGGTTATGTTCCTGTTATTTTTCGGCCTTCACCGAAAACCCGCCGCGCAAACGAGTCGGCCCCCATAGACGCGTAGAGGGCGAGGAGCATGGAGATCGACAGGCGGAAGCGGGGGTAAGTGCCGTAACCATTAGGCTGACAGGCGATTACAACAAAATAAGCTATCACGCCGAGCAGCATCAAGTTGACCCGCCGGTCGGAGAGCCGAAACGCGCCCGCCGCCGCGAAGATCAGCAAGAGCAGCAGCAAGAGCGCGTCTATGCATAGAAGCAGGAGAACTGTCAATGTCAGCGGTTTTGAAAGCAAGATTGCGACACCTGCCGCCGGATTTTTCTTGGCTATCATCTCCGCCTTGACCTCCGCCAGCATCCCGGAGGTTTCCGGGATAAGGTGCAGTATATCGTTCAGCCCCGGGTACAGGAAGATACAAGCTGCTCCGAAAAGGCAGGCTTTCAAATGAGCGGGAATGTCGGATTTGATGATCTCCAGGCCGCGCGCGTTGTACGCTTCGTATAGCGGCATAGTTTCCAGATACGGTTTCAGCCCCTCGTCCAACCCTTTTTGCAGTATCTCCCGCGCTTCGTAAACATGCAGCCCCCTCTGCTTTGCGTATACCGGCGCCGCGCTGTACTGGTACAAGTTGACGGAACCGATGGAACTATAACCGTTGTAACCCGCCGTAGTGATGTTCCTGGCCCACCAACCCGCCAACGGCAGAATCGCTGCGCACATGATCAGCGCCGCTGTCAAAACGCGCCCGTATTGCCTCTGTACAATCAGTACGAACAGGATTCCCGCCAGCATGGCAAGCGGGAGGAAGACGAATGCCGGCCGCAAGAGCGCCGTCAGAAGAAGGAATCCCGCGCCCGCCGCTAAAGAGCGGCAGCCGGACTCATCAAGGGAATTTCGCAGATATTTCGCGAAAAAGAACAGGCTGATCAGCAAAAAAGACTGCGCGAGGCTGTCTGTGAGGATGTCACACGTATAGCGGATGTCGAGGAAATTCAGGGCGGCTGCCCCCGCCGCCGGCAAAGCGACGCCGTTTCTATTGGAAACGAGCAGGCAGAACTTATACAAAAAATAAATCGCGATGACATTTACCGCAATCTGGAGCAGGATGACCCCGATATAATAAGCCTCGTGAAACAGACCGATCATCATCGCTAACACTAACGGGTAACCCGGTGTGCGCAGGGTCTCATAGCCGCCTTCCGCGTTCAAGAGCTTTCCTGTCGCAAGCAAGGAGCGTGCCGGTTCTAAATAGGATGGCGTGTCTGCGGCTATGTAGAATGGAGTATCAGGAGCTATCCCCCCCCCCCCCCCCCCCCC
>BOCB01000004.1 GCA_026002695.1 Synergistales bacterium
GAAGCCAAGGCAAAAACCGCAATCGCTAAAAGTATGCTCGCAATCGGTCTGTCTCTTGACCAAATTACCCAAACCACCGGATTGACCGCAAGCCAAATCAAGACACTATAATGTCTCCGCCGGAGAAAGCTGTTACGATAGTCAGGCATTTGTCGATGGATGAACAATTCATGTTTGACTATGAGCAATCCGAAAAGAGACGACGCGACCTCATGGCCTTCATGGACGATGCTACCGAAAAAAGCATAGCCAAGGGCAAGGCTGAGGGCAAATTTGAAATGGCGAACGCTATGGCTCGAAACCTGCTCAAAGCCGGAGTGTCGCCGGAGGTCGTCGCGGACAGCTCAGGACTTTCGATAAACGAAATTCTCGCCCTCAAGAATTGACGTATAATAAACCGCATCGGAGCCGATTCCATCCGCCGGCTCCGATGTTATGCTATAATTATGTTAAATGTTAATTTAAAGATGGTGGTCATCAATGGGCAATCTGCTTAAACCAAAAAACGACTTGATCTTCAAGCGTATCTTCGGGGCGGATGAAAATCTCGACGTGCTGACCGGATTCCTGAAGAGCGTTCTGCGTTTGCCCACTGACGAATATGACGAGGTCATATTATGCAACCCGAATACGAAAGCCGACCGCGCGGACGATAAAATAGGCATCTTCGACATCAAGATCAAAACGACGACAGGCAAAATCATAGACGTCGAAATCCAATTAAAAGTCGTCCCGCAGTTTCGTGAGCGTATAATGTTCTATGCCTCAAAGATGTTTACGGAGCAAATAGACATAGGCGATAAGTATGGTGCGATAAAGCAGGTCATCCCGATTTTGATCGTGGACGACAAATTATTTACGACAGAAGATGATAAATATCACCATCGTTTCACCCTTTACGACACAAACGCGCAATTAGAGTTTATGGATATTTTAGAAGTTCACACACTGGAACTGCTGAAACTGCCCGAAGCGACAGACGGCTCAAGCCTTTGGAATTGGCTTAAATTGCTGAATTCAGAAGAGGAGGAGGACTTCGATATGTTAGCTCAAACAAGCCCGCAGATGGAGAAAGCCGTTACGATAGTCAGGCATTTGTCGATGGATGAACAATTCAGGTTTGACTATGAACAATCCGAAAAAAGACGACGCGACCTCATGGCCTTCATGGACGAGGCGACCGAAAAAGGCATAGCCAAGGGCAAGGCTGAGGGTAAGGCTGAGGGCATATCCGAGGGCAAGGCTGAGGGCAAATTTGAAATGGCGAACGCTATGGCTCGAAACCTGCTCAAAGCCGGAGTGTCGCCGGAGGTCATCGCGGGCAGCTCAGGACTTTCGATAAACGAAATTCTCGCCCTCAAGAATTGACGTATAATAAACCGCATCGGAGCCGATTCCATCCGCCGGCTCCGTTGCTATGCTATAATATGTTAAATGTTAATTAAGGGCGGTGGTCATCAATGGGCAATCTGCTTAAACCAAAAAACGACTTGATCTTCAAGCGTATCTTCGGGACGGATGAGAATCTCGACGTGCTGACCGGATTCCTGAAGAGCGTTCTGCGTTTGCCCGCTGACGAATATGACGAGGTCATATTATGCAACCCGAATACGAAAGCCGACCGCGCAGACGATAAAATAGGCATACTCGACATCAAGATAAAAACTACGACGGGCAAAATCATAGACGTCGAAATCCAATTAAAAGTCGTCCCGCAGTTTCGTGAGCGTATAATGTTCTATGCCTCAAAGATGTTTACGGAGCAAATCAACAGAGGCGATAAGTATGGGGCGATAAAGCAGGTCATCCCGATTTTGATCGTGGACGACAAATTATTTACGACAGAAGATGATAAATATCACCATCGTTTCACCCTTTACGACACAAACGCGCAATTAGAGTTTATGGACATTTTAGAAGTTCACACACTGGAACTGCTGAAACTGCCCGAAGCGACAGACGGCTCAAGCCTTTGGAATTGGCTTAAATTGCTGAATTCAGAAGAGGAGGAGGACTTCGATATGTTAGCTCAAACAAGCCCGCAGATGGAGAAAGCCGTTACGATAGTCAGGCATTTGTCGATGGATGAACAATTCAGGTTTGACTATGAACAATCCGAAAAGAGACGGCGCGACCTCATGGCCTTCATGGACGAGGCAACCGAAAAGGGCATAGCCAAGGGCAAGGCCGAGGGCAAGGCTGAGGGCATAGTCGAGGGCATGGCTGAGGGTGAAGCCAAGGCAAAAACCGCAATCGCTAAAAGTATGCTCGCAATCGGTCTGTCTCTTGACCAAATTACCCAAACTACCGGATTGACCGTAAGCCAAATCAAGACACTATAATATCTCCTGACTAATCACAACGGAGCCGATTTCCCCGACCGACTCCGTTGTTTCGTTATCGTTCGTAATGCGCGTAATGCTATATCCTCTACTTAGGTTCGCCGTAGTACTCCGGTACAGCGTAAAGTCCAGTTATTACCTGCGGGTTTGAGGCAAGAGCGTCGTCGCGGTACGTGCCGGAGTCCTTCTTCAGCCCCAGTATATCCCGCACTTGCTTCGGAGTGAAGCCCTCGCCTATCCACATGTCGTTGATTGTGAATACAGTGCTTGTGTTTGTGGTTGTTGTATCGTTCCAGAAGCGAAACGCGAGAACGCGATCCCGGTCCCGCGCATAAGTATCATCAGCGCCGGCACCCACATCATTCCTCTTGCGATATAGATTATTATCAGGAGTAGTAAAAAGAGTAGGAGGAGTATTAGTATTGCCAGGCTCGATATCTCTGGCATTATGCGGAAGACGCAAGCCCTGCACCACCGATAAAAAGCGCTTGTTGGTATTGTTGGCGTCATAGGTTACATTATTCAACGCGCTCGTGCCGTAATCCCATCCCCGCATGGCGTAGAGACCGTAGATCGGAATTGTGCTGACCTGATTTCTCAAATAGCTTAACCGACCGTAGACTTTGTTGGCGTTCGTATAGTTTCCGTTATAGACACCACTTGTGTTCCCTATGGATTGACCATCATTATATTGCCCGAACGTACCAGCCGCTGTGTTTCCCTCTTGGGTGAAACTCCCGGCGTTCAGGTTGACCGCTATCGGCGGCGTCCAGACCTCTTTAGTCGAATCTAAATCAGGGTGGTCAATCGACGACTTAGGAGAATACCATCCGCCTGAGGGAGATTTAAAATCCCATCCTGTGTACTCATCCTTCCACGAACGCACATGCATTTCCCTGCGGCGGTATGTCTGCGAATCTCCGCCCTCCGGTTCCCTGTCCGCCACGATGCTCGGCATCGTGTTGCTCATCTTTTTGAACGGAGAGTTCAAGTTGCCGCTCCACTTATCGCCCTTGATCTTGCCGTACCAGATGGGCTTGGAGTATACGTAATAGCGGGACTTGTAGTATGGGTTGGGCACATTCGTGTTCGGCTTGAGCTGGATCAGCTCGGCGCGAACGAAGAGATCGCCCTTCTCGTGGATGGTATCGGCAGTTGTGGCCGCGTCTCCGGTATGGTGGATATTATTCGTCCAATTCGAATCGACTTCGGACACCAGTACGTTCCGCGTAACCTCTAATATCGTCAGCTTGAGGATGTGGCGCTCCGTCCAGTTCTTCGCAGCATCATCTCCGCCGGTTCCCCATTGCCCGTCCCATATATAGCCGCCGCTTCGGCTGGCATTAGCCTTGGCTATATGCCAAGACTGCATCAGCTTGGGGAAGTACACGGAGTAAGTGGACTGCGACATCCCGTAATAATTGTTTGTTGGGTTCCACGCGCGATCGCGCCTGTTAGCTGTGACGGCATTAGCGTTAGCTGTGCCGTAGAAAGTCGCGATACTATCCTTATAAGCGCCCTGCGGCAGGAACGGCGTCCTGTAATTAATGTTCTCCTTAGGGTCCGCGCCCGCGTTGACACTGAAATCCTCCGCCCCCGCGACGGTATTAATCTCTCTTGGCGCATAGAGAGTAGCATTAGTGGCGCTGCCTTTGGCTGCGTCGTAGAAGTACAGGGGGCGCACTCCCCAGTTAACGTCAATATTGTTAACGTTGTTTATGGTTGGTTTACCCTCACTATAGGCGCCGGTATTATTGGTGCCGGTATTATTGTAGCCGAAAAAACGAATGGGGAAACCTTTCGCGTGAGGGTCGAACTGGAAGACATATCCGGAGGTAGAGTATTCGGTACTACCAGTCACAGGATCAACCTTACGATCAACACTCGACCCGTTCAGGAACACGCCGTATCCTTCTTTGCCATCAGCTGTCGTCAATTGAGCGTCAACGTAGACGGCGTAGTTCGTCACCCCGTAAAGGTCGGGCGAGCCCTCCCTTCTTGGTTTCATGTGCGCGAAGTCATCCGACGTAAGCTTAATCATGAGCGCGGGGGCGTTGGTACCGGTAGTTCCGGGCTTGGCAGTCATGGTAAACTTTCCTTCGTTGGAGTTTGCCTCCGGATAATACTTCAGATCAACGTTTGGACTATACCATGTAATATCCTCCCCGTATTCATTTTGAGTCGTATTTCTACCCTCATCAGCTGCAGCAGCTGCTTCCATTGCTTTGTCACGTACCTCAGGTATATAGGACGCGAGCTTTACGTAGGTAGCCCAGTACCGAGTGGTACCGTTTACCTCATAGCGAACTAACGCGATCATGTAAGCTTCACGCAAGTAACCTCCGAGCTGCTTCATGTCGGTTTCAAAATTGAGGATAGTCTCCATCCTATATGTATTAGGATAATCCGGAGATAACTTGCCCTCGGAGATAATCAAGGTTCGGCAGCCTGTGTTGGTATACCGAGTCTCCTTATCAAAGAAATCATCAATCGGTGTACCATTTGTATTTATATTGGTGGGTGTGACATTGTCCAAGTTTACGCCGCGCGAATTCAAGAAATCCAGCAACTTTTTGGACGCGGTTCTATCGTCGAGATTGCCGATCCCGGGCATATCCTTCTCAAATGCTTTCGGATCGACAGCGATCAAGGTAATCACCGGATTCGCAGCTTGCGGCGGAAGCGTCGCGCTCACGTCCAAGCTTGTATTACTGTCGAAATCATCGAGGATCTCTCCAAGCCCAAGGGCCGGCCCCCATCCGTCCTTATCCCTGGGAACGTCACTATATTCACTATCTTCGTGGAACGTTAGCACAGGATCTGTGCCAACGCGGTATCTCAGGATAGGCTTAGGAGTGAGATCGGTCGGGAGAAGTTCCTCGCCGTTTTCAAGAGTTACCCCCGAGAACGCCTTCCTTATGGGGAGTGAGCGGTCGCGTGTAACACTCCTTGTTTTACTGCTGTCGACTGTCGATGTGGTGTCGAACGACACTCCGATATGAGTAATCAACACGCGGGCGCCCTTGAGGCTCGCATTGATTGCTTCTGTCTTTTTTGCGGGAGATAGATCATCACTGAACACCTTACCCTCAAACGAGAGCGACTTGACATGTTCGGAACCGGGGACAGGCAGTATATGCTTAGAGTTAGTGCTCTCGTCCAAACTTATAACGGCAACGTGGCCGCCCTTTTCCGACCCGTCAGGATTGTCGAGGCTTACGTAAATCCAGCCTTCATCCAATTTGAGAGCGGAATCAGGGGTGGGGAGAAACTCAAGTATCTCTACCTCGTATGCTTTCTCTATATCTTTCCACGGCATGAATTCAAAGGAGTTGTTCGCTGAACGCGACGCTACGGAGTACGCGCGGCTCTCGCCTATGAAACGCACAGCCGCCTGCAAGCCGATACCCGCGACCGCGACGACGACGAGCCCTATAATAGTTCCGACGATCAGTTCTGTGAGAGTAAAACCTCTTTTAGCGCGGGTTGAGGGTTTGCTTACCCCCCTCCCCCCCCGAAATCCTATCGGTTATAGGAGTAAATCGTGAGATGTCCTTGCGCGATGAATTCATAATCATTCCCTCCTCCGAGAAATCAAACCATAAATAAGTGATATAGTATGATTATATATCATTAATTTAATTTATTGTCAATTTCCTCAAACCACAGGTTAATAAATTTTTAGCCTTGCGCCCGATGGGTGAAAATCGGAAACGGGCGGCAAGATGCCGCCCCTACGAGTTCGGTTTCCGGTCTTTGCCGTGTAGGGGCAGCATCCTGCCGCCCGTTTCCCAAAGACCTCGGCCGCCCGCTCTGTTAAACCTGTTGAATCCGTTGAATCGGTGTTTTAATTACGACATCAGATCGATGATCAGTATCGAAAGGTCGTGCCAGGAAGCGCCGGCTCCGCTCTTCTCGTTGACGTTTATCCTTATCAGGCCGGCGACGCATTTTATGAGTTTTTCGCGCCCGTAAGACCGGGCCGCCTTCTCCGCGAGGCGCGCCGCGTATGAGCTCGTGCCGAACGCCTTCATAAACGCAGCGCCCTCTTTCGGGAACGCCGCCATATACATCGCGCAGCGCAGCCTGTTGTGAAGAGCCGATACGAGCTGTAATAATTCCGCGCTTTCGCGCAGGCTTTCGAGCAGCGGCAGTATTTCCCGCGTCCTGCGCTCGCATATGCCGTCGAGCAATTTCAGCGTGTCGCGGCTGCCGTCGGCGAGACAGAGAGAGGCCGCGTCGCCGAGCGATATTTCGCTCCTCCCCGCGAAGCGGCAGAAGAGCGCGAGCTTACAGGCCTCGCTCTCCATCTCCCCCGTGTCCTCGAACAGCTCTTTCAGCAGCGCTGCGGCGTCCTCGGCGACGCGCGCGCCCTCACGCTTCGCGGCTCGTATTATTATATCGTCGCGTTCGCGCGACCAGGGCGACGGCTCGTCCGGCGCTTTATGTCTCGCGCAGAGCGGGATTATTCCCTTCGGAAGGAGCGCGGGCTGTTTTTCTTTCCCCATTGCGGGGTCGGACTTGTACACCAGCAGTATGACGACATCCGCACCCTCCGGCTCGAGGAGCGGCGTCAGTTTCTCCGGGAAGCGCCCTAATTGCTCGGCGTCCTCTATTATTATGACGCTCTTCTCGCTGAAGAGGCCGCCGCCCATGTTTTCAGAGAGCAGCGGCAGCCAGCTCACGCCCTCCAAGCGCGACATGTCCTCATAGCCGCGCCCGCGAAGCTCCTCCCGGACAGAAGAGAGCAGCTTCCTCTGAGCGGTGCCCGAACCGATTACAAGGTACAGCCGAGGCATATGATCTTTTACCCTGTTATCTCACTACGACGTTAACCAATCTGTCCGGCACGGCGATGACTTTCACTATCTCCTTGCCGTCGAGGCGGCTCTTCGTCTCGGGGCGCTCCATAACGCGCGCCGTAAGCTCTTCCCTGCTCAAGCCCGGCTCCATGTCGAACTGCTCCCTCAGCTTGCCGTTCACCTGCAGCACTATCGGCACGGTGTCGGCTGTCAAAGCGTCCGGGTCGGGCTTCGGCCAGCTTGCCGAGAACAAATGCCCCTTGCCGCCGATCATCTCCCAGAGCTCCTCGCAGATGTGCGGACAGAACGGAGAGAGGCAGAGCAGCAGGGTTTCGACGCCCTCGCGGAAGACGGCGCGCCCCGGCTTGTCCGCAGGTTTGTACGACGCAAGCCCGTTGCACAGCTCCATCAGCCTCGCGACCGCCGTGTTGAGCTGACGTTCGCGCTCGATGTCCCGCGTTACGCGGTCGATTGCCGAGTGTATCAGGCGCTTCATATCGCGGTCGGCCTTCCCGGTCAGCCGCGGCATGGAGACGCACTCGCCGCCCCCCGATCTTATGACGCCCATGTTGTCCTCGACGAGGCGGTAGACCCTGTTCAGGAAGCGGCTCGCGCCGTCCACCCCTTTGTCCGACCAGTCGAGGCTCTTTTCGGGCGGGGAGGCGAAAAGGATGAAGAGCCGCGCCGTATCCGCGCCGTATCGCTTGATTATCTCGTCGGGATCGACGACGTTGCCGAGGGACTTCGACATCTTCGCCCCGTCCTTTATGACCATCCCCTGCGTCAGAAGCCCCGTGAAGGGCTCGCGGACATTTTTGTCGGGAATGAGGCCGAGGTCGGAGAGCACCTTCGTGAAGAATCGCGCGTATATCAAATGAAGGCAGGCGTGTTCGATGCCGCCTATGTAAAGGTCGACCGGCATCCAGTAATCCGCGTCCTCGGGCTTGAACGGCGCGTCGTTACTATCGAGCGACAAGTAGCGCAGGAAGTACCACGACGAGCAGATAAACGTGTCCATCGTGTCGGTCTCGCGCCGCGCGGGTCCTCCGCACTTGGGGCAGGTGGTGTTTATCCAGTCGGGGCGCTCCAAGAGCGCGTTGCCTCCGTTTTCCGGTATCTTCGCGTCGAGGGGAAGCTCGACGGGGAGGTCTTGCTCGGGCACAGGCGTGACGCCGCACTTCTCGCAGTACACAACCGGTATCGGAGTGCCCCAGTACCTCTGGCGCGAGATGAGCCAGTCGCGGAGGCGGTACTGCGTCTCGCGCTTGCCTATGTTTCGCGCCTCGAACCACTCGGCTATATTTTTAATGGCGTCCTCCGTCGGCAGGCCGTCGAACTCGCCGGAGTTGCACGCCACGCCGTCGGCCTCCGCCGCCTCGGTCATGGCGTCCGGGTCGGGGATCGGCTCGCCCTCGCGCCTCACGACGGGTATTATGCCCAGCCCGTATTTCCGGGCGAAGTCGAAGTCCCTCCGGTCGTGAGCCGGTACGCCCATTATCGCGCCCGTTCCGTAATCCGTCAGTATGTAGTCCGCTATCCAGATTGGCACGAGCGCGCCGTTCACGGGGTTGACGGCGAAAAATCCCGTATCGAGCCCCATCTTGTCGCCGCCCGCAGCCGTGCGCTCTATGGCGGTTCGCCGCGTTATCTCCTTCGTGAAGGCGAGTATCTCGTCCCGCTTCCCGGCGCTCTGCCGCTCGGCGAGCTCGCTCACTATCGGGTGCTCGGGGGCCAAGGCAATGAAGGTTATGCCGAAGATAGTGTCTATTCTTGTTGTGAACGCCTCTATCGAGAGGCCGCTATCGGTGTCGGCCACGCCGATGTTGAACCTCACGCCCTCTGAGCTGCCTATCCAGTTGCGCTGCATGGTTAGGACGCGCTCAGGCCAGCCGGGGAGGCTGTCCAAGTCTTTGACCAGCTCGTCCGCGTAATCCGTGATGCGCAGGAACCACTGTTCGAGCTTCTTCTTAACGACCGGTTCCCCGCATCTCCAGCAGACGCCGTCGTCTATGACCTGCTCGTTGGCGAGCACGGTGCCGCACGTCTCGCACCAGTTGACCGGCGCGTATTTGCGGTAAGCCAGGCCGCGCTCGAACATCCTGAGGAAGAACCACTGGCTCCATCTGTAATACTCAGGCAGGCAGGTCTTCGCCACCCTGCGCCAGTCGTAGCTGCAGCCCATTGATTTGAGCTGCGCCATCATGTGGTCGATGTTCTTCAAAGTCCACTCCGCCGGGTGCGTCTTCATCTTTATCGCCGCGTTCTCGGCCGGCATCCCAAACGAATCGAAGCCGATCGGGTACATGACGTTGTATCCCTTCATGCGAAGGAAACGCGCCGTGAGGTCGCCTATCGAGTAGTTGCGCAAGTGCCCCATGTGCAGAGCGCCGCTGGGGTAGGGGAACATCTCGAGACAGTAAAACTTCGGCTTTGAGCTGTCCGTCTCTGCGCAAAACGCCCCCGCGTCGTCCCACTTCTTCTGCCACTTGCCCTCTATGGCGCTGAAGTCGTAAGCCATGATAAAATATCGCCTCCGTAATTTCGGCTGACAGGAAGCCTGAGCTTCCGCAGTTCTCTTGACAGTACGTGTATATTATAATTTAATTGAACATAGCGCAAGTGAGGGAATTTGATTGAGGAATTAAAAACGGTAGTATTTATGATACTCTTACTGCCGTACGGCGTATATCAATGATATATTCGGGGGACGTTCGCGCCGGAACCGCGGCGCGGTATGGGAGAACATACCGGGAGGTGAATATCATGCGCGAACCTGTTATCAATTCAACTGATGTTCTGGATATTGCCGCTATCAAAGAGAAACTTGCGCCGGTGTTTAGAGAAAACGGCGTTAGAAGCGCCGTCCTGTTCGGTTCCTACGCAAAGGGCAGCGCGGATTCGAATAGCGACGTAGATATTCTTGTTGACAGCGGACTTAGGGGGCTTTCCTTTGTCGGGCTGATTGGGTTTGTGCGTGAAACACTGCAAAAAGAAGTTGACATGATCGACGTGCATTACGTCAGGAAAGGTTCTCCGGTTGACATTGAAATTCGTAATACCGGAATGACTATATATGGCGGATAAAAATATTGCTATAATCCGAAAACTCGTCCGATATATAGACAAAATTCAACGGTATTGCGGAGACCGTGATTTTTTTGCTTTTACGGCCGATTCCATTTTGGCTGAAGCATGTGTGCTTAATTTGAGCCAAATGGGGGAATTAACCCGGAATAGTGAAAGTAGGATGATCTTACATGGAGTATGTTTATCCGGCTGTTTTCCACGCGAACAAAGACGGAAGCTGCACCAGAGGGTTGGACACAACCTTGACCAATACAGCCTTCAAATGATTATCGCCGTCGGTTTCAAGGTGAACAACGAGCGTGCCGTCCGGTTCCGCAAATGGGCGGGGCAAGCTGCTTGAAGAAATAACCAAAGATAGGAGGGCGAAAAAGAGTGACATTACAGCAAATCGAGGATTTCGTGCGTGGGAAGATTGACGACCCGAGGGGCGGGAATTATGTGCCGGAGGAGATAGCCGTATCGCCGGAGTGCGCTTCGCTGAAGATGTACGACGCGCCGCTTATCGGCGTGGGCTCGCGCGGGGACGAAATGTGGGGGAAGCTGCGCGAGGAGGGGATTATCGGGCCGCACTTCATTTTGCCGAACGAGTGGCTGCCCGAGGCCGTGAGCGTCATATCCATATTCTTCCCGTTCACCGAGCGCGTCAGCAAAAGCTGCGCCGACACCCCCACTTGGCCGTCGCCCGAGTGGCTGCACAGCCGTATCGAGGGACAGGAATTCATCTTCGCTGTTACACTCGCGCTCGCCGATGAGCTGTCGCGTAATGGGTATCCCTCTCTCGTGCCGCCGAAGGACGCGAGATTCAAATCCGCGCGCCATCCCGGCAGCAACCCCGACATGCCGGGACTGTCCTACACCAGCGCGTGGTCGGAACGCCACGCCGCCTACGTCTGCGGGCTCGGCGCCTTCGGCCTGTCGAAAGGGCTCATAACGAAGCGCGGCGTTGCCGGAAGGTTCGGCAGCGTAATAACGTCCTTAGAACTGCCTCCAACCGCGAGGGAATACAGCGGCGTATACGACTACTGCGTGATGTGCGGCGCTTGTGTCCGCGCCTGTCCCGCGCAAGCCATCACTATCGAGGGCGGCAAGGATCACTCGATATGCGCGCCGTTCGTGGACGAAACAAAAAAGAAGTTCAAGCCGAGATACGGCTGCGGGAAGTGTCAGGCCGGAATGCCCTGCCAAAGCAGAGCGCCCGGCGCCGGAGTGAAGCGCGTTTGATACCAATTCGATTTCAAACGAGTATTAATACCCGAATTGAATGAGCAATATAGCTGCCTTTAACTCTTTTAACTTTAGGCATTTGATTTCAAATTTGGTATGAAAAGAACGGGGCTGCGCAGATACAGCAGCCCCATTTTATTTTTTGTACGGGCGGCCAATGGCCGCTCTGCATTTACGCTTTAATCTCGCTTTTCTTTATGAGGCCGAAATATTCACCGGCCTCTTTCGCGTCGCCGCTGTATTCGCCGCGGCCCATAAGGCCGTAGGTGTAGTGCTTGCCCTGCTCGACGCCCGGCTGATCGAAGGGGTTGATGCCCATGAGGTGCCCGGTTACGGCGGTTACGTATTCATAGAAGAATATGAGCGCGCCCAAGGACTCCTCGTTCAGCTTGTCGAGCTCTATCCACACGACGGGGCGTCCCGCTTTCACGAGGGCGGCCGCTGTGCTCTGCGCCTCGTAGCCGAGCATTTCACCGAGCCGTTGGCCCGAAAGGTAGGCGAGCGAGACGAGGGACTCCTCGTCCACTTGCGGAAGGGTTATCTCCTCGCGGCGGCTTGCGATGTTTATGAGCGTGTAGAGCTTGTCGTCAGGCCCGGCCGTGTAGAGCTGAACCTGCGAGTGCTGGTCGATTGCGCCGAGAGCGCGGACAGGCGTGGTTCCTTTGCCGTCCTTGCCGACGCTCTCGCCCCAAAGCTGCGCGAACCACTCGGAAAATGTCTCCATGCGGTTCGAGTATGGCATGAGGACGGCCATTGGGCGTCCGTTCAGCTCGTGAAAACGATGTATGGCGGCGAGGGTGAGCGCGGGGTTTGCGTCACTCCCCGCTGTCTCGATGAATTTTCGCATACTTGCCGCGCCGGCGAGGAGCTTCGTCGTGTCCGCGCCTAGGGCGGCCGCGCTGATCAATCCGCAGTTGGACAGCACCGAATAACGCCCCCCAACGGACGGAGGTATCTCCAAGGAGCGGCATTTGACGGTTCCGGCGAAAGAGCGGAAGACTCCGCCTTTAGGATCCGTTATTACGAGGGTGTTTTCGTCCGGATTTACGCCGGAATCCTTCATCTTGGAGCGGAACCAGAGGAACTGGGACATTGTCTCGGCTGTCGCTCCGGACTTGCTCACGCCGACGAGCGCGACGCGAGAGCCTTTCACCCGCTCCCATATCGCCGCCGCCTTCTCAGGGTCGGGGTTGTCGGCGAGGTAAAAGTGAGGATGTTCAGCGCGCTCGTTGAGGTACATCGGCAGGAGCGCCTGATGGAGCATCAGGTTTCCAAGCGCCGAGCCGCCTATCCCTACGTGAATTATCGCGTCGTATCCCGAGAGCCAAGCCGATATTTTTTTAAGCTCCTCTGTGTTTTGATCGGGAAGGTTGTACCAACCGAAACCTGACTTATCCCCCGCGGCGTTCTCCCTGACCCAACCGGCGGCCTCAGCAAGACGAGGCTTTGTTTCGCCGAGATACTCCGCCCATTTGCCCTCGTCCCTGCCGAAAGAAGCGCCGAGAAAAAATGAAATCCCAATCATCGCGTTCAGCCCTTAGCCTCGAAGTCCTTGCGTACGCACTCGGCTACCGCGCTCATCTCCCTTACGTCGCCCGCGATGAAGATGTTCCTGCATCCAACGGACACATGAACCTCATCGGCGCGGCCGAAACGCTTGAACATCGCGCCCGCTAACGAGGCGGCGAGCGCGGCGTGGGATTTGAACTTCGTTCCGAGTATCAGATCCTTTGCGGTATCATATATGTCCTGTCCTCTTATAACCGGTTCAGCGGTCTGCACTATTTCAGTCTGAACACAGTCGAAATCTATTGACACATCGACGATGAACACCTGGCCGAGTTCACGCTCCACTTCCATCGTGCCGTGAAAGGCGTGAAATACCATCCCGTTTACAACACACTTCGCCTTCATAATAAAACACCATCCTTAATCTGTTCTATGAACGGGCAGCCGCAAGGGCTGCCTCTACGCCAACCCTGCTTCACTCAGCGCGGAATCTATCTTGGGTTTGTCGAAACCGACTATGTAATGCTCACCTATTTTGATCACCGGCACACCGCGCTGGCGGGTCTTCTCGACCATCTCTTTGGCCGCTTCTTTATCGGCGCTCACATCAATAGCCTCATAAGTTAGGCCGCGCGAGGCAAGATATTCCTTTGCCTTGTCGCACCACGGACATGTCTTTGTCGAATACACCAATACGCTCACTCCAAATCCCTCCTGTCATCATTTTTACATAGCCATATACGGCGCGTATAAACCTCCGTATTCTATACCGGATACGAATGCTCCTCTATCGGATCGTCGAGACCGATGTTTGTAAGTGTCTTGCGCGCGAACTTCCTCATCAGGAAGGGAATAGCCACCTGAGGGAACATCGCGTAGGAGAGCACATCCTCCGGCTGAATGGCCCAAGTCTTTATCTCATTGGTAAGCGTTGCCATCTCGGGGGCGAGCATCTCGCCGGGTCTGCATGTTATGGGAGCTTCCCCCTCCGTCGCCTTCAGCTGTATTTCAGGATCCACCGGAGCGGGCGTGCGTCCGTACTGCCCAAGGAAGTAGTTCTTGACCTCCTTCGGGATTACCTTCCACCTCTCGCCGACCATCACGTTCATGGCCGCCTGTGTACCGACTATCTGGCTCGTCGGCGTAACGAGCGGCGGATAGCCCATCGCCTTGCGGACAACGGGCACCTCTTCGAGGACTTCCTTCAGTTTATCGAGCGCGCCGCCCTCTTTGAGCTGGCTTTGCAGGTTGGAGTACATACCTCCCGGTACCTGATAGAGCAGGATGTTTATGTCAACGCCGGAGACGCCCATTATGATGTTCTTGTACTTTTCCTTCAGAGTGGCGAAGTAGTCCGCCACCGGAAGCAGCTTTTCGAGCGACAGACCGGTGTCAAGCGGCCCTCCGGCGAGCGCCGCGACCATAGTTTCGGTTGCCGGCTGGCTCGTGCCCATGGAGAAGGGCGATATGGCGCAGTCGCACACGTCGGCGCCGGCCTCCAAGCCGGCTAGATACGCCATGGACGCAAAACCGCTCGTATAGTGCGTGTGCAGCTGTATAGGGATGTCTATCTTCTCCCTCATGGCAGTAACTAACGAGCGCGCTGATACAGGCGACAAGAGCCCCGCCATGTCCTTTATACATATCGAGTCCGCGCCCATGTCCGCCATGTCACGAGCCTGCTTTGCAAAGAGCTCCAACGTGTGGAAAGGCGAGACGGTGTACGATATGGTAAGCTGAAGGTGAGCCCCCTCGCGCTTTACCTGATCTGCGGCTATCTCCATGTTGCGCAGGTCGTTCAGCGCGTCGAACACGCGAATTATGTCTATGCCGTTGCCGACGGAACGCCTGACGAATTCGCGCACTACGTCGTCGGCGTAATGCCTGTAGCCTATGAGGTTCTGACCGCGCAGGAGCATCTGGAGCTTTGTCTTCTTGACGCGCTTCCTTATCTCGCGCAGACGCTCCCACGGATCCTCGTCGAGAAAGCGCATTGCGGCGTCAAACGTCGCGCCGCCCCAGCACTCCAAGGAGTGGTAACCCACCTCGTCCACGGCCTCACATATGGGGAGCATGTCGGAGGTACGGAGACGCGTCGCCATTATAGACTGATGAGCGTCTCTGAATGCCGTCTCGGTTATCCCTATCTTGCGCTGTTTTATGTCCTTTGCCTTCGGCGCATACGCCGCCGCGGCGGAAACATCCGCTCCGTCAGTGTCGCCCGCCGTTTTTCTATCGCCGCGTTTCTTGTCAGATGAGTTCGACATTTTAGCATCCCCCCTGTGTATTCTTTTCAGTCCAAGTTATTAAACGACAATAACCCCTTTTCGCTAAGCTCCTTTATTTTAGCCAGCGCCTCTTCGTTTTCCCAGCCCTCAGGTATCTTTTTGGCCCGGTACGCTTTCAATTCATCCATGATCCCAAACTCTTCATATACCTCGTCCAGCTTAGCTATATCCTCATCCGGCAAGCGCTTGGTCAAATAACCGAAGAGCAGGCCGATCTCCCCTATGAACGAATATTTCTCCTCGTCCAATTCCGCGCCGTCACCACCGTACAAGATATTGGCTATAAGGATCGTCTGACTTGAGAAATCGCCGCTGAAGGACTCCGGCTCGTCAAACAGCTCATCTATCTCCTTCGCTCCGATTATGTAGAATATCATCTCAGGCTCGTCGTTTATGGCGTCCAATACCTCCAGAGCAGCCTCGTGATGCCTGCCGAGTTCGAACAGGGCAAACGCGCGGCAGTACATGCAGACCGGCGTCTTGCGCTCGTCGGAGTCCCCGTCGGCGACGATTTTGGCGTACTCCTTTTTTTGAATGAGGATCGGGTAATATAAGAAGCGCCCGGACATGGAACCCTCGTTGTCGAGGTCCGTAAGCTCCTGAACAAAGGATAACGCCTCGTCTTCCTCATCGTTGAAGTAGAGTTCGCAGGACAGATCAGACAGCATGCTGAGATATGTCGGTAATATTTCATACAGAGCGTTTGGGTCTCCCGGTTTATGGGCTTTGTCCCTGAGTGAGGCCGAGACTTCACGGAGCAGCTTTATATTCTCCTCGGGATTCCCTTGATCCGGGGCGCAGGCTGCTCGGATACAATACCATTTAACGTATTTGGCAATGGGATTATCCGGCTCTTCGGCGAGAACAGCCTCCGCCAAGGAAATGCGCTTGCCGGCGTCATTTTCCTCCAACATGTCGCGTATCATTTCTTCTATATTTAAACTCATATTCCCATCAACCTTTCACAATTATTGAATACGAAGGCTTATTTTTATTAGGAGCCTAAAGGGTAACAATAAAACTCCTACTTCCCTATCAATTCCTCAGGAGGAGCTTTCGCCACTCTGCCCAAAAATTCCTCGGTGAGGCGAGGGTCAAACTGTCTTCCGGCGCACGCTTTCACCGACCGGAAGATCTCATCCCACGAGGGCGCGGGGGCCGGGAGCGAAGCCATCGCCTCTACGGTGTCTATTATGTGAACGAGCCGGGCCGCGTAGGGTATATCTGAGTCGCTATCCTGAGCACTCGTCTGCCCCTCAGCGGCCCACCACTCATGGTGGGTAAGAATAGCGTCGGCTATGCTGCTTATCTCGGTTACGCTTCTGGCTATTCTGTATCCTATGGCTATATGCTGAAGAGGGTACGCTTTGTCCGCCTCTATCGGATCCCTTTGTATTATATCCAATTCTTCGGGAGAGACAAGCAAACCTATATCGTGGTATCTGCACAGCAAGAGCAGATATTCCGAGCTGCACATGATTTCCATATTACGCGCTGCCCATTCACCCCACGCCATTATACGGTCGCAACGCCTGCCAACGGCTCCGCCTGACAGCGCGCGCAATTTTCCCTCGATTACGCCGAGTATCCGTGAGCGATTTGCCTTGCCCATCTGAAGTTTGTTCGCGTACATGTTGTCCTCGGCGTCCTTCATCAATTCGGCCACCGGCTGTCCGGGAGTTGTCTTCGCGGCGCAGCCCATAGCCATGCTTGGCAGAACGAAACATTCTTCCTTCCAGCCAAGGCACGACTGTGTTATACTTTCTGCTTTTTGGAGGGCAATTTTCATATCAGCGCCGCGCAGGACGATTATGAACTCGTCCCCCCCATATCGGTACACGAGGTCAGACGAGCGGACGTTATTCGTCATTATACGGGCGGCGGATTTGAGCAGCCTGTCGCCCTCCTCATGGCCGAACGCGTCGTTGGCTAACTTGAGGCCGTTCAAATCCGCGTATATGACGCTGAGCGGGAAGAGCTCAAGTTTGTCTATCATCCTCAGCGTGTCCTCGCACGACGCTCTGTTGTACAGGCCGGTAAGTATGTCGTGACTGCTCATAAACGCTATCTCGCTCTGAGCGCTCTTCGCCTCCGTTATGTCCTCGACTATGCCTATGGCTCCGAGAAAGACATTCGAGTCCGAACTGACCGGGCTGAAAGTTACGCGCACCCATATCATTCTGCCGTCGGGCGTCGTGAAATCGGACTCGTGAGTGGAACTCGTTCCGCACACGCTGTCAATCGCCGCGTTGATGAACTCCCGATAAAAGTTGATTGGGCTATCCTCGGATAAGCAGACGTTGAACACATCCAGCTTCGTAAAGCCGAATATCGACAGGAACGCATCGTTGCAGTCCTTTATATAGCAATCGCTGTCGATGTGTATAAGGCCGAGCGGCGTGTTGTGGAAGAGAGTCCTGTACTGATCCTCCCGCTCCGTGAGATCGTCTATGATGGCCGAATAAAGGCTGATGTCGCGGCATGACAGAACAAGCACATCACGTCCCGACAACTTGTGCCAGTTGAAGCACACTTCGATCTGAGTATTCTGTCCGTGCTTGCCGGTCATTGCGAATGACATGGGTTGCACCGCGGTACCGGCGTTATTACCGTGTCTTGTGAACATCATATTTATGTACATAGGGGGAAAGAATCTGTCTATTGTAAGCTCAGAATAATTACCGCTCTGAATGCCCATAAGTTTGTTCGCGGAATCCGACGCGGCGATAATTTTTCTGTCCTCGGACACAAGGATAAGTATGTCATTTATATTCTTTATAAACGACAACAGTTCATCCTCAGCTGAGAAAGAATTTCTCATCGAAAGCACGTTTTCTACATTGTTGTAATCATTCAGCACGTCGCTTTCAGACACACGGACACCGCCTTTTAGTATATGTCTCTATTGTAACACATAAAAAAACTGAACGGGCGAACGCAGTTCGCCCCTACAGGCTCTTTACGAAATCCGCCATCCTCGACAGCGCTTCCCTTATTTCGTTTTCCGGGCGGCAGTAGGTCAGGCGAAGATAGCCGTCCTCCACACCGAACGGCTGTCCGGGAACAAGGGATACACCCTTCTCCTCCAGCAAACGCCCCGCGAAGTCGAAAGACGGGATACCGAGCTTCTTTATGCTCGGAAAGACGTAGAACGCTCCGTTCGGCTTTGGAGTATCGAAGCCCTCTATTTGAGCGAGCTCCTCCACCATGATGTCGCGTCTGCGCTTGTACTCGGCTATCATCCTCTCGACATCGTCGGAGCAATTCCGCAGCGCCTCGGCGGCTCCCGCCTGGGCAAACGAGTTGGCGCATGTGGCGAATGCCTGATGGCACTTAATCACATATTGCTTAGTCTTCGGAGGCATGACTATCCAGCCGACGCGCCAGCCCGTCATAGAGAAAGTCTTGGACGTGCCCGACACGGTGAAAGTGCGCTCCTTCATGCCGGGCAGGGAGGCGAAGTAAATATGCGGCGTATCCTCGTCATATGAAAACTTTTCATAGCACTCGTCGGAGAGGACGAACAGATCGTGTTTCCTCGCTATTTCGGCTATGCCCTCAAGTTCCGCTCTGGTCGAAATCGCGCCCGTCGGATTGTTCGGTGAGGTTATCATTATTATCCGCGTCCGGGGGGTGACCGCCGCCTCTATGTCCTCCGGCTGAGGGCGGAACGAGTTTTCTATTCTGCACGGCACTTTGCGGATGACCGCGCCGTTCAGCTTTATAACATCGTCGTAGACAGGGAAGAAGGGAGCCGGTACAATCACCTCGTCCCCCTGACCTAATACCGTCGAGAGCACCGCTGAAAAGGCCTCCACCGCGCCCGCCGTGACGATCACCTCACGGTCAGGGTCAATTTCAATACCGGCGTCGCGCTTGTACTTCGCGGCTATCTCGCCGCGCAGCTCCGCCGTGCCGGCCATGTCGGTGTAGTGAACCTGTCCCGATTCGAGCGCGCGTATAGCCGCGTCCTTCGCGAGACGCGGCGAGTCGAAGTCCGGGCGTCCTATCTCCAAGTGCAAAATACTGCGCCCGGCGCGCTGAAGCTCCTCGGCGTGAGCCAATATCTCGCGTATACCCCCGCTGTACATAATATCCTTCATATTATCCTTGGGCAGCCTGTAATCCATAGAAAACATCACCCCGTATTTTATAAAAGCCTGGTTTATTATCAGGAGCCTAAAGGGTAAAGACAAAACCCAAGTTATATTATATCAAAGGACCGGCGGCCGGGGGCGGTCGCCCCTACAATTCATCCATTTATCATATACCCTGCTTTATGATAATCACATCCGCGCCGTCTATGGCCGCCAGCTCGTCGGCGCTCGCCTCCGATATAAACTTCAGGAAGGCGTCGTTGAGCGTACCGAACTCGTCGTAGTCATATCCGGCAAAGAGGCTGTACCCGTCGCCGCCGGAGCTGATGAAGTCGTTTGTCGCTATCTTGTAGACGGCGTTCTCGTCGAGAGGCTGTCCTTTTATGGTAACCGACTCGACCTCCAAGCTATCGATTTTCGCTCCGTTCTTGATCACGAAGCTCTCCCGCGCCGAGACGCTCATGCCGTAAAACTGCGGGAACGCGCCCGACCCCGGCTCCGATAATCCGTACTTTATCGAGGCGAGCAGGTCGCTGCCCTTCATGTTAACCGCGCGGACATAATTGGCGTAGGGGAGGACAGTGAGTATATCCTTTTTGGTGATGTCGCCTGACGCTATCGATCCGCGTATGGTGCCTCCGTTGAGGAACGCCGCGTCAGCTCCGGTCTCTTTAATTAAAGCGGCGCATATCACGCGGCCAAGGTTTGTGCTGCCCGATCTGACGTACTTCCTCTCGCCGTTGAAGTCCGTCGGGGACACAGCGACCACGCCCGACAACTCCCTGTTAAGTTCGCCGTCGAGCGCCGTCAGCGCCCACGACAGTTCGGGGTTCGGGACTACCTTTTCGGCGTCGCTCGCCGGTATCAGGACGGACGACATGGCGAAGCCGCCGCCGCTCTTCCTGTCGACGGTGATGCGCCCTGTGTTCGCGGAATAAGCCCCTGTGCTCGTGATCAGCGTATTGTTCACGCGGAGATCGGGCAGGACGGAGTGGCTGTGTCCGTCGATTATTATGTCTATGCCCGGTACGGCGCGCGCTATCGCCTGCGACATGGGCTCGCAGTAAGGCTCGCTGCCGACGTGCGTCAGAGCTATCACTATATCGGCGCTCAGGTTTTCCCGCAGTATCCGCGTCATCTCACGCGCCGTGTCCGTGAGATCCGCCTGTGTGCCGAACGACAGGGAGATTACGTTCTTCGGATCGGTGCTTGTCTCCGTCATTGGCGTTGTGAGTCCGAAGACGCCGACGCGCAGATCCTCAAAGTACGTCACGCTGTACGGAGGGAATATGAGTTTGCCGTCGCTTTTCTTCTTCGTGTTCGCCGACAGGAAGGGAAGCCTGTACTTGTCGCGCAGTTCGAGGAGTCTGTCCGGCCCGTAGTCGAACTCGTGATTGCCTACGGCGATGGCGTCGTATCCGAGGAGAGATACGGCGCGGGCGGCGAGCTCGCCCCTCTTCGCGGTGGCGAATGCCGTGCCGTGAAGCACGTCGCCCGCGTCGAGCAGCATCTTGTGCTTGGCTGCCTCCCCGTCAACGATCGCCTTCAGCCGATCGTACCCCATCGCGATGATCCGCCCGTCCCTGTCGGTCTCCGTTATCGCGTGTCCGTGAACGTCGTTCGTATGAAATATGACGAGCAGATGCGCGTCATCCGCGAAGGACGCGGCAGATATGAACAAGCAGAGGACGACCGCTGACAAAAATCCGGCGAATTTCAGAAATGTCCGGCAGAGGCGGGGTTCTGGTTGGCAGGGGCGGGTTTGAAACCCTCCCCTGCGGAAAAGCCTATTTTGCGTCATAATGTTCCCTCCTAATCCCTAACCCCTCAGCTCGCCGCCGAGGCGTTTCGTCAGGCGCTTTATTATCGCCTCGGCAGCTGATTCTATCTCTTCGGACGTGAGCGTCTTTTCATCGGAGCCTATGATAAGGCGTATTGTAACGGACTTTTTGCCCTCCGGTATCTGGCGTCCCCTGTACTCGTCGATGAAGGACGCGGACTTGACGAGCGCGTTCTTCCCGCCCGTTATGACGTCCTCTATCCCGCCCCACTTCGCTTCCTCCGGGAATATCATAGATATGTCGTACTCGGCCTGCGGATATTCCGGGAGGTGTACGAACTTGTTGGCGCGTGACGGAAGGGGGGCGAGCTTCTCGACGTCTATCTCAAACAGGACGACCGGCGCCTGCTTTATTCCGGCGGCGAGGGCGGACTTGCGCGAGAGCAGGGCTAAATATCCTATTACGCCATCTCCGTTTCTGACGGCGAGCTTGATGGTTTCGTCCGCCCACGGCGCGGCGCTCTGCTCCGCCGCATCTAACGACAGCGGCTCCATGTGCGTCCGGAGGCTCATGTTCTCCAATATGCCCTTGGCCGTCCTGAACAGCGACGTTATCTCGTCCGCCCCGCCTGTTGTTCCGGCAAGAGCCCCGGCGAGGCGGCGCGCCATGTGGGGCAGGTTCTCCCTCTCGTCGAGCGGCTTGCTGAACGACGAGCCGTCGAACACCTGAGTCAGCTCGTATATGCTAAAATTCCCGCCGAAGCGCAGGTTTTCGGACACCGCCCTCACCAAGTTGGGCAGCAGTGAGTTTCTTATATACCTCTCGTCGGGAGCGGGCGGCGTGGCGAGCTGTAACATACCGGCGCGCGGCGCCCCAAGCGCGCTGATGAATTCGTCCTTCATCCACGGATATGTAAAAATCTCCTGCATACCGCAGCGGAAGGAGAGGTACTCGCGTATCGACCTGTCTAACTCGTAATCCCTCTGCTTTATCGCGCGCTCAAACGACGTCGTTATGGGCGTCGGCTCGAAGTTCTCGTAGCCGTACAGGCGGGCTACTTCCTCCATGATGTCGTCGGGCAGCGATATGTCGCCCGTCGATCTCCAAGACGGAGCCGTAACGCGCAGCTCGTCCCCCTCTATGGTAACCACGAAGCCGAGGCGTTCGAGTATGGCGCGGATGTTATCGTTCTCGAGCCTCTTGCCGAGTCTCTTTGCCAGCCAGTCGAGCGAGAGCGTAACGCGCGACTGCTCCAACGGGCGCGGGTAGTTGTCGTTCGCTCCGGTTATCCTCATACCGGGGAACTCGCTCTTGAAGAGCGCGCAGCCGAGAGAAACCGCGAGGTCTGCCCTCTGCGGGTCGATGCCCTTCTCGTAGCGGATGGACGCCTCGGTCCTTATCTCGAACCTCGCCTCCGTCTTGCGCACGCCGAGCGGGGCGAAGTTCGCTATCTCCAATATGACGTTCTTCGTGTCCGGCAGTATCGAGTCCTTGCTGCCGCCCATAACGCCCGCGAGAGCGACGGCCTCGTCGTCGTCCGCGATAACCAAATCCTCCGAGGTGAGCGATAGCTCCCTGCCATTGAGGAGCGGTAATTTCTCCTCTGCGCGCGCCCCGCGAACTGTTATCCCGCCGGATATGTTGCCTGAGTCGAACGCGTGAGTGGGCTGGCCGACCGCGAGCATTACATAGTTGGTTATATCGACGAGCGCGTTTATGGGACGCTGCCCCACGCGCCAGAGGAAGCTCTGTATTTCAAACGATGAAGGTTTTGCCGAGACATTCTCTATCTTTATGCCAATGTACCTCGTACAGCGTTCCGGGTCGTCTATGGCAACTCGCGGCTCTCCATTTTGCTCGGGCTCGAACTTCGCAATCTCCTTCATCGGCACGTTATAGATCGCCGATATTTCGCGCGCTATGCCGTAATGACCCCACAGGTCGGGGCGGTTGGTGAGCGAGCGGTTGTCTATTTCAAGTATCACATCGTCTAAACCGAGGGCCCTTTCGAGCGGCGTACCGGCGGGAGCGGCGAAGTCCGACAAATCGACTATCGTGGCCTCGTCCTCAAAGGGGAAGAGGTCGAACAGCCCTACCTCGGTCGACGCGCATATCATTCCGTAGCTCTCTGCGCCGCGCAGTTTGGCCGCCTTTATCTCCACCAAGTCCCCCTCGCCGTGCCAGCGGACGAACGCGCCCGGCTTCGAGACTATGACCTTCATCCCGTCGCGAAGGTTTATCCCTCCGCAGACTATCTCCTTTATCTCCCCGCCCACGTCGGTGCGGCATATCCTGAGCTTGTCCGCGTTCGGGTGCGGGAGGACTTCCTTTATCTCCCCCACGATGATGTTCCTGAACCTGCCGGCGAGATTCTCGGCGCCCTCCACCTCGACCGTGGACATGGTGAGGTCGTACATGAGCTTCTCCATACCGAGGCCGGCGGGGAGCTCCACATATTCCTTTATCCAGTTGAGTGAAAGTTTCATATCGGCAGCTCTCTATTCGTTATCTGAACTGGCGCAGGAAGCGCAGGTCCGCGCTGTGGAAAAGTCTCACGTCGTCCACGCCGTAGCGCATCATGACGAGCCTGTCGAGGCCTATGTTTACGTAGAAGCCGGTGTGCTCGGCGGGATCGAGACCGGCCGCGCGCAGAACGTTCGGGTGCGGGGTGCCGCCCGGCATTATCTCTATCCAGCCTACGTGCTTGCACACGCTGCACCCAACGCCGCCGCAGACGAGGCAGCCCATGTCTATCTCGAAGCCCGGCTCGACGAACGGAAAGAAGCCAACTCTCATGCGAACCGGCACGTCGCGCCCGAACACCCTGTCGAGTATGCTCTTAACCATAACCTTGCCCGCCGTGAACGGCAGCTCCCTGTCGACGATCAGCGCCTCGTACTGGAAGAAAGCCCTCTCGTGCCGCGCGTCGGTCGTCTCGTTGCGGTAGACCCGTCCCGGATAAACGAACCTGTACGGCGGTTTGCGCGTCTTCATATATCTGACGCTCGCTCCGGTGAGGTGGGGGCGGAGGCAAAGGCGCTCGCCTCCGCTCTTATTCTCGAACCCCTCGATCCAGTACGTGTCCATGCTCTCGCGCGCGGGATGATCGGGCGCGAAGTTGAGGTTGTCGAAAGCGTACAGCTCGCTCGTTATCTCGTCCTCCCGGAATATTTCAAAGCCGAGAGACCTGAACGTGTCGTCGAGGTCGTACCTCATCTGCGTTATCGGGTGAAGTCCCCCGCCGCTCGGCGCTATGCCCGGCACGGTGAGGTCGAAGCCCTTCGGCGCGGACGCCGCCGCTATGAGCAGAGCTTCCTCGCGCTCCTCTATAAGTTTGGCAAGGTGATTCTTCAGCTCGTTGACCGCCGCGCCGAACTGAGGCCGCTCTTCGGGCGCGAGCTTTGGTATCTCCTTCAGCATCTCCGAAACGGCGCCCTTCTTGCCAATGAGAGCGCCCTTAGCCGCCTGAATCTCCGGCACATCTCGGCAGCCGCGTATCCTGTCCTCGCCGCCGCGCCTCAACTCCCGGAGTTCATCAAATTTTTCCATCATCGCGATATATTCCTCCAACCAATCATTTTTATATAAATCAAGACCGTGCGGCGCCGCCCCACACCCCGCGAGGAACCGCCCTGCGAAGGAACAGATTTTCCTCAGCCTTCCGCGAAAAACATTATAGCTTAATAAATTCATTTTATTCGCGCGCTGAGTGAATAATTTAATGAAGCCTTTGTCTTTGATTTTTTTCAGATTAGTCATTTACACTACGCACGCTAATTGTTATGATACCGTGTAATGATTTGCAGATATTTCAGCAAAGGGGCGAAACGGCGCGTACGACATATATTTTGTAGACTGAAGAAGTATTGGGGAAGCTGCACCGGTATATGACGAAAGGGGCTGAATACGGCTTGAAGAAAATTGAAGGCGCAACATCGTGGAAACAGGGCGTGGCATGGATCCCGGAGCTGGAAACCGGAAATGAGGAAATAGATTCCCAGCACAAGCAGCTGTTCAGGCTGACAAGTAATCTGATTGAGGCTTGTGTCAGCGGTCAAAGCGAGGAGACTCTCGGGAAGACACTGGGCTTTTTGGTGGACTATACCGTGGAGCATTTCAGGGACGAGGAGGCGTTACAGCTAAAACATAACTACCCCGACTACGAAAAACACAAGAAACTCCACGATAATTTCAAGGCGACGGTTGGTGAACTGGTCGCCCAATACAAGGCAGACGGTTCATCGGATAAACTGGCCGATGTTGTCAACACCATTGTTGTTCGCTGGCTTACGCAGCACATTACGATGGAGGATTTCAAAATCGCGGCGCACATACGGAGAGAGCATAAGAAAGGCTGATTAAATCGCCAAACGGAATTCCGTCGTTTTAGGCAGGGGCTGCCGCCGCCCTCAGGCTCCTGACAATAAATCAGCCTTCATAGGGGGCGGATATTTTAAGTTGGAGCAATTTTTGATTTTTTGTCTCGTCTTTGCTGTCGGAGCGGCGGGGTTCTTTTTGTTTAAGCTGGCGCGCGTACCCAACCCCGGTCTTCTATGATAGGGTGGGTGATAATGCAGTTTTTAGGCTGACCGCAGAACCCGTGAGGTTTTAACCCACTGGTTCTGCGGTCGTTCCGCTCAAGAAGAGACGTTGATTCAGCCCTTCTTTTGATCCACCCTGCGCTCCTTGATTCGGGCGGCTTTGCCGCTCAGCTTGCGGAGGTAGTAGAGTTTGGCGCGCTTCACTTTGCCGAGTCTCGTTACCTCTATTTTGTCGATGGAGGGGCAGCAGACGGGGAATATCCTCTCCACGCCTACGCCGCCTGACATTTTGCGGACGATGAAGTTCTCGCGCAGACCGCCGTGCTGACGGCCTATGACGACTCCCTCGAATACCTGTATACGCTCGCGGTTGCCTTCCTTAACCTTTACGTGTACCTTCACCGTGTCTCCGGCGCGAAACTCCGGCGCTTCTTTGATGTAGCGCTTCTCAACGAGCGCCAGTCTCGGATCTATCATTACATATCGCTTCCCTTCATGTCGTTTATCATCTGAATCCGAAAAATCTGTCCAAAACTATCCCTGCCGCGCTCCTTACGGAGAGGTGATTGTATCCGTCAACTCCGCCCGATATGGGAGCCATCACCGCCGACGCGTTCGACAGCGCTTCGTCGTGCAATCCCGATCCCGTGCCAAACAGTAATACCGCCGGTGAACCCGACTCCAACATACGACGCTTGACGCTCGTCCAATGCGACGCGTCATCCCTCATCTTCGCCGTCGTCGCCAACGTGAATGGAGCCGTGTGTTCGCGCTCCGTTATCCAAGAAACAGCGCTCTCTATCGACGGGCATGTCTTTATGAGCCTCATGGCCTCGCTCCTGTCGGGGTTGAATTCCGCGCCGTAACCCTCCGTCCAGTGCTCGGCTATCCTCTTTGCCATCGCGCGCTGTTCGGCTATAGGCGTTACGATGATGTACTTTTTTATCCCGTAGGTCCTGCACGCCCTCGCTATGTCGTGGACATCAAGGCCGGTTATCGACGTGGTACACTTTGCTCCGTTCTTGTCGAGGACGGGATAATGAACCTCGATTACATAGACACCGCGCTTCATCCACGGCATTATGCCGGCGCGCGCTATAACGTCGGGACGCCGCGCAACAGTCCTTCTCACGGACTCTCCGAGCCTGAAGGCCTTGATCGCTTCATGGTCGCCGCCGAGCAGTACGTCCGGCGCTTTGTCGCCGCCGAACTCCGCCGGGCGCGTGTAATGCGGATAATCCAACATCCCTGAGAAGAACGAGTCGTTTTTTACAGCCTCGTCCTTGCCGACAACACCGCTGACGAGGCGGGCTACAGCGTCCGTAAGTATCGCAGCCGGCAGTTCCCCGCCTGTTATCACGAAGTCCCCAAGCGAGAACTCGGCGTCCACGTTACGCTCCGCGAAGCGCTCATCCAAACCCTCGTAGTGCCCGCAGACGATTATCAGTCTCTTTAAGCGAGCCGCTCGGTAAAAATCCTCGACCGTTTCTTGACACAAGGGCGTTCCTTGCGGACTCGGAGCAGCGACAAAACGGCCCTCTCTGTCGGCTACGGCGTCAAGCGCGGCCTCCAACGGTCCCGCCATCAGCACCATGCCGCCGCCGCCGAAGCTGTAGTCGTCCACTTGACGGTAGCTCCCGATTCCGTAATCCCTTAAATCTATCACCGAGACGTCTAACTTGCCCGCTTCTATGCCCCGTCCCAGAACGCTCGACGAGACGCAGTTGCGGACGAGGTCGGGGAACGCCGTTACTATCGAAATTTTTACGATAACGCAGCTCTCCGCCATTTAGTCCCAGAGACCGTCTATGATGGTTATTTTCATGGTACGCTTGCTGATATCTATCTCGCGCACAACTTCCGCGCTCGCCGGCAGCAGTTTCGTCTCCCCGTCCAAAGTCCTAACGGCGTAAACGTCGCCGCCCCCGGTCGGAATTACGTCCTCTATCTTCCCCAAGAGCTCGCCGTTCTCGTAACTTACGGTCTCCATGCCGATGATGTCGTCTACCCAATACTCATCCTCCGGCAATGAAACCCGCTCCTCCGGCGATACACTGATAATTCCTCCGGCGAGAGCCTCGGCCTTCTCCCTGCTGTCGATCCCGGACAGGTAAGCCAATACCTGCTTGCCCCCATCCATATACGACACATTAAGCAGCTCGAACTCCGAATAAGTATCGCCTACGTCGACGCGGAGCTTCTTCATCTCCGCGAAGCGCTCCGGGTAATCCGTCAGGGGGCAGATCCGCGCCGCTCCCTTCAATCCGTGAGCGCCCGTCACGCATCCTATCAGGACGCGCCCATCCGGTACGCGATTTTTTTTACGCGAGGTCGACGTCAACTTTTTCGCCGGGCTTAATCGCGGCAGCCTTGGCGATAAGCCTTACGGAGTTGATGGTCGCGCCCCGCTTGCCTATTACGCGCCCCACGTCATCGACGGCTGTTGATATTGTTACCATTACCGCCCCTCCGTTGTTGCGCTCGCTCGTCACCTCAACCTTGTCAGGCTGATTGACGAGCCGCTTGACTATATGCTCTACTATGCCGTTGTAGTCAGGCATATTCTCATGCCGCTCCCGTTGACTTCTCCGCCTCGTAGCGCTCCCAGACTCCGGCCTTCCTCAAAAGCGCCCGAGCCGTGTCCGACGCGGATGCCCCCACTTTCAGCCAGTACAGCGCCCGCTCCGCCTCGACCTTTATCTCCGCCGGGTCGGTCATGGGATTATACGTCCCGAGCATCTCGATAAAACGACCATCCCTCGGCGAACGAGAGTCCGCCGCCACCAAACGATAAAACGGAGCCTTCTTCTTGCCATGCCTCGATAAACGAATACGTACCGCCATGCTTGATACACACCTCCATCAAATATATAAATCCGGACCGCGGGGCTGCTCGCCCCACACCCTCGCAAGGGTTATCACCCTTGACCCTTGTCAAAAGTCAAAAGACTATCCACTCTCCGCCGCACACTATACTTTTTCAAAAGCCCTTGAACATGTTCTTCAGTTTTCCGGGGATTTTGAACGATTTTGGGTTCATTTTGCCGATGGACTTCATCATCGTCTTCATCTGTTCGTATTGCGCCAGAACTTGATTTACTATCTGCACGCTCGTGCCTGAACCCTCGGCTATGCGGCGTCTGCGGCCGCCCTTTATTATCTCGGGGCTGCGCCGCTCCTTCTTAGTCATCGACTGAATAACAGCCTCTGCGTGTTTGAGGCGCGACATATCCATGTCTGCGCCCTTCAGCATCTTCGAGCCGCCCGGTATGGGCAGCATCTCCATAACTTTGTCGAGCGGACCGAGCTTCTTTATCTGCTGAAGCTGCAGCAGCATGTCATCCATCGTGAACTTGTTCTTCTTGAGGCTCTCGGCAAGCTTCTCCGTATCCTCCTCAGAGGCGGCGCTCTCTATCTTCTCCACTAAGCTCATCATGTCGCCCATGCCCATGATGCGGGAGGCCACCCGCGCCGCGTCGAAAACATCCAAATCCTCGACGCGCTCGCCCATGCCGACCATCTTTATCGGTACTCCCGTGCTCGCTTTTATTGCCAGCGCCGGACCGCCGCGCGCGTCGCCGTCCATCTTCGTCAGTATTACGCCCGACAAGCCGAGGCGCTCGTTAAAGACTGACGACACCTGAACGGACTCCTGCCCCGTCATGGAGTCGACTACGAGCAGAACCTCATGAGGAGGAACCGCGCCCTTCATCTCCTCCAATTCGGCCATCAAATCATCGTCTAACTGCAAGCGTCCCGCCGTGTCGAGCAATATCATGTCGCAGAGGTGATTCTCGGCGAACGCGATCGAAGCCCGCGCCACGGAAACGGGGTTACTCCCGCCCTGCTCGGGGCCGAAGAACGCGATGCCCGCCTTCTCCGCAAGAACGCGGAGTTGATCTACGGCAGCCGGTCTGCGAAGGTCGCACGCTACAACGAGGGGCTTGTGTGACTTTGACATGCGCTTCGCGAGCTTCACAGTGGTCGTCGTCTTACCGGAACCCTGCAGGCCGACCATCATGTACACGGTCGGCGGCTTGGGCGAAACTATCATTGGTGACGGGGCCTTGCCCATGATATTCGTCATCTCTTCATAGACTATCGTCGCCACCTGCTGAGCCGGTGTTATGGAGGAGAGCACGTCCGCGCCCGTGGCTCGCGCGCTTATCGCGCTCACGAGATCCTTTACGACCTTGTAGCTTACGTCGGCTTCGAGAAGAGCCCTCCGCACTTCGCGCAGCGCGGTGTTCACGTCGTCGGCGGTCAGCTTGCCCCTGCCCTTCAGCGAGGAAAAGACCTTCTCGAACCTGTCTCTTAAAGCTTCAAACATCGCGTTCAGCCTCCTCCGATAATAAACCTTCCGCCCGAACGGCAAACTCCTCCGGCAATTCGTGCCTCCATTGCTCTATCAGCTTGGCGAGCTCCGCGATACGCGACCTCAAAACAAGAAGCCCAATATATCCCTCGGTCTCCTCCAAAAAATCCCGCGACCTCCTCACGAGATCGTACGCCCCTTGACGGCTGAGCCGGAGCTCCTCCGCGAGCTCCGAGGAGGACAAATCGCCGGTCAGGGACAGCTCACATGCCTCACGCTGTTTTTCGGTAAGGAGAGAGGAATAACAGTCGAACAGCTCGCCAAATCTGACGCGCTCGCCCAGCAGAGTATCGTCATTAAAAACATCACCGCTTCGCATGATGGGAATTATATAGATAATCCGGAGGGCTGTCAATAAAAAATATTGACCGAATATTTTTAATCATCAATATTGTATTATATGGTTCACATGGTATAATCCTTAGCGTTACGGCTTATCGGCGTTGCGACCGAAGAGTGGGTCATCCCACTCTTCTTTATTTAACGAGGGGATATATCGGAGGATAAGCAAATGGCCGTCAAAGCGGCGGATAACAAAGCGAATAATTTGAAAAGTATCACGGACGGAATAAAGGGCATCGTCGAGGCTGCGGCTTTGGAGTGCGTCGGCGTCGAGGTGGAACGCGCGAAAGAGGGCGGGACGATAAGAGTATATATCGACTCATCTGACGGGGTGTCGCACAACGAGTGCGTATCCGCCTCGCGCGCGGTGAACGAATATCTCGACCGGCTCGATGAAGAGGGGCGCCTTGATTTTCGCGGGGCCTATTTCGTCGAGGTGAGCTCGCCGGGCATAGAACGACCGCTCTTTACGCCGGAACATTATACGCGTTTTATAGGACGCCGCGCCGCCGTAACATTAGCGGCGCGCAAAAAGGCAGAGGGAGAGATTCTTTCGTATGACGGAGATGAAGTGACGCTCCGGATCTCAGACGGTTCCGACGTCCGCGTTCCGTTTGCCTCGATAAAGCACGCCCGCCTCGTCTACGACTTCGGGGATGGCGCGGAAAAGAAAAAGAAGCATAAGTAGGGGCGGCCATTGGTCGCCCGCCTAAAATCAATCTTTAAGTTAGATTTTACGGAGAGGGGAAAATATATGCGGTTTGGTAAGGATTTTGTCGTTGCGCTCAAACAAATCGAAGAAGAAAAGGGTCTGCCGGCGGAACTGATAGTGTCGAGCCTTGAGGCGGCTATAGGCGCGGCTTATAAAAAATATAAAAACGGTGATCCCGAGCTGGAAGCCAAGGTGGAGATCGGCGAGGAATCCTGCGAGATAACGCTCACCGAACGGTATCTCATAGTCGAGACAGTCGAACGGCACGATAGAGAGTGGACGAAGGAAGAGGCCGCGGCCAACGGCTTTCCCGATCTTAACGTCGATGATGTCGCCTGCGTCGACGTCTCTCCTGAAAGTTTCGGCAGAATAGCTGCTCAGACGGCTCGCCAGGTGATAATTCAGCGCCTCAAGGATGCCGAACGCCAGATAGTGTTCAGCGAGTTCGCCAACCACATAGGCGACTTAGTTGTCGGCACGATATTTAAGTCCGAGGGAGACCTCATCTTGGTCAGTGTGAGTGACAAGACGGACGCCATGCTGCCCAAGGAGGAACGAATAAACAGAGAGACGTACAATCTGGGCGAGAGAAAGAAATTCTTGATCCTCGAGGTGCGCCAGACGACGAGAGGACCGAAGATAATAGTCTCGCGCACACATCCAAATCTCCTGAAGCGGCTTCTCGAAGTGGAAGTCCCTGAGATAAACGATGGGGTTGTGAGTGTCAGGGGCATAGTGCGCGAGGCCGGAACGCGGGCTAAAATAGCCGTGTCGTCCCTCGACGCGAACGTTGACCCCGTCGGCGCGTGCATAGGCAACAGCGGAGCTCGGATAAAGTCCATAAGCGATGACCTGTCCGGCGAGCGCATCGACGTTATAACGTGGAGCGGCGACCCGCTGCAGTACGTGCGCAACGCCCTCTCCCCCGCTAAAGCCATAAAAATAGAGCCGGTAATCGATCAGGAAAAGACGTACAGGGTTTACGTAAGGCCGGACCAACTCTCGCTGGCGATAGGCAAGGCGGGGCAGAACGTCCGTCTCGCGGCGCGCCTCACGGGCTGGAAGATAGACATCAAGGTCACGGAGCCCGACCGCCTGCCGACGATGAAGGACCTCTTCGAAGACGAAGGCATAAAGGTAAAGGATATAATAGACGAACTGGGAGCGTCTCTGTGGGAGGACGATCCGAAGTAACGGAGCGTCCGGACGGGCCGGTGAGGCGCTGTGTCGGATGCGGAAGAGAGCGGGAAAAGGGCGCGCTGTTGCGAGTGGTTCGCGGCAAGGACGGAACGGTCGGTATTGACGTTACGGGCAAAGCGCCGGGACGGGGGGCGTATCTATGCGCTGCCGCGGGATCTGGCGCTAACGCGGGAGGCGGCGCCGACGTTGGGTGCGTGAGGGCCGCCGCGAAAAAAAATTCCCTCTCCCGTTCCTTCAGGAGCCATGTTGACCGCGATATATATGAAAAATTATCTGAGATTTTATGACACAAGGGGCGTGCGTATATGAATAAAATAAGGGTATACGAGCTTGCGAAACTTCTCGGAAAGAACAACTCCGAGCTGATAAACGTGCTCAGGGAGATGGGTGTTGAGGTAAAGTCACACTCCAGCTCCATAGACATGGATATCGCACAGCGCGTCGAAGAATCGGTCAAAAAAGAAACCGCCGCCGCGAGTGAACCGGCAAAGGAGGGCGGAACTTTGTACATCTCGGCTTCCGATTCAGTCGGTGACATCGCCGTCAAGGCAGGCAAAAAAGGCGCGGAATTTGTCAGGATATTGGTTGAAAAGGGTTTTATGATACCCTTAAGCGGAGTACCCGATGAAAGCGCTCTCGCGGTTTTGTCGGCCGCCATAGGGAGCGAGATAGTGAGGGAGGCGAAGCCGGAGCCGCCGGAAGTTAAGGCCGAACCCGCCCGCGAAAAGAAGTCCGGCGGAAAGAAGAGCGCATCGTCATCCGCGTCCGGTGAACTGAAGCCGAGGGCGCCGATAGTTACCGTGATGGGGCACGTTGATCACGGCAAGACCACTCTGCTCGACTTCATCCGCAAGACTCGAGTTACCGACGGCGAGGCGGGCGGCATAACACAGCACATAGGCGCTTACAAGGTCAACTATAACGGACATGAGATAGTATTCTTGGACACGCCGGGACACGCGGCGTTCACGGCAATGCGCGCGCGCGGCGCGGGCGTTACGGACATAGCCATACTCGTCGTAGCGGCTGACGACGGCGTGATGCCTCAGACGCTCGAAGCCTTGAACCACGCGAAGGCTGCCTCCGTTCCGATAATCGTCGCGATAAACAAGGTGGACAGACCGGACGCGAATCCTGAGAAAGTGCGCCAACAGCTCTCCGATTACGGCCTTGTTCCGGAGGAGTGGGGCGGGGACGCGATCATGGTGGATGTCGCGGCCAAGGCCGGCGCCGGCGTCGACCAGCTTCTTGAGATGGTTCTGCTCGTATCGGAGATGGCCGAGCTCAAGGCGTCGCACACCGCGCCGGTGGAGGGCGTAGTCATAGAGGCCAACCTCGACAAGGGCAAGGGCCCGGTCGCCACGATAATGGTTCAGCAAGGCACACTTCACCGCGGCAGCATTATAGCCACCCAGACCTCTTGGGGCAAGATAAGGGCGATGTTCGACGACACCGGCAAGGCTGTCGACTCCGCCGGCCCGAGTACGCCGATCGAGGTTCTCGGCCTCGAAAACGTGCCGATGCCTGGCGAGGAGTTCCATCTCATATCGTCGGAGCGCGAGGCGCGCGATATTGTGAGCGAATCTTCGAGAAAGGACCAGGATCGCATGAAGGCTCGCGGTCACCTGACGCTCGAGGAGATGTACGATCAAATGCAGACCGTGGAAGCCCCTCAGCTGAACATCGTGCTGAAGTGCGACGTTCAGGGCTCGCTTGAGGCGTTCCATTCCACGCTTATGAAGATGAGCTCGGACGACGTGGGCATCAACATCGTTCACGAGGGTGTAGGCAGAATATCCGAGTCGGACGTTACGCTCGCGACAGTCTCCGACGCCATAATTATCGGCTTCAACGTGAGGCCGGACGCCAACGCCAAGAAGCTGAGCGAAGCCGAGAACGTGCAAATAAGGATGTACAGCGTCATCTACGACATGCAGGAGGACGTGAAAGCCGCGCTCGAAGGCATGCTGGCTCCGACACTGCGCGAGAACACGGTCGGTCAGGCGGAGATCAGGGCGTCCTTCAAGCTGCCTAAGATAGGTAAGATAGCCGGCTGCTTCGTACAGGAGGGAACGGTAAAGCGCAGTTTGAAGACGCGCATAGTCCGCGACGGAGTCGTCATATGGGAAGGCAGCCTGTCGGGGCTGCGGCACTTCAAGGAGGATGTGCGCGAGATAGCGGCGGGCAACGAGTGCGGCATGAGCTTCTCCGGCTTCCAGGACTTCCGCGACGGCGATATAGTGGAAGCATACGAGGTACTCTCGGAAAAGAAGCTGTTAGATATATAATGTCTGAATACAAAAGAATTTTCATAGCGGAAGGTCCGGGGAACTCAGTTCCCCGGTTGGGGAGTGGGGGCAGCGTCCCCGCGGTCTTAATCATTTATTGATGACCCCTTGGATTGGGATCGCTCTGTTCTCCATAAGGATACAGGGCGCGTCGAGTTTGAAGGACAGGCGGATGGTTGTGCGCTCCCTTTTGGACAGGGCACGGAGGTCTTGCAATACATCGGCGGCTGATCTTGGGCCTGATGGTTGTTGGGACAGGGCTGACGTCGCTTTTTCCTGCGTCGGCTCGTCGCGTTCCGAGGTGGAGCAGAGGTTGCGCGCGGTATCCCAGCTGACAGGCAAGGGCGAGGATGACGGGGAATTCGAGATTTTTTACATGAACCACGAGGTGTTTTTATATGACGACATACAGAATAGAGCGCCTGAACAGGGAATTTCTGCGCCTGATAGCGGAGCTGCTGGCGAAAGAGGTTAAGAACGACGCGGCGCGCGAGGCCGTGCTGACGAGCGTTGACTGCTCGCGCGACCTGAGCCACGCGAAAATTTATTATACCCTTATAGACGACGCGGCAAAGGAGAGGACGGCATCGGCCCTTGAGATTGTCAAGGGCAGGATTCGCGGCCGCCTCGGCAAGGAAATGCACATAAGGCAGATACCGGAGCTTCATTTTATATACGATGAATCCGAGAAGCGAGCGAGAACCATGGACGCGCTCATAGACAAGGTTATCGGTAAGCGGCCATAAAATGGACGAAGCGCGGGAAATCAGACAAATTTTGGATGTGATGTCCGGCAAAGACAAATGGCTCGTTCTGGCGCACACGAAACCCGACGGGGATACGTGCGGCTGCGCGTCGGCCATAGCCAAGTTCGGCATGAGAATAGGCAAAGAGGTTACGGTGGGATGCACAGACCCTCCGCCTCCGATTTATACTTTTTTGTTCGAAGATATAGACTGCCGCGAGATGGAGAGCCTCTCGGACGAATTCACGAATGCCGGCTGCCTGATTATATGCGTGGACACGAGCAACACCGAGCGCGCCGTCGGCGGAATTTCGGAGGCCGCTTCGCGCTGTGAAATTATAAACATCGACCATCACTCCGACAACTCCAAATACGGCAGCATTAACTGGATCGACTCACACGCTTCGGCAACCGGAGAGATGATCACCGAACTTCTGTCGGCATCCGAGTGGGGCATCGCGAAGAGTGAGGCCGATTCGTTGTACGTAGCCATAGTAACCGACAACGGGCATTTCAGATTCTCCTCGACATCGGCGCGGAGTCACGAGTGCGCGATAAAGCTGATAAACGCCGGAATATCCCTGAACGCGATCGACTGCGAACTCGACGCCACCTTGTCCACTAACGCTCTGAAGCTGATGGCTCGCGCCTTTTCCCGCACGGAGACATTCGCCGACGGGCTGTGCGCGCTCTTCTGGCTCTCACAAAAGGACTTCACCGAGACGAACACCACTCGGAACGACAAGGAGAATATCGTAAACGTCCTCCTGCGCATAAAGGGCGTCCAGATTGCCGCGATGTGCAGCGAGCAGGACGACGGCGTGAGGGTAAATCTGCGCGCGCGCGTGCCGTTCTCGGTTCACGATATAGCCGCGCGCTTCGGCGGAGGCGGCCACCCTCTCGCCTCAGGCTGCACAATAAAAACGCCTCTGCCGGACGCGCTCTCTCTGCTCCGTGATGAAATGACAAGATATGCGGCGCCCGGCGTTCATAATAATAAATAAACCCGTCGGCGAAAGAAGCACCTCGTGCGTCGAGAACGTCCGCCGCGCGCTGGGGCGGGGCGTCAAGGCAGGCCACGGCGGCACGCTCGACTCCTCGGCTTCCGGCGTACTGGTGCTCTTGGTATATGGCTCAACGCGCCTCAGCGGCGTTGTCATGAGTATGCCCAAGGTATACAGGACCGTCGTCAGGCTCGGCTTCGAGACCACGACGTGCGACTACGACGGCGAAAAAATCATATCCGAATTTCCAAATCGGCCTGAAGACGTGCGCGAGGAGGATATGGACTCGGCGCTTTTTTCGTTTATCGGCTGGCGGATGCAATATCCCCCCAAAGTGTCAGCCGTACACGTAAACGGCAGGAGGGCGCACGATATATTCCGCGCCGGAGGCGACCCCGACATAGAGCCGAGGCCGGTGTTCATCGAGAGCATAGAGCGTCTCGGCAAAATATCCGAAGGCTGCGCCGAGCTGCGCGTATCGTGCGGCAAAGGCACGTATATCAGGAGCATAGCGCGGGACTTGGGGCGCTCTCTCGGCTGCGGCGCGCATATAGCCTCCCTCGTCCGCGAGAGAGTCGGCGTGTTCGATTTGAACGAGGCGCTGCGATATGACAGTAAATACCCGCCGAGCCGCGCGGAGCTGATCGGAGCCCTGCGCGGCCTCGATATATTGGAGAACTTTCTGCCCTCGTACACATTGCCGGGGGCCGGAAGCAGAGCTCTGTCGAACGGCATCGCCGTCAGATTCTCAGACGCCGAGAGGCGGAGCTTCGGCAGCTTCCCGCCGCGCGGGGAAGTATCGTTCACCGGGGAAGACTTCTTCTCGGTGGCTCACATGGAAAGGCGCGGCAGCCTCACTTACGCCGTGCCGGACATAAACATAAAATACGAAAGCCCCCCCTCGCCGTGATAGCGGCCATAGGAGCCTTCGACGGCTTTCACCTCGGACACCGCGCGCTGCTTAACGGCGCGTCTCGCAGGGCGGAGCTCGTTGGCGAGGCGTGGTGCGTTATTACGTTCGAAAACCACCCTGACAAGCTGTTCATGAAAAACGGGGACGGTTTCAAATATCTGTTCGGCCCTCCTGAGCAATCCGCGCTCGAAAAGCTCTTCGCGATACCGACGGTTCACAGGATAGCCTTCACTGAGAACACTGCCAACCTGACGCCGGAGCAGTTCCTCGATTATGTATGGGAGATGTTCGGCGTGGACGGGGTAGTCGTCGGCGAGGACTTCCGCTTCGGCAAGGGAAGAGCCGGCGATACCGATTATCTCAAAGTTGCGTGCGGCGAGCGGGGCTGGTATATAGACGTGATCCCGATGGAGCGCGCGTCAAACGGCGAGCCGATAAGCAGCTCGTCGGCGCGCAGAGCGGTCAGCCTCGGCAACATGCGTCTCGCGCGGGAGATGCTCGGCTACCCGTTCTTTTACAGGAGCAGGGTCGCGCGCGGCAAGGGACGCGGCGCAAAGCTCGGCTTTCCGACGGCAAACATCGCGCTCGACTGTCAGAGGGTCGCGCCGAAGCACGGCGTTTACGCGACGCTCGTTTCACTCGACGGCAAATACTTCGCCGGAGCCGCGAACATCGGAATGAACCCGACCTTCGGCGACATAGACGAACCGATCTTCGAGGTCAATCTGCTGGATTGCGAGGCCGACCTCTACGATAGGGAGCTGTCCGTATTCCTGTTGGATTACATAAGAGGGGAAAGAAAATTTTCATCGCCCGACGAACTGCGAAACCAGATAGCCCGCGACATAGAGTCGATAAAGAACACGGCCCGCGCCGCGATGGAGCATAGCGGCGAGCTGTGGGAGAGATTTTCGGAGATTTTTGATTGACACTCCCGCTATTGTAAAGAAATACCGATTTAATCTCAGAACGATAGAACCCCTATAATATGCTACAATCTTACTTGAAGGAAGTGTCTCATCCAGTCGCTGTCATTTTTGACGGAGGAAAGTCCGGGCTCCATAGGGCAGGGTGCAGGATTAACGCCTGTGGGCGCGAGCCCAAGGAAAGCGCCACAGAAAATATACCGCCCCGCGCGAAAGCCGGGGTAAGGGTGAAAAGGCGAGGTAAGAGCTCACCGGACGCGCGGCGACGCGCGTGCCCGGCAAGCCCCACCCGGAGCAAGGCCGAATAGGGGAGGACGAGGCTGCCCGCTGACTCCCGGGTACGGCCGCTGAGATAAATGACTGGGCACGACAGAACCCGGCTTACGAGGCGCTTCCTTCGTAAAAACCTGAACGGGCGACCGGGGGCGGTCACCCCTACCAAAGGGGAAATCAATCTTGGACAAAAATTTATTGCAAAATAAACTCGAAGAATACTTCGCATGGTTTCACAGCCACCCCGAGCTGTCGTGGGAAGAGCGCGAGACGAGCGCGCGCATACGCGGTATTCTCACGGATACAGGTATTCGCGCGAAGGATTCGCGCCTTGACACGGGAGTCATCGCCGAAATCGGGGGCTCTCGCCCGGGCAGGACAATAGCGTTGCGGGCCGACATAGACGCGCTTCCCATAACCGAGGCAAGCGGATCTCCTTACACTTCGCTGAACGGCGGCAGGATGCACGCGTGCGGACATGATTTTCACACCACGGCTCTCCTTGGCGCGGCGGCGTTGCTTTATGAACGGCGGGCGTCGCTTGCCGGAACGGTGCGGCTCCTCTTCCAGCCCGCCGAGGAAGACGGCGGCGGCGCGCGAAAAATAATAGAAGCCGGCGGCATGGAGGAAGTGAGCGAGGTATACGGCCTTCATGTTCACGCGGAAAATGCCCCCGGAGTTATCGCTCTCTGCGCAGGAGCAGACCACGCGTCCGTCGACAGGTTCCGCCTTCACATAAAGGGCAGGGGCGGACACGCGGCCCGCCCGCACGATTGCGCCGACCCGATAGTCGCGCTGGCTCAGTTCATAAATGCCGCTCAATGCGTCGTCTCGCGCCTCACCAACCCGTTCGACAGGGCAGTATTAAGCGTTACGCGCGTCACCTCCGGCAATACGTGGAACGTAATACCGGACGAGGCTTTCGCCGAGGGTACGCTTCGCACTCTCGACATCGGCACGAGGGAAAGAGCCCTCCGCCGCCTCTCGGACATATGCGAGGCAGCCAGCATCTCCTGCGGCGTGCGGGCCGAGATTGAAAACGAGGCTGTTACTCTCCCGACCGACAACGACCCCGCTCTGTGCGAGTTCGTCGCCGCAGCGTCGAAGGGACTCGGGCTCGTTACGGAGACCTTAGTGCCCGACATGATCGGCGAGGATTTCGCGTACTATCAGCGAATTGCGCCGGGCGTATTCTTCAGCGTCGGAGTCGGAAGCGATTACGCCCTCCATAATCCGTCGTTCCGCGCTGATATATCACCGCTGTCGGACGCTTCGCGGCTCCTTGCGGCCATAGCGGAGAGCAGGGCGGATACCCCGGCTTAACGATGAAAATCTGCTTGGTCTACTGGTCGGGGACCGGCAACACTGAGAAAATGGCGGAGCTCATCGCGAAGGGCGCGCGCCTCGCCGGAGCTGAAGTATCCGTCATAAACACCGACGCCGCCCGTCCCGGCGATATGAGCGGATACGACGTTATAGCCCTCGGCTCCCCCGCGCTCGGCGACGAGGACATAGAGGAGAGCGAAATGTCCCCCTTCGTCACGTCCGTCATACCTCTGCTGGCTGAGAAACACGCCGCCCTATTCGGCTCGTGCGGCTGGGGAGACGGTGAATGGCTGAGGTCATGGGCATCGCGCCTTGAAGCAAGCAGCGTGCATACAGAAGACTGTCTCGCGGTAAAGGAAACGCCTGAGGGAGCGGAAGCCGACAAATGCGCCGAATTTGGAAAACGTTTGGCCGGAAAATAATCGGTTTACTGTAGGGGCGGCAATCTGCCGCCCGTTGATTTTGGTTTTTGTTCGGATTGTTCGGAACAGAACGGCGTTAAAATCCGGAACAACATTGGGATGTTAAACGCCGTTGATGTATTATAAAAACGGGCGGCGGAATGCCGCCCCTACATCATCTTTTCCCCAGCGGCAGGATTGCCACGGGTATATGTCCTTTTTTGAGCTTCAGAACCTTGTTCACGCCATCGGCGTTCATCGACACCATGTAGCGCGCCGATATCTTCAGGCTCTCACACGCTAAGTACGCGTTCTGTGCCATTGCCCCGGTAATATTGTACGCCAGCGCGTTGCCTTCGTTGAGCTTGCCCATCGCGCCGAGGCTGTCCGTGCTCGATACGAACACTAATACGACCGGAGCTTTCTTCACGAAATTGTCATTGGTAACGTTATTTATGACGTTCCCGTTGGTAACTCCTATCAGTTTATTAGCCTCCGGATCGTAGAGGTAAGCGCTGTCTTTCATTACGACGTACACAACCGCGTAGGGCGACAAACCTCCCGCGGTCGGCACCGTCCAGCCATCCCCGTTCCTGTTCTTGCCGGCTGCCGCCCACAATATCGTGGACAGCTCCTCGTCGGAAATCGCGCCTGCCGGAAAAGCGCCGCGTGTGCCGGACGCCCTGTTCTCTATTGCGGAGAACACACCCATACCGCCGCTCTTCAAAGGCTTAGGCAGGTTAATATCGGCGCTCGCCGCCGTGGATACAAAGACGCAAAGGCATATCGCGCAGAAAATGAGATTTTTCACACATTTCAAGAAAAATACCTCCCGTAGGGGCGGCATCCTACCGCCCGTTCTTTATTTTAGTTCGCCGAAATCTTTCCTTCGCCACTCAGTCGAAAGCCTCACCGCTTCTTTGCCTGTTTCCCGTATAACTACGCTGTGGAGAAAACGCAACAATTCTCCGGGCTGCCTCTCGGTTCGTACCGTAACATCAGTCCTCGGTATCGATAACATATACTCCGCATCCAATACAGCGGGCTCGCAATCACCAAAGACCTCGTCAGGGATGCTCTCCGTCACCCAATCGAAGCAGACAGTGTGATTCACGTGGCCGTTTACGTCAAGTTCACCGCGCCGTACCGAATACACACACTCGCCGCCGGAATCTCCCGGTCTCTCGACGTGAGGCAGTTCATCCGGTTCCAAATGTCCGGCGTTGTCGTAATAAGCCTTAGGCAGCGCGCGATCAAGCCTCAAAGGACGGCCGTTCTCCAAATCCACGACAATCCAGCCCGTCCACGCCTCGGCGAGTTTTTCACCCCCGGAGAACGCCTCGAACCGCCTCACCGAGAAGAGATTTTTCTTCGGTTCGTACCAAGTCGCCACACTAACGTCGCTCGCTCTGAGCGGGCGTAATACGTTTATCCTGTAGCGCCTCATTACCCACGTAAGACCGCGCTCACGCAAATAGGCGACGCCTATGCCGAGGCCGTCCGCGTGAACGGCAGCCGCCTCCTGAAAGAACTGCGGCAGCGCGCCGATTTTCATCCTTCCGTCAGCCCCTCCGCCGTAATAGGGGACGCGAAAGTTCAGCGAGAGTCTGTCAGTCAACGATCAATCTGCTCAAGCCTTTATGTATGAGCAAACGTACTCCGAAATTTCGGAGGTCTTGCACTTGAACTTGTTGTTCGCCGGTATGCTGAACGACTTGCCGACGGCGAACGTCTCCCATTTGTCGCTCCCGGGGAGCATTACGGTGAGCGCCCCGGAGGTTACGTCCATTATCTCCGCGTCGCCGGTTACGAACTCGTACTCGCCGGGGAAGATAACTCCCGCCGTCTTGCGGTTCCCGTCCTGCGTGAAGAAAGCATAGCTCAACACCTTGCCGTCATAGTAAATGTTGGCCTTGGCGACCACTTTCACATTCTCGAACTCGGTATTTATCATACGTATCCCTCCTAAATATGGTTAATGTAAAAAATGAACAGACGAACGAGGCGCACATAAACGGGCGACCAATGGCCGCCCCTGCCTGCGTACCCCAAAATCGCGAATTCGTTACACGAACAGATCCCGTTCGCCCTGTTTTATCTTCTTTATATTCTCCGTCGTCAGCTCCCGCATCTTTTCGTTGGCGATTTTGGGGATGTTCTTCCCTATGAGGGCGCCGGCCTGTTTCCTGAAGTCGTCGTCGCCGTAGTCCATCATGTACTCGCAGAGCGTCATCAGCGCGTTCGGCAGGCAGACGTTCTTTATGTTGCCGGATTTTGCCAGCGACATAAACCTGTCGCCCGTGCGCCCCTTGCGGTAGCAGGCCGTGCAGAAGCTCGGCACGAGCTGTTCGTCCATCAGCCAGCGGATAACGTCGATAGCCGGCCTGTTGTCGGCGACGGTGAACTGCTCCCCGCCCTCTATGCGGCTCGCGTAGCCGCCGACCTCCACGCTCGATCCTCCGCTCACCTGCGATATTCCGAGGCGTATCAGCTCCTTGCGCATGGCGGCAGACTCCCTCGTGGATATTATCATGCCCGTGTACGGCACGGCAATCCTCACCGTCGCCACCACTCTCTTGAAGTCCTCGTCGGACAGCAGCTCGTAGTCGGACATATCCATGCCCTCGGCCTTACAGAGGCGCGGCATCGATATTGTATGGAAGCCCGCGCCGTAATTCTCGTCCAAGTGCCTGTTGTGCAACATCAGCCCCAGCACCTCGAAGCGCCAGTCGTGCAGCCCGAAGAGCACTCCCGCGCCGACGTCGTCGATGCCCGACCTCATCGCCCTGTCGAACGCGGTCAGGTGATAGTTGAAGTTCGACTTAGGACCCGCCTTGTGCGTTCTCCGGTACGTCGGCTCGTGATAGGTCTCCTGAAAGAGTATGTACGTGCCGATACCGACGTCGTGCAACTTCCTGTAATTCTCATCCGTGGTCGCGGCGATGTTTATGTTCACACGCCTTATCTCGCCCGTTCCGACCTTCATGTCGTAGAGCGTCTTTATCGTATCGAGGATGTAATCTATAGGGCAGTTCACCGGATCTTCACCGGCCTCTATGGCGAGCCGCTTGTGCCCCATGCGCTCCAATATCTCGGCCTCGCCGCGTATCTCGTCCATAGTGAGACGCCGCCTCGTGAATTCGTTGTTGCAGCTGTAGCCGCAGTACGCGCATTTGTTCACGCAGTAATCGCTCACGTACAGCGGCGCGAAGAGCACTATGCGCGAGCCGTATATCTCCTCTTTTATCCTGCCCGCTATACGGAACATACGCTCCATATGCGAAGCCGAGTCCATCGTAAGCAGCGCGGCCACGTCGCGCGGCGACAGCCCCTTGAATCCCTCCGCCCTGTCCAATATCTCGTCCAGCTCTGCGTCCGACGCCCCCGCCGCGCCGGCGAGTATCTCCTCAACGCGAGACGCGTCAATAGTCATATCCATTTTGCTCACCCCTATTCGAAAAGGAAATTTTGATTTATTATAATCACTATATTAACACCATTTTTGACATAATCACAATGAATTATTATCCTCTATACTCCCTTTATATGCTCATAAGCCGCCATTGCCGCGACAGCGCCGTCGCCCGCGGCCGTTATTACCTGCCGGAGAAATTTATCGCGCACGTCTCCGGCGGCAAACACACCCTTCACCGACGTCTCCATTTTTTCATCGGTTTTTATCCATCCGCCGTCGTTCATGACTATGCCGCTGCCGCTGAGGAAGTCTACGTTCGGGGCTGTGCCGACGAAAACGAACACGCCCTCCAATTCTATATCTCTCAGCGAGCCATCCTTGACGCTCCGCACACGCAGACCCCGCACGCCGAACTCACCGTATATTTCGTCGGGGACGCGGCTCATCACAGGCTCGATTTTCGGATTGGAGAGCGTCCTTTCCACAGCGGCCCGGGGGGCGCGGAATTCGTCCCTCCGGTGGACGATATATACCTTAGAGGCGAACCGCGTGAGAAATTCGGCCTCCTCGACCGCCGTGAGACCTCCGCCTATCACGGCGACCGGCACGTCCTGATAGAGAGCCCCGTCGCATACTGCGCACGAACTGACGCCGTTCCCGAAGAACTCGGCCTCACCCTTGCAGCCGACACGCCTCATCGTCGAGCCGACGGCTATGATGACCGCGTCCGCCGATATGCCGCCCTCGTCGGTTCGTATAATTTTATCGTTCCCGAATGAAACGCCGGTAACGCCGCGCTCGCGGAACTCCGCTCCGAGGCCGGCGGCGTGTTCGCGCATGGCACCCGCGAGCTCCATGCCGCCTATCTTCGCAAAGCCGGGGTAATTCATTACGTCGGAGGTCAGGTTTATCTGCCCTCCGGTGAGCCCTCGTTCGATGATCAGGACATTAAGCCCTGCTCGCCTCGCGTATATGGCCGCCGTTAAGCCGGCCGGCCCGGCGCCGATTATTGTTAAATTAAAGTGCTCCATAATGTACCTCCGATAAAATCTAAACCGTGAGGGCTCCTCGCCCTCACACCATAGCAAGAGTTATAACCCTTGACCCTTGTTTTAAGTTTTTTTATTTTTTCCATACCGCCGTGCTGCCGCCCGGGAATTTTTTCGGGTTGCCGCTCATTACCGCGCGGGTATCCTCAATGGTAACGGTTTTGAACTCCACTTTGAAAGGAATATCTCTCCACGCTATCAACGGGTTTACTCCGGAAACTATCTGCTCGGTTATGAAGCTCGGCTGCTTCACTCCCTCTATGAATATCGCCACGCCGGAGAGGTTTATTCCGTCGGAGGCAAGCCCCAATGTGCCGTTTGCCGCGAGGCGTATCCTGAGTTTGAACAGGAAGTCCGCGCTGAATAACCCCTCGGCCTTGAAACTGCCGGGCAGGAAATCGAAGACGAGTTTTGAGAAACCGCCGGACTCGTTCTTGGCGAAGTATTCGTTCACGTCCTTCTCCAACATGACCATCTCGCCCTTCGAGTAGCCTATCAGCGAGGCGAGCGCCTCCGCGTCGTCGGAGAGCACAGATTCCCTGTTCGATATGAGAGCTTCTATCTTCATGCTGTCAATGCGTATATCGCTTATCACGCCGCCCGTCATCTCCGCGTAAAGACGGCTGTCAAGAACGGTCACGGTAATACGCTCAGGGGTAAACTCCTTTCCGAGCAGGGACGCCACCTTCCGCGCGACCACCTCGTCGGAGATATGCTCACCGGCCCGCAAAGGGGCGCATGACGCCGAGAGCATCACGACCGCAAGAATAACCGCATACCATATTCTGTTCTTCATATTCCACGCTCCTCATCTGTTCCCGGTATCAGCGAGTCGCCCATGACGGCGCATATCGCGGCCACAGCCATCGGCGTCTTCATTATCGCCCAGATTGTGCTGCCCATAGTTTCACCGAGCGCCGTGACAAACTGCGCCTGATTCGCGTCAGCCCATCCCGGTATCCCTTGGGACATAAGGAAGGCAAAGCCGACTATCATCACGTTCCTCTGGCTTCGCATGTTGCCGCGCAGCAGTGTCTGTATGCCGATAGCGCCTATCGTGCCGAAGAGGGTTATATACGCGCCGCCTATCACCGGCTTTGGAATCGTCGCTATCAGCGCGCCTATCTTGCCTACGAATGAGATGATTATCAGTATTACGGCTCCGGCGCGCACGACGTGTCTGCTCGCCACGCCCGTTATGGCTATAAGGCCGATGTTCTCGGTATATGAGGTCGTCCCCACCGAGCCGAGCATACCGGACAGCGCGCAGCCAACGCCCTCCGCGCCGATGCCCCTGCTTATCTGCTTCTCGGACGGGCTGTTCATGCCGGCGGCGATGGCGCAGGAATGGTAGTCGCCTATCGACTCGATCATGACGCACAGGAAGCCCGCCGCCACAGCGCCGATTGCGGCCACCGAGAACTTAGGCGGTCCCCAGGGCATTATGATGTCACCCCTGAACCAGGGAGCGTTCGATATACTCGCGATGTCGACATAAGCCGAATGCTCGCCGGTGAACACTCCTGCCATCGTGAAAATGAGACAGGTGAGATAAGCCGACGCTATGGCGATGAGCACGCAGAAGATTTGCGAGTATTTGTTCTTCGACGCGAGGCCGCAGAAAAATACGACGACAACTGTAAGTATCGCAACCGGCCAGTATGAGGAGGCGTTGTCCACGGCGGTTCCGGCAAGCGAGAAGCCTATCGCCATTATCGTCGGGCCTATCACGATTGGGGTTATCAGCTTGCGGATTTTGCCGACGATGCCGGTGTAGCCTATGAGGGCGAGGCCTATGCCGCCGATGAGGAGAGAGCCGCCGACGTACTGCATGATGACGTTTGGTCCGTCCACTTCGTAGAGGCCGATGATGGTCATTATCGGCGGTATGAAGCTGAAGCTCGATCCCTGTACGATAGGCAGTCCGGAGCCGGTACGCGGCCATGTCTGAATGAGCGTAGCAACGCCCATGCCGAAGTATACGCAGCATATGAACGTCGCTATCTGCTCCTCGGACATTCGCATCGCCGGTCCGAATATGAGCGGGACGAGCGTAGTCGCTCCGAAGAGCGTAAGCACATGCTGCGCTCCGGCAAGTATGGTCAGGGACAGCGACGGCTTCTCGTCCACATGGAATACTATCATCCGCGACATCATAAACGCCTCCTATGGAATATGATGGATAAATTTTATCAGAAATGCCGCTTGTAAGATAGACCCCAATAAAGCGCGGAGACGCCCAATTTGGGCGTCTCCGCGCTTTATTTGATTATGCCGCGTATCTCCGACAAATTTCTTATCCCTTGGCCGCGCGTGAAATTCTCTATTCCTTCTATTATATTAACCGCGGCGTCAGGCTTCATAAACGACGCTGTTCCGATCTGGACACAGGTCGCTCCTGCCATTATGAACTCTATCGCGTCCTGCCAATTCGATATGCCGCCGATGCCCATTACGGGTATTTTCACCGCGCGGGCTGCTTGGTGAACCATTCGAAGTGATATAGGTTTTATCGCCGGGCCGGACAATCCGGCGTATATGTTGCCGAATACCGGTTTTTTATTATAAATATCTATCGCCATTGCGGGGTATGTATTTGTGAGCGAGAGGCCGTCGGCTCCCTCCTCCTCGCAGGCGCGCGAAAGAGCCGCGATATCCTCTGCGTTCGGCGACAGCTTGACGGCGAGTTTATGCCGACAAACCTTGCGCACCTCCCTGACGACAGCGCGCGCGATCTCGGTCTTTATGCCGAAGTTCATGCCGCCTTCCTTTACGTTGGGGCAGGAGATGTTGAGCTCTATCATATCGACGCAAGCGTCGCTGAGTATGGATGCGCCCTCGGTATAGTCGTCCATACCGTGTCCGCCGAGGTTGGCTATTACGGCAATGTCAAGCGCCTTCAACCGGGGCAGCTCATGTTCGACGAAATGCCTCACTCCCGGATTTTCAAGCCCGATACTGTTCATCAGCCCGCACGGCGTCTCGTGAAGGCGAGAGCCGCTGTTGCCGGTGCGCGGGCGCAGAGTGAGCCCCTTGGAGACGATGCCTCCGAGTTTTTGTATATCGAAGTAGGGGCTGAGTTCCTCGCCGAAACCGCAAGTGCCGGAGGCGAGGAGTACGGGATTTTTCATTATTATTCCGGCGAAATCCACGGAGATGCCGGATGCCGTGTTATTCATTCAAGACGCCCCCTCGTAGGGGCGACCAGTGGTCGCCCCTTATTACCGTTTAGCCATTACATTCCACATTTGCAGATAAATATCCTGAAGGTACTCGAATAAATCCTGATTGGCGTCCGAGGGGGTGATTTTGACTTTTCGGGGCGCGCTTGCCGCCGCCGCCGCTATCCTCGCGGGCGTCCATGTATCGGTTACAATCCACCAACCCCTGTTTTGTGCCGATGTTACGGCGGCGAGAAGTTCCTCCGCTCTCTCCCCCTTTGCCCATGCCGCCCATACTTCAGGCGGCGGGCGAACCGCGTCGGTGGCGGCCGCTTCTATCCAGGGGCTCACCGCTCCGGCGAGGTCAAGCATTTTTACGCCGCGTATCTGGCTCCTGCCTACCTCGACAGTGCTCTCCACGCGCGACTGAAACTCGGCAAGCCGCCTCTGATAGAAGGAATAATTATCCTGGTTCAGCTTGCTTAATATGACGAGCAAACGCTGACTCATAAAAGGCAGCATCGACGGGTCGAACTGAATGGCGTTCCTGTAGAGGTCGGCAATCGGCAAGTGTTCGTACATAAGATGAAGGCCATACCTGCCGCTCCTAAGCCCGTATTTGTCGGCGTCTTTCGTGTCGAGGGCTATAACGGTGGCTCCTCTGGGGGGGCGGCGTATTACGCGAAGCGAGCCGTCTCCGCCCCACGCGCACATCGGCCTGACGTTCAGCGTCGATACGGCTATAAAACGCGCCATAGCCGCTATCCAGGGTTGAGTGACCCAGACATCGGGCGCTGGCTGCGCCTGCGCGGCAAATGACGCCGCGGCATGGAAAATTATAAACGCCGAGAGAATTATGATTGCTTTCAAGTTAGGGGCGGCCATTGGCCGCCCGTTACCAACCGCCCCCCGCCGCCCCTTACCGGTCGGCATCTATCGCCTTCAATGCTTCCTTCGCCGCCTCGAAACTGGCGAGTTTTATCGAGCTTCCTTTGCCCCATATTTTACTGCCGTCGGGAAGCGTCAGTTCAACTACAAACGACGCCGCGTGATCGGGACCGGCGCGCTTTGCCACGCGGTATGAAGGGACACTTCCCCAGCGCGCCTGGGCCACTTCCTGTAAGCGCGTCTTGTAATCGCGCTTTTCGTTTTCGCGCCCCATGTCCGTTTTAGAGAAGTCCACCAAACGCCTTATGACTTCAGCGGCGGCTTTGTAACCTCCGTCGAGAAATATCGCGCCCAGCACAGCCTCAATGGCGTCCGCGATGATAGACTGGCTGTCACGCCCTCCCTGCGTTTCGGTTCCCTTCCCCAAGCGCAGGAACACTCCGGCGTTTATCGACGCCCCCCATTTAGCGAGGGGAGCCTCGCTCACTATGGACGCGCGCGCCCTCGTGAGCTGTCCCTCGGTATAATCAGGGAAAGCGCGATAAAGTATCTCGGAGACGCAGAGCTCCAACACAGCGTCTCCGAGATACTCCAATCTTTCGTTTGAGCGCTTAAGTCCCTGCTCGTTGGCATAGGAGGAGTGGGTGAACGCCTCCTCCAAAAGCTCTGTATCCTGAAAGAAATATCCTAAATTCTCCTCGAACTTACGCGTGTTCGGCAGCCTGTTCGTGCATATATCGCTCATGTATAGTCCTTGCGTTTACATAGTACGTTACTCTATACGCCCTATCGCCAGCACTCCGTTGTGTCCGCCGAAGCCAGCGTTGTTGATGATTACCCTGTCCACCTTGCGCGTGACCGCCTCGTTAGCTATGATGCCTATGCGCGCGCACTCGGGATCCTGATTGTCGTAGTTTATTGAGGGATGAATAATGCCGCGCTCAATCGCCATTATCGCGGCGATTGTCTCGACAGCCCCGGCCGCGCCGAGGCAGTGGCCTATCATGGATTTTGTCGAGTGGACGGCCATTTTTTCGGCGTGCTCACCGAAGACCTTGCTGATTACCCAGCTTTCACCCTTGTCGTTGAGCTCCGTAGATGTGCCGTGCGCGTTATAAAGATCGACCTGCTCAGGGGCCCATCCCGCATTTCTCATAGCTATGCGCATCGCCTCAATTGAGCTGCTCCCGTCAGGATCGGGCGCGGTTATGTGATAGGCGTCGCATGTGTTGCCGTATCCCGATACCTCGGCGTATATATGAGCGCCGCGCGCGCGCGCGTGCTCCAACTCCTCCAGCAGCAATATACCGGCGCCCTCCCCCATCACGAAGCCATCCCTGTCCCTGTCGAAGGGGCGCGACGCGCGGGCGGGGTCATCGTTGCGCGCGGAGAGGGCTTTCATATTGGCGAAGCCCGCTATCGCTATGGGTGTTATAGCCGCTTCTGCTCCGCCGGCGAGTATGACGTCGGCATCCCCGCGCGCTATCGTACAGGCCGCCTCTCCAAGGCAGTGAGTCGCGGTCGAGCAGGCCGTAACAACGGCCATGTTCGGCCCCTTTGCGCCGAAACGCATCGCTGTGTAAGCAGCCGGCATGTTGCTCAGCATCATCGGTACGAAGAACGGACTGACTTTTGAAGGGCCCTTCTCCCTCAATATGTCGTAATTGGCGTGCGTGGTCGTTATCCCGCCTTCGCCGCTGCCTATGTACACTCCGAACTTGAACGGATCGAGGGACGCGACGTCTATGCCGGAGTCCTTCACCGCCATATCCGCCGCGGGAAGCGCGAAATGAACGACTCGGTCGGCGCGGCGGGCTTCTTTCTTGTCCATCCACTGTTCGATGTCAAAGTCCCGCACCTCGGCCGCTATTTTGACCGTATGCCCCTCGGTGTCGAAAAGATTTATTGGCCCGACGCCGTTCTTTCCAACCGCGAGCGCATCCCAATAAGCCTCTTTGCCCCATCCTATAGGGCTGACTACTCCCAACCCTGTTATTACTGTTCTTCTCACGGGATCACTCCTTGAAAAAGCGATTTAGTATTCGAGGTCTAAAAATAAAAATGAGAGATGTTCCTGCAGGTTTTTATCTTTACCCTTTAGGCTCCTAACGTTAAATCAATATTTATTTATAGCGCGAGACTGCGCGTATCCGCCCAATCCTTATAGCTGAGGATCGGGCGAAGATGCGCAGTCAATAGCACACGACCTGGGTTTAGTCCTCTACTCCCAACTTATTCTTGACATACGTCAAGGCCTCGCCCACGTTCGTCAGCTTTTCGGCTTCCTCGTCGGGGATTTCGATGTCGAACTCCTCTTCGATGCCCATGATAAGCTCGACAATGTCGAGCGAATCGGCGCCGAGATCCTCCACAAACGAAGCGCCCGGTTTGATTTGATCCTCTTCAACATTAAGACGATCTGTCACCAATTCCTTGAGCTTGGACAAAACTTCCTCTGCCTGCATTCCTTACACCCCCCTCGCTACATCGTCATGCCGCCGTCGACGGCAAGTACTTGACCATTTATATAACCGGCTTCGTCCGACACCAAAAACGCTGCCGCTCCGGCTATATCCTCCGGCAAAGCGTAACGCCCCGCCGGTATCTTAGACAATATATCACGCTTTACCTCTTCCGGTAAAGAGGCAGTCATGTCAGTTTCGACATAACCTGGCGCCACTACGTTGGCCGTCACGCCGCGAGACGCGCCCTCGCGCGCCGCGCTCT
>BOCB01000005.1 GCA_026002695.1 Synergistales bacterium
AATCATATGCAAAACCTCCGTTTTTATTGATATGACTGTGTTTTCGTCGACATCAATTATATCAAAATCCGGAAGGTTTTGCATTGTTTTTTTGCCTTGTTTTCAAAGCTCAATGAGCTACAAATGCTGTCAGCATAAGGGTTTAAGGGCGATTGAGTGTTGGATTTTGGGGAAACTCAAAACTCAAGCAGAGGGAAAGATAGTATCTGCTTATGGTATGGCAACTAGTGATATTGTCATCAATCCAATTTTCCCCGATGGGACGCCGAACGCGAATATTCTTTTTGAGGCGGTTGCTCTTCACGACGAAGAAAAAGCCGTAACATTCCGGGCTATTTCCAGACGGTTTGACAGTATGGGCAACTCTTTGCCTGAAATCGAAACCGTTATAACGATCGCGCAAGAGGGAATAGTCGGCGGAGAACTCGGCAACGGCCTCGTGACGGCCAATGCTGACGGCAGTTATTCCGTATCTCCGTTTAATGACCTCGGAATCACGATGCAGCCTGAGGCGTTGAGACTGGGTAAATCCTACTCAGGTTTTTCGATAGGAGATAAGTTTTTGTTTAACGTTGTAGCCCCTGATACGCTTAATCCGGGAAATCCCGGCATACCTATGGATATTAAAAATCCGGATGGGGATGTGCTTAGCTATAACATGAGTTCTACCTTGAGCGGTACTGTCAACGGTGTTCACATCCCCTATTTTAGCTTGGATTCAACAAATGGTGATGTAGCGGTAGGGGACGTTATTGTAAATTTTATGAATTTGGGCGGTCAATCATTTCCGCATTCACCCAATAGACTATTTACAGTGGACAGTGGCGGCTCACCTAGGACAGAGGTTACCAATATCGATACCACGTTGGAGATGGTGTACTATTTTCAGTCGCCTGGATTTTATGAAAGAAAACTCTCCGATGATCCTGCCTTTTACGACGCCTCGGGGAATTTTGTCCTCCGGGAACCCCGAACGCTGATGTTATTTCAAGGCGACGGAAGTATGGCGTCGGTGACGCTATACGGGAATGAAACGTTTTCCGAGCTAACGCAAAAACTAAATGACGCTATAGCGTTCGGCCTAGGGCAGGCTCGCTACGTTGATGTAATCGGTAAATTTGCGTCGTTAGCTGACGGAACCCCCAATACTTCAGAATCTGCTTGGGCGGAGTCTTTCAATTTGCAGAGGGAAAGCGAAATATTGACGAAAGGTACTCTCGTCATGCGTTCGGTTGTTCCGGGTCTATCCGGCGAACTCTATTTCTCCGGCGACGAGGAACTCTTAAAGGCACTCGGCCTCAACACGATTCAGGAATCTCGCGAGAGCGTCTATACCGCCGCCGTCTACGACGCGCACAGCGGCGCGTTAGTCAATCCCGCGCAGCAAATTTCCGGCAATATTTTACGCGGCGCGGTCACAAGTAACATCGACGTGAAATTCGACCCTATGGCTAACACCGACGTCTCATGGAACGAAAGTATGAAAAAATACGATTTGACGCGCAGCGGAGGAATATACACGACGATCGTGCATCTCTCCGACAATACGACAATTTTACAGGTCGGGGCGAACGAAGCCGAGGACATGGCAATACATTTCGGCGATATGAGCGCGTCGGCTCTCGGGCTGGACGGCTTGCTTATGATCTCCCGCGAAACAGCGTCCCGTTCCCTTGGAAAAGTCGACAACGCGATCGGGCTCGTATCGTCCATGCGCGCAAAACTCGGCGCGTACCAGAACAGGTTAGAGCACACAATCACTAACCTGACGACCTCGTCTACTAATACCACGGCCGCCGAGAGCCGCATACGCGACGCGGATATGGCCAAGGAGATGATGGAGTTCACGAAGCTGAACATACTCTCTCAAGCCGGTGTTTCGATGATGAGTAAGGCAAACCAGCTGCCTCAGAATATACTGGAGCTTTTGAAATAACAAATGCGCGGCGGTATTCTCGCTTTCGGTAGAGGAAATAAAAATCGAATACGCGCCGCGCCCGGCTCCAAATTATTTGGATGACAGACCGCTTTCGACGTTTACATTGAGTACACGCATACTGACGGCTCCAAAGGGATAACTGTGTTCGCCCGTTTTTCCCCGTTCAGCCTGTGACGTCCACGCCGCTTTTCTTCTTCGGGGGGGGGCGTGTCGGTGCGCGCGCTGCTTGCCGGAGGGAACTCCTTTGGCGAGAGCGGCTCGTTCGCTGATCCCTCGCCGTCTTTCCTGAACTCGGCGTCGTGTATCAGAGGATCGGGAATCTCCGTCCCATGCAGTATGGAGACTACGGTGCCGTGTATTTCGTCGAGTTCGTCCTCGGAGATTATCTCCTCGTCAGCCGGAGGCCTCGGCACGCCCTTCAGCTCGTACCATCCGTCGAGTATGGTCTCCACGCCGTTCATGAACTCGACCGACGTGTCAATGAACTGCCGCTCGTAATACTCGGCGAGCTCCTGATTATCGCCCTTCTTCGCCGCGTCGAGACGGGTGGCGAGCGAATCGAGCCTGCCGATCAGCTTGTCGGTGACTTGAGCCGTCGCTTTGATGCGGTTCTTTATGTTGGGGCTGTCATGTAAATCTTCCACGTAATCACCTCGTTAGTATGTTTGATCGTTTTCGCGGGGCGGCGCTCGGCCGCCCGTTCAGCTCGTAAACGCCGGCGATTGCCATCGTCTGCTGATTGTACTGTCCCTGCTCCAATGGAATGTTCGTAATTGTTAAGCAAATACCTCTTTTTTCAATCATATTATAATAAAATTCACGGCATGAAGCAAGCCATGCGCTGACATATGATACCCAATTCCGCTTCATGTATGATAATTCCATGCACATTTTACATGGAATTTGAGTTATCATTAGTGCGATATATATTCTATGGAGGGAACTCTCATGCAAAAAAGTCCGTTTGTTCTCATCTTGAGCTTTTCGGTTGGGAGCAGGCGTTTTTATGCGGCGGCATTCGTTTTTATGCTGCTGTCCGTTTATCTCGGATTTCTGCTGCCTCAGGCGGTGGGCTTTGCTGTGGACAGCGTCATCGGCGGACGGGCGCCGGAGTCGTCGTTTATGCCGGCCATTATTAAGTTCATGCCCTCCGTCGGCGAGGGAGATATTCGCGTACTCTCGCGCGCCGGGATATTTACGGTATTGATGGCGGCCCTTGGCGGGGTGTGCAGCTTCCTCTGGCACAGGAGCGTCGCGGTCGGCTCCGAGAAGATGGTAAAGAGCCTGCGCGACGCGCTGTACTCCCACATACAGTACCTGCCTTACGAATGGCACTCCGGCGTGCAGACCGGCGACATCATACAGCGCTGCACGTCGGACGTCAGCATAGTGAGCCTCTTCGTCGCGACTCAGATAACCGAAATCGTGCGCTCCGTCGCGCTCGTCGTCTTCGCCTACGCGATGCTGCTTCCGCTGAACGCCCCCATGACCGCGATCTCGTTTGCCTTCCTGCCAGTGATACTTTTCTACTCGCTCATATTTTTGCGTAAGGCTTCGGAGCGATTCCTCGCCGCCGACGAGGCCGAGGGGAAGCTGCTCTCGATAGCGCAGGAGAATTTCACGGGCGTCCGCGTCGTCCGCGCGTTCGGGCGCGAACGATTCGAGCTCGACAAATTCAGCGCGCAAAACAGCTACTTCGCCGACCTTTGGATGCGTTTGGGCGAGCTGCTGAGTACCTACTGGGGCTTCGGGGACCTGTTAGTCGGACTGCAAACGGTGACGCTCTGCGTCGCGGGGGCGTGGCAGGCGTCGCTCGGCGAGATGACCGTGGGCGAGTTCATGATCTTTTTGTCGTACAACGGCATGATAATATGGCCGATACGCGGCCTCGGCAGGGTTCTCTCAGACGCGAGCAAGGCGGGCGTCTCGCTGAAACGTCTGCGCGAAATTTTGGACGCGCCGCTCGAAACGGACATTTATATTGATAATGACAACGACAACAGCGGCGCCAAAGACGCCGCCGCGCCGCTGCGCGGAGACATCGTGTTCGACCATGTCTCGTTTGCCTACGAGGACACGCCCGTGCTGAAGGACATATCCTTTACCGTAAAAGAGGGGACGACCGTCGGCATACTCGGTCACGCCGGATCGGGCAAGAGCACGATAGCGCAGCTCATCTGCCGCCTTTACGACTTGGAAGAGGGGTGCGGCGTGATAAACGTCGGCGGCGCGGACATACGTAATCTCAGCCGTTCGCGCCTACGCCGGAACATCGGCATCGTCATGCAGGAGCCGTTCCTTTATTCGCGCACCATCAGGGAAAATATCTCGTCGCTAAGGGAAGCGCCTCTCGAACGTATCAAAGAGGCGGCGTCGCTGGCGAAGGCTGACGAGGCCATCGAGTCCTTCGCCGAGGGCTATGAGACGGTTGTGGGCGAGCGCGGGGTTACCCTATCGGGAGGCCAGAAGCAGCGCGTCGCGATAGCCCGCGCCGTGCTGAACCGCCCGCCGATAATGATCTTCGACGACTCGCTCTCCGCCGTGGACTCCGAGACGGACGCCCGCATAAGGGAGGGCATCGCCGCGCTCATGGGCAGCTCCACGATAATCATCATAGCCCACAGGATAACGTCCGTCTCCCGCGCGGACTATATAATAGTGATGGAGCAGGGGCGCATAGCGGAGGCAGGTTCGGTGCGCGAGCTCCTTGAGCGCGGAGGGATATACAAGAGAATTTACGACTTGCAGGGCTCCGATGAGGATGAGGAGGTGAGCGGCAATGGGATATGACGACGAACCGTCCGGCTCGATAGGCGCGTGGCGAGGCATGATCCCGTTTTTCAGACCGTTCAAAGCGCTTCTCCTCGGCATATCGGCGATGATGATAGTCTGCTCGCTCGTAGACGCCCTCGTTCCGATATACCAAAAATATATAATAGACTCGTTCATTGTGCCCGGGCGCGCGGACGGCCTCCGGACGGCGGCGGTCTGCGGCGTGATAATGATAAGCGTCAGGATGATCGGAACGATGTTCTTCACGCGCCTCGCCATAAAGGTCGAGATGGGCTTCTCGCGCGATCTCAAGCGCGCCTGCTTCTCGCGCCTTCAGACGCTCTCGCTGTCGTACTACAACACTACGTCGGTCGGCTATATTATATCGCGCGTCATGTCCGACACGGATAAGATCGGCCTCATGCTGGCCTGGGGGCTCGTCGACATACTGTGGGGCGTGTCCGGCGTGATTTTCTCGGTCGCTGCCATGCTCCTGCTGGACGCCTCGCTCGGCATGTGGCTCGTGGCGACGGTAATTCCAATGGCGTTCGTTACGGGATGGTTTCAGTCGCGTATACTGCGCCACAACCGCGCCGCCCGCCAGCTCAACTCGCAGATAACAGGCGCGTTCAACGAGGGCATACTCGGCGCGCGAACGTCCAAAACCCTTGTAATAGAGGACGTGAACATATCCGAGTTCTCCTCGCTCACCGGCGGCATGTACAAGGAGTCCGTCCGCGCGGCGTCCCTTTCCGCCGCCTACTCTCCCATAATGATGATGTTCGGCTCGCTCGCCGTCGCCATGATAATAGTCAGGGGCGGCGCGGAGGTGATGGGGCGCGCGATGGAGATAGGCGTCCTCTCCGCTCTCGTCTCGTATTCGATAAATATTTTCGAGCCGATTCAGCATCTCGCCGCGATATTCAGCGAGATAACAGCCACCCAGGCGAACATCGAGAGGGTGACGGCACTCCTCGGAGAGCGGCCCGAGATAACCGACTCACCGGAGATAACGGCGAAGTACGGCGACACGTTCAATCCTAAGCGCGAGGGCTGGGAGCCGATAAAGGGCAACATCGCTTTCGACGACGTAACGTTCAAATACCCGGACGGCACTGAGTATGTGCTGGAACACTTCAACCTCACGATCCCCGCAGGCTCGTGCGTAGCCATAGTCGGCGAGACCGGCGCGGGCAAGTCGACGCTCGTCAACCTTGCCTGCCGGTTCTACGAGCCGACGAGCGGCAGGATTTTAATCGACGGGCGGGATATAAGAGAGCGGTCGCAGCTGTGGCTGCGCTCAAACATAGGCTATATGCTCCAGAGCCCGCACCTCTTCTCGGGCAGCATACGGGATAACATCAGCTATGGCAAGCTCGGAGCTTCGGATGACGAGATAATGGCCGCCGCCCGCCTCGTCTCCGCCGACGAGGTGATAGAGAAACTGCCCGGCGGCCTCGCCAGCGAAGTCGGCGAGGGCGGCGACAAGCTCTCCACGGGCGAGAAGCAGCTTATATGCTTCGCCCGCGCCGTGATATCCGACCCGAGGATATTCATATTGGACGAGGCCACGTCGTCGATAGACACCGAGGCGGAGCTGGCGATACAGCGCGCCATATCGAAATCCTTGGAGGGCAGGACGTCGTTCCTGATAGCTCACAGGCTGTCCACCGTGAAAAAGGCCGACCTGATCCTGGCTGTTCGGGACGGCAAAATAATCGAGCGCGGCACACACGCCGAGCTGATCAAGCAAAAGGGCTACTACGCCAAACTTTACCATACGCAGTTTGAGGACGGGGAGAAGGTGTAAGGATAATGTAATAGCGCCAAACGCGGGATTTACCGCCCGCTCTTTATCCTTATAGAATATAGCCAAATGTAAAAATTTTTTGGAGGTGTTTTCATGTTTTCCGGAGATGTTTTCATGATCGTATGGCTTGCGTTTGCAGTTATACTGATACTGTTCGTTTTCCTCTCGTTTATTTCCTTAATCCGCTGGTATTACAACCGGATAACTCCGCCCATGCCGAGCGCGGTTTTGATTCCGATTCCGGATAAGCCGCCGAACGCGGTCAGAAGATTGACTAACCTTACAAGCATATCCGGTCCCCTAACGCTTAATTTGACGTTCCCCGTGAACGCCGGAATTACAACGCCCTTGATCGCGAAACCGGCCGAGCGGAGCGAGTAGTTTACAATCCTCGTATGCGCGCATATGTCCGAAAGCACGTCCGGAGCGTCCAACCGGTTGTCTGCGGCATACGCGTTCCATTTCGCGAGCAAACTTTGGAATATCAACTCAACAGACGGCATTATTACGTACTCGCCGCCGGATTTGAACGACGTCGGAGTGACGAATCGCAGCAATATTTTTCGCTCGGGGTCATTTTCAGCGAGATGCGTTTTGCAAAAGTCGGCCTCGCTGACGGAGGGCGATATTTTTATATTCGCGACATCGAGAGCCGCGCCGTACTTTGTGAGCTCGTAACGCGTAATGCCGTTAAGAACCCGCGTGAATTGCTCCCGATCGCTGCCGAAAAATGTAACGTGCAATTCCGCCGTCCCGTTTGCGCCGCCGCATTGCAGGAACTGGCTTATCGGAGTGAACGACTGCCCGTGAAGAGATTCGGCAAAACATGGCTCAAGCTCACGGCAAAGCACACCATACATCGCGTATGCCCATTCAGGATATACGCGCGCGGAGCCGTTCGTTAAAAGACTTATCGAAATTTGCGTAAACATAGGATATAGTATAACATAGCAGCGAAATTTACGATCTATTCGAGGAGAGGTTAGTTATGATTTCTGACGCTGTAACCGCGTTGACGGCGGGCGCTTTGCTTCACGATATAGGCAAAATATGTTACCGCGCCGGAGACGGCAGAGCTCACAGCATTTCCGGCGCGGAGTTCCTGCGCGGCATTGACGAACGATTGGCTTTCGGTAAAGAGGTTATCGGCTGCGTAAGGTGGCACCACGCGAAGGAGCTTGCCGGTGCGGGGCTTGAGGGTTCTTCGCTCGCGTATATTTGCTATATGGCCGACAACATCGCCGCAGGAGCGGATCGGCGGGATACCGATGACCGGTCAGTCGAGGAAGGGGCGGCTTGGGCAGGGTTTGACCGGTCGCTTCCGCTCGGCAGCGTGTTTAACCTATTGAACGGCAGCAACAAGAAATTTTCATATCCCGCAGGCACTCTCGAGCACATCAACTATCCCGATGAAACGGAAAAAAGCTACACCAAGGAGTATTACGCTAAAATCCTTGCGGATATTAAATACGGAATCGGCGCGACCATCTGCTCGGCTGAATATCTGGGCAGCCTGCTGGATTTGCTGGAGGGGTATCTTACCTTTGTTCCGTCTTCGACTAATGTCTCGGAGCAGCCGGATATTTCGCTCTTCGACCATGTGAAGATCACAGCCGCCGCCGCAGCAGCCATTTATTTATATTTCGAGGAGCGCGCGGTCACGGATTATAAGAGCGCCCTGTTCGATCGCGGCAACGCCGAAAAATTTTACGCAGAGGACGTGTTCCTGCTGTTCTCGTTCGACATTTCCGGCATTCAGGACTTTATTTATACGATAAGCGGAACGGACGCGCTTAAAAGTTTGCGGGCGCGCTCGTTTTACCTTGAAATAATGGCCGAGCATATGGCGGACGAGATATTGTCGGATATCGGCCTGTCAAGGGCGAGCCTGCTCTATTCCGGCGGCGGGCACGCGTATATACTGCTGCCGGGTACCAAAGCGGTCAAATCGGCGCTTGCGGGTTTGGAACGGCGTTTCAACGACTGGTTCATGGAGAATTTCGGAACCTCGCTGTATGTAGCGTGCGCGTATACCGAGTGCTCCGCGAACGACCTCATGAAAGACGCTGGCTCCGCGTATCGCGATGTAAGCGATAAACTTTCCGCAAAGAAATTGACCCGCTATACGGCGGACGATATACGGCGTCTCAACGCCCTTTCCGCCCAAGCTGACCAAACCGGCGGCGATAACGGGCGGGAGTGCCGCGAATGCAAACGCTCCGACAATTTGACGGACGACGGCATTTGCCGCACCTGCGCTTCGCTCGCCGAAATATCTCGCGAACTTATAAAGGAAGATGTCTTGTTTGTAGTCGGCAGCGAGTCGGGCGGCACATCGCTGCCCTTGCCGGGAGGTAAACATTTGCGCGTGCTTCACGAGAGCAAGGTCAAGTCGCTCTTGTCGGACGGCAAAAAACTCAGGGTTTACAGCAAGAACAAAATGAGGACAGGGCTCGGTATGTCAGCGAACCTATGGATGGGGGAATATTCCATCGGGCTCGATTTTGAAAGTATTGCAGGTAACGCGGACGGGATAAAACGCCTCGCCGTGCTTCGCGCGGACGTCGATAACTTGGGCAGGACGTTCTGCTCGGGTTTCCGGAGTCCGTACAACACGATCAGCCGAACCGCCGCGCTCTCCCGGCAGCTTTCGATGTTCTTCAAGTACCATATCAACGATATTCTTTCGCGCGGGACGTACTCATTAGGCGGAGACGCGCCGGCTCCGCGCAGCGCGGTTATCGTATACTCGGGCGGCGACGATCTGTTCATCGTGGGGGCATGGAACGAGTGCGTCGAATTCGCGCTCGACCTGACGGAAGCGTTCAGCCGCTATACGCAGGGGACGCTGACTTTGTCCGCCGGCATCGGGATGTTCGGACACTCGCACCCGGTAAAGAGGATGGCGGAAGATAGCGGCGAACTGGAGGACGCGGCGAAAAACAAGGACGAAGAGAAAGACAAACTCGCGCTGTTCAGGGCAGAATCCGTTTATCCGTGGGCAGAGTTCAGGAACGGCGTGCTCGGCGAAAAGCTTAGGGAGGTTCAGGCGTTCTTCGATTCGAGCAACGAGCATGGCAAGGCGTTCATATACAAGCTGCTCGAATATCTGCGGAATATCGGTATCGGCGGCGGCGGTGAAATAAATCTCGCCCGATTGGCCTACACGCTCGCGAGGCTCGCGCCGGAGGATGAGGACAAACAGAAGGCATACGGCGCGTTTTCTCAAAAAGTATACGGCTGGGCGATCAAGCCGGACGAGCGGCACAAACTCATGGTGGCGCTGGAGCTTTACGTATATCTTACGCGGGTGGTCACCCGTGAAAAGGAGGAGAAGTAAAAATGAGTTACGTGGAGGACGCGGAAGCGGCGGTAAAGGCCTTGAAGAAAAATAACCGCGGAGACAGTTTTATACTTACCACGAGCAAAATACGCGGTCTGCTCTCATTAGTCAGTCAGGTTTACAATGACGCGCGGTTCGCCGAAAAGGTTCTTTCAGACGACATCGTCAGCAGAATCCAGTATCTGCGCGTCAGAATGGTCTACGAGGCGGGACGTGACGATGGGCGTGATAAGCCGGTCAATGATTTCCTTGATAAGACAAAATTGCTTAAAAAACTCGAAGAAGTCGGAGCCGACAGGGAGAAGTTCATGGAGTTCCACAGGTATTTTGAGGCTTTGGTCGCTTACTTCAAGTTTCACGGCGGGAGGGATTAATAAATGTACGCGAAAATAAGCATAACGGGTGGTATTGAGGTTGTTACCGGATTGCACATCGGCGGCGGCGACGCGTTCAGCGCGATAGGCGCAATCGACTCTCCAGTTATACGCGACCCGTATACAGGTACGCCGATTATCCCCGGTTCGTCAATCAAAGGCAAGATGAGAACGCTTCTCGCGAGGGCGAAGAACGGCGGCGGCTATCTGCTCAAATCCCCTGACGAGGACGCGGATGGGATTCTGCGGCTGTTCGGCGGCAGCAAACAAGTCACGGACGCGGACGGCAAGAACCGCCTTCCGGCAAGCCGCCTCAAGTTCAGCGATTGTTTTATGTCCGCGCGCAGCAAGGACAAACTCAAGGAGCTCGGCATCGGTGAAACAGAGGTCAAGTTTGAAAACACCATCAGCCGCACGACATCGGTCGCCAATCCGCGCCAGATCGAGCGCGTCATAAGGCGCGTGGTGTTTGTGATGAGGATTATCTACGATATGGACGACGAGTCAAAGGCCGAGGAGGACTTCGCGATGCTACGCGACGGACTGACGCTTATCGAAAACGACTACCTCGGCGGCCACGGCTCCCGCGGTTCCGGCAGGGTAAAGTTTTTCGACTTAGAAGCCGAACCCGTTTACGGAACGGTTCCCGGCGATCTTTTGGAGCGCTGCAATAAGCGTCTTGCGGGCGCGTAAACGGACATGGATTACGCCGTTTACAAGCTGCGATTCAGCGAGCCTCTGCACGCCGGGATAAAGGAACTGTCGGACGGCAGTTCGTCGCTCTCCTCGGACACGGTATTCTCCGCGATGTGCCATGAAGCCCTGAAAATCGGAGGAAGTGAACGCATAGAGCGCCTCGTAGGCTTAGTGAGAAGCGGCAAACTTGTAATCAGCAGCGCCCTGCCGTTCGTCGATAACGACCTGTATATTCCGAAGCCGATCATCCGAATCGAGCGCCCGGAGCGGCACAAGAAGAAAAGATTTGACGACGATTACGGCAATAAAAAGGCCTTCAAGAAGCTGAAATATATCCCGCTGGATTTAATCGAGGACTATCTTGCCGGTACGCTCGACGCCGTTGCCGCGCAAGAGGATTTAGCCCTCGGAGATCAGGACACGCGGACGCGAGTAAGTGTCGGCGGCGACCCGTATTGTGTCGGGGCGTTCGCGTTCAGAAAAAACGCGGGGCTGTATATTCTCGCGGGATATGCTGACCATGCTTCGCTGAACAGGTTTGAAGAGCTGCTCGGCGCGCTGCAATACTCCGGCCTCGGCGGCAAGCGCTCGAGCGGATTCGGGCGTTTTGAGTTCGAACGCGGCAAAGCCGACACCTTTAAGCCCTACTTGGAGAAGAGGAAAGGGCATCTGATGACCCTGAGCGTCTGCATGGCGAAGGACGAGGAGCTTGAAGCCGCGCTCTCAGGCGCGACATACGTCCTGTCGCGGAGGGGAGGGTTTGTCCTGAGTGAAAAATACGCTCCGCAAAACGTCAAAAAGCGCGAGTTTTATTCCTTTGCCGCCGGCTCGTGCTTTGAGCGCCCCTTTGCGGGAGACGTATTCGACGTCTCACAGGGCGGCTCGCACCCTGTATGGCGTTACGCGGTGCCGATGTTTATGGGGGTGAGCGCGTGAACTGCGCGATAAAGCTCAAAACGTTGTCCCCGGTTTTCATAGGCAGCGGAGTTGAGCTCAACAAAAAAGAGTACGTTCGCGCCGAGAAGGACGTAATCGTAACGGATATGCCCAAGCTGTACCGTTACTTGCAGGCCAAGGGGTTTGCCGCTCAATACGAAACCTTCCTTTCGCAAAATCGGAAGGGACTTGACGAGTTCTTAGCCGAGACAAGGATTGCGGGGAAGGATTACGCGCAGTTTACAAAATACAGAATAGACTCCGGCGAAGCCTTCCGCGAGAGACTCGACAACAGAGGGAAAACCTCTGTTAAGGGTATTGCGTCTTTCATGCGCGACGCTTACGGCAAGCCGTACCTACCCGGTTCGAGCGTCAAGGGCGCGCTGCGGACGGCTGTGCTGTCGCGGCTTGTTTCGGAGGACGCCGCCTCGTACCGACAGGCGGCGGGCGAGGATTGGATAAACGGCAGGAAAAATGACAGAAGCGGAAGGGCGATCGAGGAAAAGGCTTTTCGTTCGTTGAAATTCAACGAGAATAACCGGAACGACGCCGTGAACGATATTTTCCGCGCGGTAAGCGTCTCCGACAGCCGCCCCCTCAAGGATGCCGACATGACGCTCTGCCAAAAGATAGATGAGGACGTGGAGGGCAACGAACACGCCATCAATATTTTAAGGGAGTGCGTTAAGCCGGGCGCGGCGATGGAAATTCCGCTGTCCATAGACAGGGCGATGTTCGCCTCATTAAGCGATGACCCGTGCCGCTATATCATGGACTGCGTCAAGGTTCTGTCCGAGTACCAGAGCAAGTTCGCCGACGCGTTCGAGGGTAGTAAACCCTACGCGCCGGATGAGATTATAATCGGCGGCGGAGCGGGATACGTCTCGAAGACCGTTACATACCCGATGTATCAGGAGGACGCGGTGGGAAAAGTCGCGCAGCTTATGCAAAACCAATTCCGTAATCACAAGCACGACAGGGACGTAAGAACGTTTCACGTAAGCCCTCACGCGCTCAAATGCACGAGATGGAACGGCGTTCTGTACGATATGGGGCTCTGCGAAATCGCGGTTGAGGAGAGGTGATTAAATGCCGTATGTTCTGCTGTCGCCCGTCGGCGACACCGACCCGATACGTAACGGCTACGACGGCCCGCTGCTGCACATAGCGCGGCAATACAAGCCGGAGGCGGTCTTCATGTTTTTGACGGCTGAGATGACGAGGCGCGAGGAGAAGCGCGGATGTTATTCCAAAGCGATCAGACATATTTTGCCTGATTGCGTAATCGACATCACACGTTCGGATATTGAGAACGCGCACGATTTTGACGCGTTTCAGCCGCATTTTGACAGACTCATAAGCCGAATCGTGAGCGACTATCCGGGCGCTGAGATTTTGGTGAACATAACCTCGGCGACTCCGCAGATTCAATCAGCGCTCGCCTTGGAAGTGGTGACTAATGCCGCGCGCCTGAAGGCGGTTCAGGTTTCAACCCCGGCAAAAAAGTCAAACGCCGACACCCCGCATTTCAACGCGGGCACCGACGATATTGACGAGGCGATGGAAAATAACCTCGACTCCCTGCCCGAAGCGGAGAACCGCTGCGCGGAGCCGAACATCCTGTCGTTCAGGAAGGTGATGCTGAAGCGCCAGATTGCCGCGTTGATTGGCAGCTATGACTATTCCGGCGCGTTCGGCCTTCTCAAAGGAGAGGACAGGGCGCTGTTCGGGGATCGGACGCGCGAGCTGATCAAGCACGCCTATTACAGAAGCCGCCCGGACAGCGAGAACGCGGAGAAATCCGCGAAGAAGCTCGATATGCTCGATAAGCTGTACCCGGTAAAAAAGAAAGAAATCAAAAAAGTTTTGGAGTATTACCTGATAACCGACCTTAAATCCCGTCGGCAGGAGTATACAGACTATTGGCTGCGGGTTATGAATATGGCGGATTATATAATCGGCAGCGCCAAGGAAAGGCCGTACTATGAGGCTCTCGAAACACTTCGCGCCGTTGACCCGGAACTCGCCGATATGTTCGATAAGGTGTACGGAACAGAGGAGGGATACCGTCACGAAAAATCGTACAAATACCGCAACAGACGTAATATCGCGGCGCACGACATGTTCGAGATTGCTAATCCGCCGGACGGCTATCACAAGGATGTAAAAGAACTCCTGCTGAAGGTTTACGGCAGAGATGTGCCTGAGGCAGTTATGAAGCGCACACTCGGCATATACTTGGAGATTAACCGTCTCATCCTCGACGCGATGGCGGAGGAATAGGGGCGATCGCAGGTAAAATTCACCGCAGGCAAACGAACCTTGATAATTGAAACATTTACAACCCCGCAAGGGGACGGAAACCCCTCAGTCAAGTTACAGTCAAGCAAGAAACTCATTTGATAACCATCACCCTCGTAAGGGGACGAACATTAGGGAGGTGCGCATATGAGCCAGGTGTACGTAAACGATCCGTCGTCCGTGGTCGGTTTTGAGGACAACCGCCTTCAGATAAAGACAAACGACGAGGTGTTGAGGTCTTTGCCTATCGAATCCGTTGACGGCATATCCGTTTTCGGAAGGGGGCAGATGTCCACGCAGTGTATCGGCGAATGTCTGCGGCGCGGAATAGACGTGCAGTATTATTCTTCGGCGGGTACTTATTTCGGCAAGCTGACCTCTACGCAGCATGTCAATATAGCCCGGCAGAAGAGGCAGGTTTTTATGAGCGAAAACGAGGAATTCAAGCTGCGACTCTCGGCTAAAATGCTGTCCGCAAAAATACACAACCAGATAACCGTCGCGCGGCGATACGCAAGATACGCCTTCCTCGGAGACTCGATCGACGGCGACATCGACATCATGCGATGCGCGGAGCACAGCGTAAGCAGCTGCGAAAATATAGCTGAGATGATGGGACACGAGGGCTTGGCGGCGCGCGCGTACTTTAACGCGCTCAACAAATTAGTCGTGCCGGAGTTCAGTTTCTCCGGGCGAAGCAAACAGCCGCCGCTCGACGCCTTCAACTCCATGCTGAGCTTGGGGTATTCCATTCTGATGAATGAGGTTTACGGCGCTATCGAGAGCAAAGGACTCAACCCTTATTTCGGACTCGCTCACAGCGACAGGGAAAAGCACCCCTCGCTCGCGAGCGACATGATGGAGGAGTGGAGAGCCGTGGTCGTGGACTCGACAGTCATGAGTTTGGTAAACGGGTACGAGATCGTTACGTCGAACTTCTACACGAACACCGACGCGCGCGGCGTATTCCTCGACAGGGAGGGGATGAAAATTTTCATCGCGAAGCTGGAAAAGAAGTTTGCCGCAAGCAGCAAATATCTCACTTACGCGGATTACGGCGTCCCGTTCCGGCGTGCGCTGAACATGCAGGCGGGGGAGATGGGCAAGGCGATAGAGCAGGGCGACGCCGACATATATTCTCCCGTCACGATAAGGTGAGCGCGATGGAAAACTACTTTTTCAACACGGCGGACGAAACGGAGGTCAAGAGCGACAAATATTTCGTGCTTATCATTTACGACATCACCGACAACAAGCGAAGGAACAAAATAGCCAAGGCGATGAAGGGCTTCGGCTTTCGCGTGCAGAAGTCCGCGTTTGAGGCGATGCTGGCCGCCTCTAAATACGAAAAAATGCTCGCGGAGTTGAAGAAACTGACCCAAGAGGACGAGGACAGCGTTAGAATATACAAGATACGCGGCGAAGGAGCCGTAACGGTTATCGGATTGGACGACTCCGTCGCTGACGAGGAAGTGATCATAATTTAGGGGGCCTTTGCGCAAGGAGGTGAGGACGATGAGCTATAACTATGAGGATTTTGATATTTCGGAATTAGACGCCATGTATAGGGGAGAAACTGTCACTGATCGTTCCGGGAACAGTGTTAAATGGGACGACCTTGATAATGCGAGTAAAACTTACGTTGAGGGTACATGGGATGACCAGAACGGATAACACGACTCTGAGAGACCGCCCCTAAGATTGTGTAAACCTCCAAGTAGGTGTAAAATAGCAAAATAGAGAGCATTGAACGGAGGTTAAAATGCCAAGGAAAAGTAACGATCCGGAGCTGAGGCACAAGTGTGTTGTGCCGATCAAACGCGCAAAAACTTGGAGCGAAACCTAACGCGGTAAAAAATCATTCACGATTTAATTCCGCGCTGATTTTGCGCCGCGCCGCCGGTAATCGGCATTAAGGGGATTTTTAATGACTTTTCGGCGAAAAAATTTCAAGATTTCATTTTGCCCCGCAAATCGCCTTCTCAGCCCTTGCGGGACATGGATTCAGAAGGACAGGATTTGAGAAACATCAACCCCGTAAGGGGACGGAAACGGTGGTAGGAGGATGAAAGTCTGACGACTCGATTTGAGAAACATCAACCCCGTAAGGGGACGGAAACGCTTGTCGGCCACTTATCAATTAACTTGATTAACATTTGAGAAACATCAACCCCGTAAGGGGACGGAAACGCAACACTCCGCACCAACGCAGCGTGGTCAGCAATTTGAGAAACATCAACCCCGTAAGGGGACGGAAACCGAAGAATGATACGTGCCTCGTCTTCCCCATTAGCAATTTGAGAAACATCAACCCCGTAAGGGGACGGAAACAAAAATTCCGGCATTGTTTGTGTTGGCAGCGTTCAATTTGAGAAACATCAACCCCGTAAGGGGACGGAAACCTATCACTATTTTCTCATAAAATCGTCAAATTGATTTGAGAAACATCAACCCCGTAAGGGGACGGAAACCTATCACTATTTTCTCATAAAATCGTCAAATTGATTTGAGAAACATCAACCCCGTAAGGGGACGGAAACTCGAGGGTACTGAACGGACATATATGGACAAATATTTGAGAAACATCAACCCCGTAAGGGGACGGAAACCAGGATCAGCTTGCCGATGAGAAAGTGGAGGCGTATTTGAGAAACATCAACCCCGTAAGGGGACGGAAACCTGACGAGATAAGCGAGTTCAGTCAGGCGACAATTTGAGAAACATCAACCCCGTAAGGGGACGGAAACTCTCCGAAGTTGTCTACAACTTCGCCAAAACGATTTGAGAAACATCAACCCCGTAAGGGGACGGAAACTCTAACTCTATGCCGTATTCACGGCGTGTTATCATTTGAGAAACATCAACCCCGTAAGGGGACGGAAACCTGTCCATTGATTGTAGGTTCATATGCAATATAATTTGAGAAACATCAACCCCGTAAGGGGACGGAAACTCTTTTCCTGTTGCCATTGTTACCCGCTCCTTTAATTTGAGAAACATCAACCCCGTAAGGGGACGGAAACATAACAAGCGCGCGTTCATTATCAGGCAATTTATTTGAGAAACATCAACCCCGTAAGGGGACGGAAACGCTATAACCAACGACCTTTCATTGTCGGGCAGCTTATTTGAGAAACATCAACCCCGTAAGGGGACGGAAACATATCAAACCTCCTCTAACCATGACGACGTTTCATTTGAGAAACATCAACCCCGTAAGGGGACGGAAACTTGAATGTGTGTAACCATGCGTGCTCCGGTCGGATTTGAGAAACATCAACCCCGTAAGGGGACGGAAACATGAAGTTTCGTCTTGGTTGGAGGAAGTCTAACAAATTTGAGAAACATCAACCCCGTAAGGGGACGGAAACGAAAACCGGATTGTCAAGTAACTCGGACAAGCTGATTTGAGAAACATCAACCCCGTAAGGGGACGGAAACAATTCGCCGCTCGCTTGCATTTTGCGAGCTGTATTTGAGAAACATCAACCCCGTAAGGGGACGGAAACCCGCTCGTTATCGGGTAGCTTTCGCGCTACCGTATTTGAGAAACATCAACCCCGTAAGGGGACGGAAACTTCCGAAGAAGTCATTTTCCATTTCCCCCTTTGCATTTGAGAAACATCAACCCCGTAAGGGGACGGAAAGCATATCGCCAGACAGTTTCATTTTACGGGCTGCATTTGAGAAACATCAACCCCGTAAGGGGACGGAAAGGATAGCTGCTATGACGAGTGCTCTCTCGTTGTATTATTTGAGAAACATCAACCCCGTAAGGGGACGGAAAGGCTCAACGCACTCGTGTTCACAAACGACAGCAGTTATTTGAGAAACATCAACCCCGTAAGGGGACGGAAACGCTTGCGCTTCGCAAGTTTCACAAATGTCCGTCATATTTGAGAAACATCAACCCCGTAAGGGGACGGAAACCAGAGAACGGACTGACAGACGACGGAGAGTATTCCATTTGAGAAACATCAACCCCGTAAGGGGACGGAAACGATGAAAAAAACGCTCCCCTTACACGATGTAAATTTGAGAAACATCAACCCCGTAAGGGGACGGAAACAATATCTGCAGTTCTGGCGGGTATTACTTTTACCTGATTTGAGAAACATCAACCCCGTAAGGGGACGGAAACCCCTTCCCCTTCCCTGCCTGCTTGCCTACTCTATGATTTGAGAAACATCAACCCCGTAAGGGGACGGAAACCACATTTTGCCGCCGCGTCATTTATTTGTGTTGTATTTGAGAAACATCAACCCCGTAAGGGGACGGAAACACCTCAACCATTGCCTTTTCTTTTCCCGTTGCCAATTTGAGAAACATCAACCCCGTAAGGGGACGGAAACGGCTCTAAGCCTGTCAATCGCCGCTATAACCACGGATTTGAGAAACATCAACCCCGTAAGGGGACGGAAACGCATAATCCAAGTCATAAGGCTCATCTACGTAGATTTGAGAAACATCAACCCCGTAAGGGGACGGAAACAATGCGGAGTGATTTGTAGCAAAGTCCCAAATTATTTGAGAAACATCAACCCCGTAAGGGGACGGAAACACATTAAAAACGCGCTGCGCAGCGCCTATGACGAATTTGAGAAACATCAACCCCGTAAGGGGACGGAAACCGGGAATACGCGAGCTACTACCATCTACCTCTTCATTTGAGAAACATCAACCCCGTAAGGGGACGGAAACGGAGTGATTCATCGCAAAGTCCGCTATTGCGTATTTGAGAAACATCAACCCCGTAAGGGGACGGAAACGTCGGAAAAAACACAGTTGTGCGTTTTAATGGAATCATAACTCTCCACTAAACCCGGGGCAGTTCAGTCCCCTATGGGCGGCCAACCTTGTATATAAATAAACCGCGTTTTCAAAACATCCAAACTGTGCTATTCTTCATGTTATGGACAGCCTGCACGAAAATCCGAACGAACGCAATATCCGCGAACTGACTGCTGAAAATATCGTCCCCGCCGTAATCGGGCCGACGGCGGCGGGGAAAACACGCGCCGCGTTCGAGCTCGCGCGGGCTCTCGGCGGCGAGATAATATCCGTTGATTCGCGGCAGGTTTATCGTTATCTCGACATCGGCACGGATAAAATATCCGCAGCCGACCGAAAGATTGTCCCTCATCATCTCATAGACATTGCCGATCCCGACGAGGTGTTCACTGCGGCCGACTTCGTTCGCTTGACAGAGGGCGCTGTGAAAAGAATAAGGGCGCGCGGTAAAATTCCGATACTCGCGGGCGGCACGCCGATGTATTATAAGGCGCTCTCAGGCTGCGTCCTTTCCGATGGCATACCGAGCGACGAGGAGACGCGGAAAAAATTATACGCCGAGGACATCGCGAACCTGCGGCGCAAACTGCGCGAGGCCGACGCGGCGAGCGCGGAGCGCATTCATCCGAACGACAAGCTGAGGATTTCTCGCGCCCTTGAGATTTATATTTTAACCGGCCGCCCCGCGTCCGAGATTTACGCGCGCAATGATAAAATCGGCGCGTCGCTGAAGGTTTTTTATTTCGGATTCACCTCGCCGAGGGAGAGATTATATGAAAAAATATCCGCGCGCGCGGCTGGACAGTTTGCCGCCGGATACGCCGACGAGGTAAAATGGTTGCTGGACAACGGTTACGGGCCGGAACTGCCGGCGCTTCAGGGCTTTGGCTACAGGGAGCTCGCGGAGTATATTCACGGGAAAATTACCCTCGACGAGGCATTGCTCGGCGATATACGAGCTACGAAAGCGTTCTCCAAACGACAGATGACGTGGTTCAAGCATTTTTCGCCGGCTATATGGTATGATATGTCAGTGATTTCACTTGAGGACGCCGTAAACGGCATGATCGGGATAATAACGGGTGGGGCAAACAGTGTATAGTTTTTTATCGTTACCCTTTAGGCTCATGATAATAAAATTGATTATGACATTGGCGGTTAAATAATGAACTTCATTGTGGCGAGTCCGACAGGCCTCTGTTTCGGTGTGAGACGCGCCATTGAGCGCTTGGAGGCGGCGCTGAAGGAGTACGGCACGGTCTACGCGCTCGGCAGTCCGATACACAACCCTCAGGAGGTCGCCCGCCTCGCGGGACAGGGCTTGAAGCTCGTGCAGAGCGCGTCAGAAGTCCCCGGAGGGAGCGTTGCGTTCGTGAGAGCGCACGGGCTTTCCCGCGTTGAGATGCGCGAGATAGAATGCCGCGCCCGTGTGGTAATCGACGGAACGTGCCCGTTCGTGCGCACGGCTCATGAACGGGCTGAAGCTCTCGCGGGCGAGGGTTATCTTGTGATGATATTGGGCGACTCGAACCACCCGGAGGTGCGCGGGATACTCGGACACATCGACGGCAAATCCATCGTAATATCCGGCGCGGACGATATAGACGAGCGCGCGCGTTATCCCCGCGTCGGCGTGCTGAGCCAGACAACGCAGAAGGAATCGTCGCTCGCCGAGGCTCTCGCTAAATTGGTCTTTGTCACGGGAGAGATTAAGGTATATAATACAATTTGCCGTGCTACAATAGAACGGCAGGAATCAATAAGAAAACTTGCCGCCGATGTGGACGGAGTCGTCGTTATAGGGGGCAGGAACAGCGCAAACACCCGCAAACTCGTCGAGATAGCTGAGTCTGAGGGCGTGTCTGTGTTGTGGATAGAACATTCAGGCGAACTCGACAGGGGGTGGATGCGGGGAAAGAACGCAATAGGAGTCGCGGCGGGCGGAAGCACTCCCGACTGGCTCATCAATGAATTGACACAATTATTACAGACGCTGTAGAGGTTGGAGGAGGCTGTGACGATGGTGGATGAAATCCGCAATGATGAACTGACAACGCAGGACGCGAATGAAGAGACGATGGATAGTCTTTTGGAGCAGGTAGGTGGCTTCGAGGACATTCATCGCGGCAAGATAGTCGAGGGTACGATTGTGAGTGCCCGCGACGACGGCTGGCTTGTTGACGTAGGCTACAAGTGCGAGGGCGTCTTGCCCAAGAAAGAATGGACGCATCACGCGCTCGTTGAATCGGCGAGCGAACCGGTTGTCGGCGACAAAGTTCGCGTTCAGGTAACGAACATCAGCCAGGGCGAGGAGGCCCAGCTGACGTTGAGCAGGTGGCGCTGTGAGTTCGACGAGAGATGGAAGAAGTTAGAGGAGGAGCTCAAGAACAGCGAGATCATAGAGGTAAGGGGCCTGCGCAAGATCAAGGGCGGCCTTATTGCCGACTGTTTCGGAATAGAGGGCTTCATACCCATATCCCATCTCGCGGAAGAGGGGCGGGGTGTCAATCCCGGACGCCTGATCGATCAGACTTTCCAGGTGAAAGTGATCGAGAAGGACCGGCACAAGCACCGTTTCGTCCTGTCACGCCGCTCCATAGCCGAAGAGGAGATGAACGTCGAGCGCGAGAAGTTCTACGACAGCGTCCACGAGGGTGATGTCGTGGACGGCGAGGTCAGCAGCATAACGAGCTTCGGCGTGTTCGTCAACCTCGGAGTTATAGAGGGCTTGGTTCACATAACCGAGCTCTCGTGGCAGCACAACGCCAAGGCCAAGGACATCGTCTCCAAGGGCGACAAAATCAGCGTCAAGGTGATCGGCATAGATAGAGAGAAGAACAGAATATCCCTCTCGATACGCCAGGGTCAGCCCGATCCGTGGGACACGGTGGGAGAGCGCTGGCATAAGGACATGGAGGCGGAGGGCATCGTCACGAACCTGACGGAGTTCGGCGCGTTCGTGGAGATAGAGCCGGGCGTCGAGGGGCTCATTCACATCGGCGACCTGAGCTGGAGCCGCATAAAGCACCCCAAAGAGGTAATCAAGAAGGGCCAGAAGATAAGCGTCATCGTGCTCGAAGTCGATTTGGACCGCAAGCGCATCAGCCTCGGCTACAAGCAGCTCAACGATCCGTGGCGCGAAATAACCTCGCGTTTCGCCAAGGACACTGATGTTGACGTCAAGGTAATACGGCTTGCCGACTTCGGCGCGTTCGTGGAGATAGAGCCGGGCGTCGAGGGATTGATACACATATCCCAGTTGAGCCGTCAGCGCGTCGAAAAGCCCGGCGACGTGCTCCAGCCCGGCCAGGAAGTGCGGGCTCGCATATTGGAGGTAGACCCGGCCGCGCGCAGGATACGCCTCAGCATCAAAGTTCTCCAGCCCGGCGAAGACAAACCGGAGAGAGAACCGCGCAAACGCGAGGATGGCGGCGCGCCCCGCGAGCGCAGAAACCGCGACGACGGTGAGCGCAGGGGCGGCCCGAAAGGCGCTCCTCAGATGCCCTCAGAGGAAATGTCCGTCTCGATAGGCGACTACCTGAAGGACGTACAATCCGAGCAGCCATAAATCGGCAGCAATACGGCGAAACTATTATTGACGATCCGTGAGCGGGTCGGTATAATAGCCGCGTTCTGTGTAACACTATACCGGACTCGTAGCTCAGCAGGATAGAGCGACGGCCTCCTAAGCCGTAGGTCTCCGGTTCGAATCCGGACGAGCCCGCCAGAAATAGCAACCCCTCAGAGGTATTTTCTGAGGGGTTTTTTAGTGGGGTTTATGTAATGGGTTCTCTATGGGTTCTTTTTGAAATTTGAGCGTTTCGGAGGGTGCGGGTTGGGGAGCTTGACATAGGGGCGGCGCCGGGTAAAATCGAAACGTAGGATTTTTCTCGAAAGAAAGGAGGAGGGGGGTGGCCGCCATTCGCTGAACGGCAGCCCCCTCGCGTCCCCCGAGCGTACCGTTCGGTACTTCTGTTTGATGGAATCGGAATCCAAATTATACAAATTGACAAACTAAGCAAATGATGTAATACTATCGGCTGTTAACATAAAGATGCGTGTTTATACCGCGTGGATGGGGGAGAGCGAAATGCTGCGAGCGGCGTCGAATTTGCAAAAAAATTACACAAATTTGCAAAAATCGCTTGACAAAACAATAATACTCGCTATCCTTGTCTGTCTGTCTGTCTGTCTGTCTGTCTGCCTGTCTGTCTGTCTGTCTGATAAATGTATCACCTTTAATAGATTCTTCTAATTCCCTTAGATACCCTATATACCCTTTTCGCAAAACCTCATCAGCTTTAATCATAGCCGTCGCGTCAGTGCGCGGAACAAGCCTTTGTGCCTGTCCGCTAGGGGGAGCTAAACTATGGCATTCGGCGTAAAGCTGATGGCGCTGCGCGATTGGTGCAGGGGGGTGATTTTGCCCGTGTCCGAACTTATTGACATAATTCGGACCGCAACAGAACAGAACAGAACAGAACAGAACATACTGGACTTCGGTGCGGGAACTTTGTTCTGGACTAAAAAACTCACTTTCCTCTATCCGGAATCCACTATCTACGCGGTTGACACGTTCTACGCCGAAAACGAGGCGAAGCTGCCGAAGACGCCTAACGTGATATACCTCGCAGACATAGCGGCAACGCTCACAGAAACCGACTTCGCGCTCGCGTGGTGCTGTGATGTGCTTCATCACATCTCCGCCGAAAATGAGCGCGGCATACTCACTCAAATGGCGGCGAAGTCGGAGACAATTATAGTTAAGGATATCGATTGTACGCATCGCTTCGGCAATTTTATGAACCGTATGCACGATCGTTACATCAACGGCGAACGCATACGTGACATTGATCCGAAACGAGTTGCCGCGTTGCTCGAATCCGTTGGGTTCGCGGTCGAGTACCGCTATCTGCCCAAAATTTGGTATCCGCATTTCGTGCTGATAGCAAGGAGGAGCAAATGAAAACACTCACACAATATAAAAGCGGCATTGGAAACGACAAATTTTGGAATAGATTATCTCAAATCATCATGATATCTTTTCTCATATCGGGCTTGGTGTATGCGTTTTCCAGAGCCAATTACACCGGCGAGAGTGATGATTATATGATTGCGTCGGTTTCAATTCAAGAACATGCTTCGCTTGACATACGGTCTGGCGACATCGATCAATTGGAAAAAGAATTTCCCGGAGGACTTGAGCGCGTAAGAGAAACATTTGAGGCCGGAAGTTATGTCAAAGATGTTTACGGAAAGCAATATCCCTGGTATATGGGCACGTACTCAATCAGTGTATTGCCCGTTAAAACAGTGACTAAGTTTTTCAATCTGCCTCAGACTTATGTGTTTCACATAAGCAATGTTCTATATTATGCCCTTGCTCTATTAGTGGTGTATTTTTATTTCAATCAGACAAGGAAAAAAATATTTTTGACAATCTTATTATTAGTCTGCTCCCCTACGTTTGTCTATATTTCCTGGGCATCGGCGGAATTTTTTATATGTTCATTGATGATTATTTCATTGGTTTTTTATACGAATGGAAATCGTTATTTAGCCGCGCTTTTTGCGTCAATCGCCGCGACTTTGAACATAGTGATTGGTGCGTTTGGCCTTATTATGATTGCGGATTATTTTATATCTGAGTACAAGCAGAAGGGAAAAGAAACTTTCCTTACCGTAATCCGGCAGAACTGGAAAAAGACGCTTGGACTCGCGATATGTTTTATCCCGGCCTTGATTACGCCGTTATGGAATTTGTACCATTATCACAAAGTGACACCGCAATTAGATGCGGCTCAGTTTGACGTTTTTTTATTGCGGAGGTTTGTTGCTTATTTATTCGATCTAAATTTTGGTCTTTTGCCATATTTTCCAATGCTTCTGATATTATTTTTCACCATTGTAATAGCCGGAATATATAAAAAAGAACGACAGGCTATTATGCTGGCGCTTGGTTTTTTTGCGGTTGTGCTATCGTACTCCGTCGTGGGTCATATTAATTGCGGTATTACCGCTATGGCGCGTTATAATTCATGGATCACGCCATTTTTGGTTATAACGGTTGTTTCTCAGTATGACAAGTTATTTAAAAAAATCAAAACATCAAATGTCATAGCTGTACTGTTGATAATTTCAGCAGGCGTCACCTTTGCTTCGACAAAAGCAGTTATGGATTACAACGGCGGAGACTATGTCCATTTTACGCCTGTCGCAAAATTCTTTATGGACAACGCTCCTGCTTTTTATAATCCATATCCATTTACATTTATCAACAGGCTTAGGCATATTGACGGAGGCTACGATTATAACGCGACGCTTCCATTCATTTATTTTTCCGATGATGGGTTTGCCAGGAAAATTCTATTTCCGCCAAAATGCAATGATCCTATGATGTTTTTTGATTTTAATTTGTCAGTTGAAAAAAATGACACAAGCCGTTTCGAGGAACAAGTGCGGAATATCATGGCGAGTCATAGAGGTGATTGGGCATATCTTAATATTAATCCAAAAATGACGGTTACCATGAAAAAAGATGAAATTACCGATTATCTGTCCAAACTTAATAATCCTGATTATCTCGTGATAATTTCTGTCCGTGATGAAGCGTCTCGCAATATCAATGATGAGATTGCTCATGAATTGTCCGTTATAGGTTTGCGGCAGGATTTGCGCGGGAAATACCGCCAAAGCTATATAGCGGTGATTGATTCCGGAAGTGTTGTGTTCGAAGATTTGCAAAACGCGGTAATTAAGTACGCGGAAGTATTCGGCGATGTCTCTGTTGAAGTTGTAAGCGCGGGATACTTGGTTGGCAATGTTTCAGATATCAAAATAAACGGTAGAAATTATTCTAAAAACAGCCGTGGTCTTAACATTGTTATTTACAGCAAAAAAGAAAAAACGGTTGTCGATAGCGTCGCTTTTGATACATTTGACCAGTTGCAGTGCTCACGGTAGATGATGGGATGAAACAGTATTTACAACTCCTGCGCCCTCAACACTGGGTCAAAAATTTACTCGTGTTCCTGCCGCTTGTGACATCGCGCAGTCTTTTCGATTTGTCGTTGTTCGCAAGGGTTTGCGCCGGAGCGGCTGTGTTCTGCCTGCTGTCGTCCGTGGTGTATGTGTGCAACGACATTATGGACGCGGACAGCGACCGCTGCCACCCGGTAAAGTGTAAGCGCCCCGTCGCAAGCGGAGCTGTTACCGCGAACTCGGCCAAAGGGCTTGTCGCGGTGCTGCTTGGTGTGATAATTGCTGCGGGAGCGCTCACGTTTGACGGCAACATTGCGGCGTGGGCGGTACTTGCGTTGTACTTCGGTTTGAACATTGCTTACAGCGCGCGGCTGAAGCACGTTGCTATCGCAGACGTTTTTGTTCTCGCGTCCGGTTACGCGCTGCGAGTATATTTTTGCTCGGCGATAACGGGGATTGAAATTTCAAAGTGGCTGTTCCTGACGCTAACGGTCGGCGCGTTGTTTATGGCACTCGGCAAGCGGCGCGGCGAGATGCGCATACAAGACGGCGGCTGTAGAACGCGAAAGGTACTTGCGCTGTATTCGGATGCGTTTCTCGACAAGACGATGTATATTTGCGAGGCGATTGCGGTTGTGTTCTATTCGCTTTGGAGTATCGACAGCGTGACGGTTACGCAGAGCAACAGCAACAACATCATTTTCACAGTGCCATTCGTTCTGGTGATTTTTATGCGGTACAATCTGCTGCTTGAACGTGATACGGACGGCGATCCTATGAACATGCTGATGAACGACAAACCGCTGCTGATAATCTGCGGCGTATTCGCGGCGGCGTTTGTCGCGCTGCTGTATGCGCAAATATAAGCTGAAATGCAACTGATAATCTGTGATGCCCACGGCACACTGTATTTTGAGCGTCCTGTTCGGCGGCGTATTCTGCTTGAACTGACGGCGTTCTGTTCTCTCTTGCCGCAAAATGCCGTAAAAAATGAGTAAGCTTGGCCGCCTAATCGCCGCGCTTTGCATGGACACAGCGGAGTAGCAGGGACGACCGCCCTTAATTATTCCTCCGTATCGGGTTCATCAGCCTCGGGTATGTCCGCGTTTATTGGTTTTGACATAAGAATTTCAGCGCCTAATTGCAAGGACAGCATTTCTATCGATACTCCGGACGGGTTCGCCGGCTTTCCCCGTGAGGGCTCGCCGTCTGTGACCGGCATCGCTGCCGGCGCCGGAGGGAGGTTTTTTGTAACGGCAGGAGAGGGCTTCGTCGCTCCGAACGTTCGCTCGATGGCAACGCGGGTTCGCGGCGACTCCAGAGCGGCCGCGGAGTGCTTTGTGGAATTTGAGCTGTCTATGGTAATCACGCCGTCGTTGATGTATATCGAAGCGTCTGTCATTATTGCGCAGATGGAGATGTCGCTCTCCCATAACTCGCGGAATTTCGCGGCTATGGATTGCGCTGACGCGCTGTCAATGTCGGGAGCGGGCGGCAAGGGACGGTCGGGGAGGGTAGGCGCGGGCAGTTCCCCGCCGGAAACGGGCGATTGGTCAAGAGCGGGCGACCGGGGGCGGTCGCCCCTGCCGAACGGCGCGGTCTCCTGTATGGTGGTTTTCGCCGTACCGTTTGACGCTTCCATCAGCGAGAAGAGCAGCAGGCCGGCGAAGACGTCGGTGCTTGCGCCCCATCTCGCGCGCGGGTAGAGCGCCGCGCAGGAACCGACCATGCCGCGCAGCGCGGCACCGCTCCATGAAGGGGTTTCTTTTTTAAGGAAATCCTTCTCGCCCTCGGAGAGGGGCATACCGCCAAACGACGCGTCGGCCCAGAGGCTGTACGCCCACATGTCGCGCAGAAGAGGGAAGAGCGCGTCGAGGAAGCGCTCCTGCGAAACTCCGAGGCTGAGTAATTTTTTCAGCTCCGCCGACGCCCCGGCCGTGTTCGCGCGCAGCAGCGAGACGAACTGTTCGGCCTCTCTCCTGCTTCCGCCTCCGAAGAGGCTGCGCACGGACTCCGAAGAGAGGGCGCCGCCGCCGAGAGCGACCGCCTGCTCGGCGAGCGAGAGCGCGTCGCGGAGCGCGCCGTCCGCGCTGCGGGCTATCTCCCATATCGCGTCGCCGTCCGCCTCGAAACCCTCGAAGCCGGCTACTTGACGCAGGCGCGCCGCTATGTCGTCGGGCTGTATCTTGTGGAAGGGTATGTGCTGGCAGCGGGAGCGTATCGTAACGGGAACCTTGTGCGGCTCCGTCGTCGCGAATATGAACAGGACGCCTTGCGGCGGCTCCTCGATTGTCTTGAGGAGGGCGTTGAACGCGCCGGCTGACAGCATGTGAACCTCGTCCAATATGTAGACCTTGCTGCGGCTCGACATCGAGACGAGGCCGACGTGCGAGTTGAGCTCGCGTATGTTATCGACGCCGTTGTTCGAGGCGGCGTCTATCTCCATCACGTCGAGGTGCTCGCCCGCCGCGATCGCCCTGCACGACGCGCACTCGCAGCACGGTTCGCCGTCCGCCGGGTTCTCGCAGTTCACTAACTTCGCGAGTATGCGGGCTGCCGTGGTCTTGCCGCACCCCCTTGGCCCCGAGAAGAGGTACGCCTGGCTGAGCCGCGACGCGAGGAAGGACGAGCGCAGCAGTTCGACCGCCGCGCCCTGCCCCGCTATCTCCGAAAATTTGTTTGGGCGGTACTTGCGATACAGCGATACCTGCAAGGCGTCATCCTTCCCTTTACAGCCTGAAGCCCTCCGGCATCGGATCGTCCGGTTCCAGCACCAAGTTATTGAAGCCGGATATGTAGGCCATGCCCGATATTCTCGGAATAAACGCCTTGTAGTCGGCCACCTTGGTCTCCTCCTCGATCCTGCCCTCGAAGACAGTGTCGATTATGCTGTGATTTTCGAGAACCATGCCGGGCTTCAATATGCCCTTCGCGTAGAACTGCGCCATGCGCGCGGACGTGCCCGTTCCGCACGGCGAACGGTCAACCTCCGCCTCGCCGAACACGCATACGTTGCGCGTTGTGATCCGCTCTCCGCGAACCTCCGGCGGCGTTACGAACACCGTGCCGTAGACCCACGTTATGTCCCTCTCGGGGTGAGACACCTTCACGTTCGCGCTGAACGTCTCGCGGATCGCCATTGCCTTCTCCGTGATCTCCCCCGCGTTCTCCGGCTTTATCTCGATCCCCGCGTCGGACGCGTTCACGAAGAGGTAAAACGCGCCGCCGAAGCAGACGTCCGCCGACACCTCGCCAATGCCCTTTACGGAAAGCTTCACGTCGGATTTGTACATGAAAGCAGGCACGTTGTGGAAGTATATCTCCGTCACCTTGCCGCCCTCGACTCTGACGTGCGAGACGACGCGTCCGGCGGGAACGTCTAATTTCAGGACGTTGATCCCTTCCTTCGAGGGCAGTATGCCCGTGTCGATGACAACCTTGGAAACGCCTATCGTGCCGTGTCCGCACATCGTCCCCATGCCGCCGTTCTCGATGAAGAGCACTCCGATGTCCCCGTCGTCGGTGGCGGGGGGCGTCAGTATCGCGCCGTACATCGCCTCATGGCCGCGCGGTTCGCGCATGACGAGCTTGCGGATGTGGTCGAGGTTCTCCAGCACGTAAGAGCGCCTGTCGATCATGGTCTTTCCGAAAACAGGAGGGAAGCCCGACGTGACGACGCGGACGGGCTCGCCCGCCGTGTGCGCGTCTATACAACTTAACATTCTGCTAAACTGCATCACAGACACCGCCTTCCTTTTCTTCTTCCGGTTCGTTCAGCCTGTCATAGACGATCGCCATCTCCCTGATGGACTCCGCCTGCGCTTTGAGACCGTCAAGGCTCTCTAAGCGCCACGCCCAGTTCCCCTCCGTGGTGGACGGGGTGTTCACGCGAGCCTCGCTGCCGAGGCCGAGTACGTCCTGCGGCGTTATCACGGCGAGGTCGGCCACGCTTGAGATGACCATGTTCAGCATTTGCTCTCTGACTTTGTTCGCGTCCGTCTTCTTCGAGCCGGTGTAGCGCAGGAAATTCTCCTTCTCCTCGCTCGCCGCGCTGTCCTTCCACCAGCCGGCTGTCGTGTTGTTGTCGTGGGTTCCGGCGTAGACGACGCAGTTCTCTATGTGGTGGTGAGGTATGTACGGATTGGAGGGCATCCCTTCGCTGAACGCGAAGTGCAGCACCTTCATGCCGGGCAGGCCGAACTCCTTCATGACGTTCGTCACATCTTCGGTAATCACGCCGAGATCCTCCGCTATGAACGGCATTTTCCCGTTATCGTCGGCGAAGCAGAACTTTATCGCGTGGAACAGGTCGCGCCCCGGCCCGCGCTCCCACTTGCCGTTCACAGCCGTATCCTCGTCGGCCGGTATCTCCCAGTAACCCACCAATCCGCGGAAGTGATCTATTCTCATCATGTCCACGTTGAGCAGCGCGTGACGGAACCTGCCGAGCCACCAGTAGTATCCGTTGTCCCTCATCTTGTCCCATTTATATATCGGGTTGCCCCAGCGCTGGCCGGTCTCGCTGAAATAATCCGGCGGAACTCCGGCGACGCACGCAGGCATCCCATCTTCGTCCAGCTTGAACAGATCCTGCCGTCCCCATACCTCCGCGCTGTCGTGCGCGACGTACAGCGGCATGTCGCTCACGAGCGTTATGCCCTTGTCGTGGCAGAGTTGGCTCATGATCTCGAACTGCCGGAAGAATATGAATTGAGAAAATCGGCAGAAGTCGAGCTTATGGGCGACGTCGGGTTCGGATTTGAGGCTGTCGAGCACGCTCCAGTCGCGAGTGCGGTACTCGATCTGCCACTTATACCACGGAAGGTCGCCGGATAAATCCCGGAGTACGCAGTAGAGCGAGTAATCCTCCAGCCAGTACGCCTCTCTGACGCAGAAGTTCCAGAACTCGTCTGACAACTCCTTGAAGCGGGTTTTGTAAGCGTCGTCGCGCCGGAAGGTAACATAAGCGCCGTAGAGCATCTTCAGTTTTTTGCGGTATATCTTGTCAAAGTCCACTTGCTTCGACGGGGGTTCCTCCATGCTCTTCGTTTCGGACTTGCTGAGCAGCCCCCAATCGACCAGGAGATCCGGCGATATAAGGGAGATGTTGCCGGCAAAGGCCGACGGCGAGCTGTAAGGCGAGTGCCCCATGACCGAAGAGGTCGGCCCCGTAGGCAGAAACTGCCAGACGAGACAGCCCGCGTCGGAGAGAAAATCGATGAACTCGTTCGCCGAGTCCCCCATATCGCCCACCCCATACTTGCCCGGCAGGCTCGATATGTGCGTCAGCATTCCTAATTTGCGATTGCGCTCATTTGTCAATTAAATTACCCCTTCCTCGGATTTGGAAAGAAAGCGCGTATATTACGATAATCTTTTCTTGCGGCGGCTCCGCTATCCGCGCCGCGTTCAGCGCGGCGCCCTTTATAAAGGCCGATGTATCGTTAGGAGCCTAAAGCAGTTCGGCTATCTGCACCGCGTTCAGCGCGGCGCCCTTTCTCAGGTTGTCGGCGACCACCCAAAGGGCGAGCGCCCCTTCGAGGCCGGTGTCCTTGCGTATGCGCCCGACATAAACGGCGTCCTTTCCGGCGGCGAACCTCGGGCGCGGATAAACGGAGCCGCCCGGGTTGTCCTGTAAGTTCACGCCGGGAGCGTCCTTGAGTATCTCGCGAGCCTCGTCGGGCGACAACGGCTTGTCGAACCTCGCCACTATAGCCTCGCCGTGGCTGCGGAAGATCGGGACGCGCACGGTCGTGCAGCTCACCGGCAGGTCGTCGATGTGCATTATCTTTCTCGACTCGCGCACCATCTTCCACTCTTCCTCGGATACGCCGTCTATGTCGAAAGCCCCTATGTGAGGCAGGAGATCGAACGCTATGGGGTGCGGATAAACGAGGGACGAGGACGGCTCATTTCCCTCCAATATCTCGCGGCTGCCCGTGTCGAGCACCTCCAGCGCCTCCTGGCCTGTTCCGGAGACCGACTGAAAAGTCGTGTAGGAGACGTAGTTGAGGCCGGCCGCCTTGTGCAGCGGGTAGAGAGCGACTACCGCCTGTATCGTCGAGCAGTTCGGGTTGGCTATTATGCCCTTCTTGTCCGCTTCCTTTATGTCCTCCGGGTTTACCTCGGGCACGATGAGCGGAACGGACGAATCCATCCTCCACGCGGAGCTGTTGTCGACGACGATGGCTCCCGCTTCGGCGGCCACAGGAGCCCAGCGCTTCGACGGCGACGCTCCAGCTGAGAAGAGGGCGATGTCCGCGCCGTTAAACGAGTCCGGGCCGACCGCGCTCACCGTATATCGGCTGCCCTTGAAATCAATGGTCTGCCCGGCGGAGTGCTCCGACGCGAGAGGCACTATTTCCGACACAGGAAAGTCCCTCTGCTCCAAAACCTTCAGCATCTCGCGGCCGACTAAGCCGGTCGCCCCGAGAACCGCCACTTTCTTCGCTTTTTTCACAATATCGGACATTTCTTAAACAGCCCCTTCCTCTATGAAGTGTTCGTGAAGCGCTCGAACCGCGTCCTCGGCGCGCTCGGACGATACGACGCACGTTACCGCAAGCGCTGTGGAGGCTATCATGTCGATGTTTATCCCCTCTTTGGCGAGCGTCGTGAACATGCGCGACGGAATGCCGGGGTGGTTGGCTATACCGGCTCCCACTATGGACACGCGCGCTATCTCCGTGTTGAACGACACGCCCTGAGCGCCGACCTCGCCGCTGAAATCGCGGCAGACGTCTATTGTGCCGTCCAAAAATTCCTTTTTGACGAGGAAGCCTATGTCGTTCAGCCCCCCGCGCATGTTATTCTGTATTATCATCTCTGCGCCTATGCCGTTTTCGGCGAGGCGGGAGAAAAACCTCGCGGCCACGCCCGGCACGTCGGGAACGCCCATCATGACGACCTTGGCTACCTTGACGTCGCTCACGACGCCCTTTATCGCCATTCCCTCGCTAACAGGATTGCTCTTCACTATCCACGTTCCCTCCTCATCGACGAAGCTCGACGCGACGTAAAGCGGCACCTCGTACCGCGCGGCCACCTCGACGCTGCGGGCTTGCAGCATTTTAGCGCCGAGGGCGGAGAGCTCCATGCACTCCTTGTATGTGAAGTAGTCCAATTTTTTCGGTTTCTTCACGACCCTCGGATCGGCAGTCATCACGCCGGCGACGTCCTTCAATATATGGCACTCGCCGCCTATCGCGGCCGCGAGAGCCACGGCCGACAAATCGGAGCCGCCGCGCCCAAGCGTTATCACGTCGCCCTCGTCCGTTACGGCCTGAAATCCGGCCACCACCGCTACTTTGCCGCTCTCTAACGCCGATATGACCGCCGCGGGATTGACCCTGTATATGCGCCCCTCCGTCGGGAAGCCCTGCGCGTAAAAGCCGGCCTGCGAAGCCGTGAAGGACTGCGCGGCTATGCCGTCGTTTTTCAGAGTCAGCGCGAGCAGCGCGATGCTCTGCTGTTCCCCCGTGGCGAGGAGCTGATCTATCTCGCGCCCGTCAAAGTCCTCCGACACGTTCTGCGCCAGCGCGAGCAAATTGTTGGTCGTATTGCCCATCGCGGAAACTATGACGGCGATCATGTAGCCCCGTTTGATATATCCTTGTATTATGAGGGCGACTTCCTTCATTCTCTCCGCGTCAGCGACGGAGCTGCCGCCGAATTTGAGTACGGCAACCTTGTCGCGGGGCTCGTTGTTTTCGTTCAGTTCACTTGGATCGCTCAAGGTGCTCACCCGCTTTTTTTCAAGAATTGCCCGGGGTAAGTAACCTTCGCCCCGTCGGCGTTGCCCTGAAGTACGAAGAAGAGCGACTCGACGCCGTACTCCGTGAACGTGCGGCACATGGTCTCCGCGACTTTGCGCGGGCGTCCCTTTACGAGAGCCAGCACGCTCGGCCCCGAGCCGCTTATAGCCGCTCCGAGGCAGCCCGGTATGTCCCTGACCCTGTCCATTATAACGTCTCCGCCCGGGAAGAGCTTTGCCCTGTACTGCTGATGAATCCTGTCGTCCATTCCCCACGAGAGCAGTTCCCAGCGGCCTGTCGCCCATGCCGCGGCCATCAGGGCGGAGCGTCCGAGGTTGAACACCGCGTCCTTGAAGTCCACCGTATCCGGCAGCGCCTCACGCGCCATGCTCGTGCGCACCTCCACGTTCGGAACAGCCACAACCACGTACATATCGGGGGGCAGCGAAGGGAGGCGGACGTAGCGCAGGCTTTCGCCGTCTAAGCAAGAGACCGTCATGCCGCCGAGGTAGCAGGGAGCGACGTTGTCGGGGTGCTTCTCTATCCTCGTTATCACGCGCAGCATTTCGTCGTCCGACGCGTTCACTCTGTTCAAGCCGTTCGCTATGAGCACTCCGGCGACAGCCGCGCTCGCGGAGCTGCCCAACCCCCGGCACAGCGGGATTACGTTATTGGAGAGCAGCTCGAAGCCGGCTCCCTTGATGTTCCATGTATCGCACGCCTCGATATAGCTCCTTATCACCATGTTGTCCTTTGCGTCGGTGAGCTCGCGCGCGCCCTCGCCGATGACGGCGGCGCGGAACTCGCCCTCGGGGAGTATTTCCGTTACGGTGAATATGTTGTAGAGGGAGAGAGCCATGCCGAGCGTATCGAAGCCCGCGCCGAGGTTCGCGCTCGTGGCCGGCGTCCTCACCTGAAGTATAGCGTCGGCCATCAGGAGAAAGCCTCTATAAGTTCAGCGTATGACGCGACGTTGATCGGACGCCCGACCTGGGACATCGCGGTGTCCGGGTCCTTGAGGCCGTTGCCCGTAAGTATCATCGCGACGGAAGCGCCCTTTGGAAGTTTGTCGGCCTTGCGCAGTTTAATCAGCCCGGCGAGCGGAGCGCAGGACGCGGGTTCGGCGAACACGCCGCCGTCCTTCGCGAGAATCCTCTGCGCGGCGAGTATCTCCTCGTCCGTCACGGAGTTGAACTCGCCGTTCGATTCGCGCACCGCCGCGCGGGCGAACTCCGCGCTCACGGGATTGCCTATCCGTATCGCGGTGGCTATGGTCTCGGGATGCGGACAGGGCTGATTCGTTACGAGCGGAGCCGCGCCCTCGGCCTGGAAGCCCAGCATCCGGGGCAGCGCCGTGATTTTCCCGAAATCCTTGTAATCCTTATAGCCGTGCCAGTACGCGCTGATGTTCCCGGCGTTGCCCACGGGTATCGCGTGGAGGTCGGGGGCCCCCCCGAGCGTGTCGCATATTTCCCACGCGCCGCTCTTCTGCGCTGTCAGGCGGTATGGATTCACCGAGTTGACCATCGCGAAGCCCTTGTCGGCGGCGGCCTTGCGCGCCATATCGAGGGCTTCGTCAAAATTGCCGTCTATGGATATTACCTTCGCCCCGTATATCAGGGCCTGTGCCAACTTACCGAGAGCCACCTTGCCGGAGGGCAGGAGCACGTAGCAGGGAATGCCGACATGAGCCGCGTAGGCGGCGGCCGACGCCGATGTGTTGCCTGTTGACGCGCAGACGATCGCCTTCGCTCCGTCCTCGAGCGCCTTCGCCACGGCGAGCACCATGCCGCGATCCTTGAACGAGCCCGACGGGTTGCACCCCTCTAATTTCGCGAAGAGCTCGACGCCGAGGGAAGCCCCTATTTTCTCCAGACGGACGAGCGGAGTGCTGCCCTCCTCCAAATTCACGTCCGGTGTCTTGCCGGTTATCGGAAGATAAGCGCCGTAACGCCTCAAAACGCCCAATACAAACTCCTCCTTAAAATACTTAGCAGATCGCTCATATTATAACAACAAAACAATATAATATCACAACGGCTTAAAAACTCCGCCGCCCATGCCGTAGTTTTTATAGTTAAGGAGAGGGTATTTCGCCGAACGCGGATAATGAGCCGGTTTTCGCGGCCGCTCTGTTTACTATCCGTTCCTGTCGTGCCTTGCCGCGGCCGACCACTTGTCGCCCAGGAACTGGAAGAGCTGAACCATCAGGACGAGCATCACAACCGTAATGAGCATTATAGCCGGCATGAAGCGCTGATAGCCGTAGCGTATGGCTATGTCGCCGAGGCCGCCGCCCCCTATCGCGCCGGCCATGGCCGAGTAGCCTATCAAGTTTATCACGGTCAGGGTGGCTCCGGCTATCATCGCCGGCAGCGCCTCCGGGAGCATGACCTTGACGATTATCTCAAAAGGCGTCGCGCCCATCGACTGAGCGGCCTCGATTATTCCTCCGTCTATCTCGCGCAGCGCGGACTCCGCAACCCTCCCGACGAACGGGATCGCCGACACGGCCAACGGCACGACAGCCGCGTTCGTGCCTATCGAGGTGCCGACTATCAGCCTTGTGAAGGGTATGATCGCGACCATCAGTATGATGAACGGGACGGAGCGCCCTATGTTTACTAAAAGGGAGAGTGTGCCGTACAGTGGCCTGTTGGGCAGTACCGAGGCCGGGGCGCTTATCGAGAGAATCACGCCGAGCGGCAGACCGATGAGAAACGCTATCGCCGACGAAGCCCCCACCATATAGAAGGTTTCGAGGAGTCCGTCAGCCAGTAATTCTAAAAGATCTTGAGACATAACCTATAACCTCCACCTTGAGGCGCATATTGAGGAGCGATTCAAGCGCCTCATCCCTGCCGTCGCCCGATATTTGTATTATCGTAGTGCCGTAGGGCATATTCCTTATGTGGTCGATATGAGCGACGAGGATGTTCACCGATACGTCGAAGGCGCGTATGAGGCGCTCCATCGCGGGTTCTGCCGCTATATCGCCGAAGAAGGAGAGCTGAAGCAGCACGTCGGCGGATTCGCTCGACCGCTCCTGCGTGAAGTTCAAATTGGCGAATGAATCGGGCAGCTCCGTGTTCATGACGCTTGCGACGAGCTCCTTCGTAATACTCTTCTGAGGGTTCGTGAACACGTTCATCACGGCGCCCTCCTCGACTATCTCTCCGGCCTCTATCACAGCCACCGAGTCGCATATTTCCTTTATGACGTTCATCTCGTGGGTTATCAGGATTATCGTGAGGCCGAGCTTTTTGTTTATATCCCTGAGGAGCGCGAGGACGGATTTCGTCGTCTGCGGGTCGAGGGCGCTCGTCGCCTCGTCGGACAGCAAAACGTCCGGGCTGTTGGCGAGCGCCCTCGCTATCCCGACCCTCTGCTTCTGTCCGCCCGACAGCTGCGACGGATAGTGGTCGAGCTTGTCGTCTATGCCGACTAACGCCGCTATCTCGCGTACGCGAGCATCTATGTCCTTCTTGCTCCGCTTGTTCAATTCCAGGGGAAAGGCGATATTGCGGTAAGCCGTCCTGTTCGACAGCAGGTTGAACGACTGAAATATCATGCCTATCTTGCGCCGCGCGGCGCGAAGGGCTTGTCCGTCGAGCAGCGTCATATCCGTGTCGTCGATGAACACCCTGCCGGAAGTGGGGCGTTCCAGCAAATTCACGCACCTTATGAGCGTGCTCTTTCCCGCCCCGCTTCTGCCTATAACGCCGTATATCGACCCATCCTCGACGGAGAGGGAGACGTCCTTGAGCGCGTAAAAATCGCCCTCGTCTCCCCCCCGCTCTTTTACCTTATATATCTTGCTGACGTTCTCGATACGTATCATTATGAGCGGTAAGCGCGCGGAGCGTCAGCTCGCCGCGCTTGCGGCGTAGCCTATGGCATCGCCCGTCTTCACGGCGCCGCCCTTTATGACACGGCAGAATATTCCCTTTTGCGGCATTATGCACTCGCCGGCCTGATAAAATATCTCGCACTTCGCGTGACACTCCTTGCCTATCTGACTGACCTCCAGCGCGCACTCCCCCGCCGCGAGCCTGTCGCCTATCACGAGCCCTGAAAGGTCGAAGCCCTCGGTCGTGAGGTTTTCGGCGAAGCTACCAGGCCTCAGATTCGGCAGTTTTGCCCGCATTGCGTCTATATCCTCGGACGCTATCAGGCTCACCTGCCTGTGCGCGAAGCCGCCGTGGGCGTCTCCCTCCAATCCGTACTCCTCAATGAGGACGCCCGCGCCGACGTCGGCCTTAGCCGTGCCTTTTTTATCGGACTTGCATACAGCTATGATCCTGCCGCCGCTCATGCCCTAATCAGACACCCGCGAGTTCTCCGGGACATAAGAGTCCTCTTCGTCGTCCGGGACGCACGCGTTGCAGTACTCGGCGCAAGACGCTCCGCTCTTGCGGTTCTTGTAGTCCGCTATCGCGGCGTGAAGGGCCTCCTCGGCAAGCAGCGAGCAGTGCAGCTTCTGAGGCGGCAGTCCGCCCAGCTCGTTCGCCACGTCCTTGTTGGTGAGCTTCATAGCCTCGTCCACGGTCAGCCCCTTCACCAATTCCGTCGCCATAGAGCTCGTCGCTATCGCGGCGGCGCAGCCGAAGGTCTCGAACTTAACGTCGCGTATCACGTCGTTCCCGTCAATGTCGAGGTAAACCTTCATCACGTCGCCGCACTTGGGGTTGCCCACTTCCCCGACGCCGTTAGCGCCGTCTATAGATCCCACATTGCGCGGGTTCATGAAGTAATCCACTACTTTATCGTTATACATCGCAAGTTATCCTCCGTGTAGGGGCGGCCGTTGCCGCCCGTTTCCCAAACCGTTCGGTTTTTATGGTTATCCTTTATATGGCGACATTTTGCGCAGCGTCTCGACTATCGGCGGGAACTTGCCGAGTACGTAGTCTATGTCGTCCTCTGACGTCTCCCTGCCGAGAGAAAGACGCACCGACCCGTGCGACGTCGCGTGGTCAAGCCCCATCGCGAGCAGTACGTGGCTCGGATCCAGGCTCCCCGACGTACAGGCGCTGCCGCTGGAGACGCCGACGCCGACGAAGTCGAGCCTGAGAACCATGCCCTCGCCCTCTATGCGCCTTACGCAGACGCTCGCGAGGAACGGCAGGCGCTCCGTCCTGTGTCCGGTTACGAAAGAATCCGGGATGCGCTCAACGATGCCGTCCAAGAGCTTCTCGCGCAGCTTCGTCAGGCGCTCAGCCTCTCCCGCCGCGAAGAGCTTCTCCGCCAGGCGGGCGGCCGCGCCGAAACCGACGATGCCTGGCACGTTCTCAGTGCCGGACGCGAGCCCGAATTCCTGTCCGCCTCCGTGAAGGACCGGCGTCAGCTTCACGCCCTTGCGCAGATACAGCGCGCCTATACCCTTGGGGCCGTACATCTTGTGCGCCGACATCGTGAGCATGTCTACGGGCAGCTCCCTGACGTCGAGCGGTATGTGCCCGGCGGCCTGAACCGCGTCCGTGTGGAAGAGAATCCCTTTGGTTTTGCATATCCCGCCGAGCTTTGCTATCGGGTTTATCGTCCCGACCTCGTTGTTGGCGTACATTACGCTTGCCAAAATTGTATCCGGCCTGATCGCGCCTTCGAGCGCCTCCGGGCTCACCGCGCCGTACTCGTCTACCGGCAGAATCGTAACGTCGAAGCCGTTCTTCCCTAACCACTGGACGGTGCGAAGTACGGCGTGGTGCTCGACCGCCGACGTGATGACGTGCTTCTTCCCGCCGCGCGCGCTCCATGCCGCGCCCTTTACGGCGAGGTTATCCGCCGCGCTGCCGCTCCCCGTGAATATTATGTCTCCCGCCGACGCCCCGATGAGCGACGCGACGCTCTCCCTTGCCTCGTCAACCGCCTTGCGCGACTCGCGCCCCCACGAATGAAGGCTGTTCGGGTTCCCCATAGCCTCGTGGAAATAAGGGAGCATGGCGTCACGAACTTCAACCGCCGTTGCCGTGGTCGCCGAGTTGTCCAAATAAATCCTACGCTTATCCAAAGTATCTCACCTCATTTACTGAATCTGTAATGTCGAATTACAACAAGTATATCAAGCAGCCTCTGATTTTTCAACTGCCCGTACACTTATTTTTATCGGAATTTAGATAGTTTGCCCCGGCCGCCTGTTCCGAACCTTAATGACGGCGCGCGTTACCGCAAAGTAAATGCTGATTTATTGTTAGAAGCCTAAAGGGTAACGATAAAAAACCTGACCGGCTCTACATCTCAAAAACGGCTAAATCCCATTTTGGCTGATTAATCAGCGCTTACTAAATTCTTCCCGCCGGCGCAACCATAAAAATCCGTAAAACTACGCTTGTCCGATATAAACCGTATCGCCAAAAATATACGTTAAATTTATTCGGGGGTGATTTGTATGCCGTTTTTTCGCGGCGGAGCGCGGGGTTTTACGCTCGCCGAGCTCCTGATCTCGTCGCTTTTCATATCTGTGGCGGCCGCCGGGGTTATGTCCTGCTCCCTCGCGCTCATCGAGGCGGTAAGTTACTCCGGCGACGCCGCGGCGGCGCAGGAGAGGGCGGAGCGCGTCTTTTCGATAGCGGATAATTTGCTCGCTCACTGCGGCTACGGCTTGCCGTCCGACGCCGATTTTCCGGAAGCCTTCAACCGCGTGAAGTCGTATGTGCCGTTTGCTTGGAGGGCGCGCGTTTCCGTCGCAAACACCGAGGCGGGCACGTACCTGGCGAAAAAGAACGGAACGCTGCGCGTATTGTATGCCGTCCCGTCGGGAATCCGCGCCGCTCGCAGCGCAGCCGTGTCCGCCGACACCGCTGAAATACATTTGAGCGGATCGCCGCCGATGTTGGAGGCCTGCGGCAAAAACAACCCGCCCGTCGCCCTCAAATATTGGGCGCTCTTCGGCGCGGCGCGCCCCTCCCCTCGTCCTATGTGGCGCGTGCTCAGCGGCGACCTCCCCCGCGACACGAAGATATACCTCAAATGGTACAAGCCTGACGATTTCGAAGGCGAGCTCTCGATACGCGAGAACGACGAGCTCTATTACCTCCGCGCCGCGATGTGCGCGGCGTCTTACAGCGCGCTCACCGGCGAGCCCATGTTCTCCGCCGACCACTGCGACGGCAGCGGGCTCCAGCCAATGGAGGCCGGGGTCCTCGACGCGAGGTTCGAGCTGCAATCATCGGGGAAACTGCTTAAAGTAAGCCTGTTAGTTCGCGGCGACAGGCGGTACGGCGAGATAAAGACTAAGGGTACCCCAAAGGGCTGGCCTGAGGAGTACGCCTCCGATATTTCGGACGCGTACAGGCATTTCAGGCTGTTCGCGTTCAGCGAGCTGTTCGGGGTGATGAATTAGCCTTGCGCCCGATGGGTGAAAATTTGGGAAACGGGCGGCATCCGGCCGCCCGTTTCCCCGCGTTCGACCGTTCCGTTAACCCCGCCCGTTCCGTCACATTTGCCCGTTGCGGGCTTGCGCGGAAAATTTGAACCTGCGGTTTGAGGATACCCCGGGGGCTTTTTAATTTTCGGGCAAATGCTATAATCTCGGTAGGATGGCGTGTACTGATGTTTATCGAACGGGAGGGATTTTATAATGGGCAAATCAAAAGTTTTTTTCACTGACATGAGGTGCGGCGTCGGGACGAGCCTTCTGAAGAAATTCGGCGCGCTCATTGACGGCGCGGGAATCGAGAATATTGACTTCGACAAAAAATATGTCGCAATAAAAATACACTTCGGGGAGCCGGGCAACCTCGCCTTCCTGAGGCCGAATTTCGCCAAGGTCGCGGCGGACAGGATAAAGGCCCTCGGCGGCAAGCCGTTCCTGACGGACAGCAACACCCTCTACGTGGGGCGGCGCAACAACGCGCTCGTCCACTTGGAGGCGGCTTACGAGAACGGGTACTCGCCCTTTTCGACGGGATGTCACGTGATCATCGCCGACGGGCTGAAGGGCACGGACGACGTCGAAGCGCCGGTGCGCGGCGGCGTGTATGTCAAGACGGCCAAGATAGGGCGCGCCATCATGGACGCCGACGTCGTCATATCGCTGAGTCACTTCAAGGGGCACGAGCTTACGGGCTTCGGCGGCGCGATAAAGAACCTCGGCATGGGCTCCGGCAGCAGAGCCGGCAAGATGCTCATGCACAACGACGGCAAGCCGGAGGTGGAGATCGATCGCTGCCGGGGCTGCCGCAAGTGCGAGTCCTTCTGCGAGCAGGGGGCGTTCGTGTTCAGGGACGGTAAGGCTTCGATAGACCACAACAAGTGCGTCGGCTGCGGCTTCTGTATAGGCTCATGCAACTTTCACGCCATCAGCAACGGCGAGTGGGCGTCCAACGACATTCTCAACGGCAAGATGGCCGAGTACGCGAAGGCCGTCGTCGACGGGCGCCCCCATTTTCACATATCGGTGGCGAATCAGGTCTCCCCGTACTGCGACTGTCACGCCGAGAACGACGCCGCCATCGTCCCCGACATAGGCATGTTCGCGTCGTTCGACCCCGTGGCGATTGACAAGGCCTGTATCGACGCGGTGAACGCCGCTCCGGCGATCAAGAGCAGCCTTCTCGCCGAGAGGGCGCTTGCGGGCGGCGATCACTTCACGGAAATTCACCCGTCCACGGACTGGCGCTCGCAGATAGCCCACGCGGAAAAGATCGGCCTCGGCAGCGGCGAATACGAATTAGTGAATCTGAGGTAAAATTCAGGCTTAGTAGGGCGGCCAACCCCGAAAAACGGGCGACCGGGGGCGGCCGCCCCCGCGTCACCTGTAAAAATCGGCCAGAGGGTATTCTTTTCTCACGTCCGAGAGGACGGCTTGTATATTTTCACGCAGAACGGCAACCGGCTCAGTGCCCTCAATTACCTCCCCGGATGAAACGACGCGGCGTCCTTCGATGAAGAGGGCCTCCCCTTGGCGCTCGTCCTCCACCCTTATGTCGTAGGGGGCTATTTCCACTTGCAGGACCTCGTCTAAGACACGCGCCGTTTTATCGAACAGCTCGCGCGCGGCTGCGCCGGGAACACCCTTCCAAACGACACGGCCGTCTATGGTGAGGCGCAGGTCGCCGGACGTTTCGCTCACCGCCGGGCGCAGTACGCCGAGCGAATACTTCCTGTTCAGGGGAAGGCCGCGTTCCTCCATGTATTTCGCGGAGGCTTCTATCCTCTCCTCCGCGTCCGGGTGCGTGCGGTATATGCCCGGGTCGGCGTAGGCGCGCTTCAGGGTGTCCTCCCTCATGCGCTCCTGGAGGGTCAGCATCCCGATGGGGTTGTAGCCGGCGTTCGCGAGGGCGTCTATGCCGTGGGCGTCGGCGTTCTTCTCTATATCGACGCTGTACGCGCCCATGACGGCAACTTGCAGGGCGTTCGCGGCCATTATCGCCGCGCCGTGCCCCCGGCTCGCTATTATCGCGGCGATCGCGAGCAGCGTCATGCGATCGTTGCGCGCCATCTGCGTGATGACGTGCTTTCTGTCGGCGTGGGCCATCTCGTGAGCGATTACGCCCGCGAGCTCGAGGTCGGTTCTCACGAAGCCGAGCATCCCCGTCGTTACGTAGAGCGGTCCTCCCGCTATGGCGAAGGCGTTTATCATCTTGTGGTCGATTATTTTGGCTTTGTAGGGCAGGCGGCGCTCCATGTACGGGGCGAGGCGGCTCACTATCATGTCGACGCGCGCCAGGGCGGCGGGGTTCGAGACGAGGGTCATGGACTTTTCAACGGAGGCCGCGCCTTCGCGCGCTAATTTTGCCTCGTAAGGGGTCGCGTCAGAAGCCGCGCCGGACGAGACGCCGCCGGATACCGAGGCGGGAGCGGCGTGTACCGCTCCCGCAAAGAGCGCGAACGTCATTATGAGCGCGCTCATGTATATAATATATGGAAACTTCTTCGTCATCGCATCCCGGCAAGCGGGGAAGACCTGATTAAATCGCCTGAACGGAATCCGGGGTTTTTATCGTTACCCTTTAGGCTCCTGACGATAAATCGCTCCTCCGGGCTTTTACACTTTTACATTCCGCTGGCTATCCCCTGTGAATAGCCTTTCACCGCCGTGCGGTTGCGTCCGAGCCGGACGAGTTTCTTGCGCATCTCTACGATGTTGGCTTCGAGCATACCGCGTATTGTCTCCTCGCGGGAGAGAAGGCGCTGCCCCATGCGGAGGATGTCCTCAATGCCGTCGGCTATATGTTTGTAACCGGCCTCCCCTATGCGCTCCGACAGAGCTTTCAGGAACGGCGAACTCTCTTTCCCCATTGGGATGCCCAGCGACTGCGATATTTCTCCCCATGACTCGAGCAGCGTCTCCTGGCGCGAGATGATGCCCTGTTTGAGCCGGAGCACGTCGAGCAGGCCGTCTGTATCGGACTCGACGACGCGCTGTTCCTCTATGTCGACGAGCTGCTCCAAGGACTTGTAAAGATCCAATTCCTCATTGACCAGCGAGTTAACCATTTCAAAAAGCTCAGTATGCAAAGTTAGTCCCTCCCGACGGCGGAGACGCGGCAGGCTGCTTGTCAGCCGCGTCCGTTTTCAGTTTAGTTATGGCCTCGACCCAAGTGGCTTTAAGTTCTTCCATCATTTTACGCACACGCTGAACCGGTTCCATTTCCTTTTTTACGTTTGCGTCGACGAGCTGATAGTACATATAGTCATACAGCTTCATCAACGAGACGGCGACCTCGCCGCCCTGTTCGAGGTTCAGGGTGATCATCAGTTCGCGGACGACAGCCTGAGCCCTCTTCAGGTTCGTGTTTATCTGCTCGACGTCACTCGTCTCCATTGCCCTCTCGGCGGCGGAGCACGACCTGATTCCTATGTCGTAAGTAATCACAAGCAGCTGCTCCTTGGACGCCATCTGTATCTGATTGATCCTGTAGGTGTCCTGAGCCTGCTGCGCGAAACGTTCATCCATCAATATCCGCCTCCTCATGTTTATTATCGGACGCCGCCTCCGCCTATTTAATATTCAGGCGGCTGAAATTAAAAAATACCGGGAAAACGTTGCCGGGAAAAACCGCCGCGTCCTTGACGGTAGGGCGCGGCGATGATACAATCGCCCTCGGAGAGAATTTACTGGCCTCTCACAAGATCGATTATTACTTCGATCAAGCGGAGGATAAATTCACCTAAGGGGACAAGGGCTAACACTTGGTCGAGTGAGCCTTGTTCCCTTTCGTTCTCAGGAAGGCGGTTATTGTCTTCCGACATCGTTTCACCTCCTTTCACAGAGAAACCCGGGGAACTCCCAAGTCCGCCGAAGATATTTTAACATTAATGTAAGACGCCGCAATACGTAAAATCTGAAAACGCAAAAACGCCCGAAATACAAATATTCCCTTGACATTCGATTAAGAATCGTGGTATATATAATACATCACATTGCTTTCGTTCAAAATATCCCGACGGCAGAGGAAGGAGGGAAAACCCCCGACGCCAATACGGAACGCGCGAAAGGGATGTGTGGGTTCACAGCTTCAAGGGGAAGCGCGGTACGTGTACGGCCGCAAGGAAACGAGGACACTTCGCGGCTAAACGAACCGCAGCCCCGGGGCGGGAGCCCGCGCCAAACGGAAGGCGTTAGCTTTCCGAACACACACACTGACACAACCTAAGGGGGTTGCATGATAAAATGAAAAAGTTTATGGCAATACTTGCAGCAGTGATGTTCGTCACGGTCGCGGTTCCCGCGTTCGCGGCGACGAATCCGTTCATGGACGTGCCCGCGAACCATTGGGCATATGACGCGGTATCCCAGCTCGCCTCGCGCGGAGTTATCTCCGGTTATCCGGACGGCTCCTACAAGGGCGCGCAGCCTGCCACCCGCTACGAAATGGCCTCCGTCGTGGCCCGCGCCGTCGCCAAGATAGACATCGAGAAGGCGAGCAAGGCCGACGTCGAGACGCTGAAGAAACTCATCGTCGAGTTCAAGGACGAGCTGGACGCCCTCGGCGTTAAGCTCGATAAACTCGACGCCCGCGTAGCGGTTATCGAGAAGGACCTCGGCGGCTGGAGCCTCGCCGGCGAACTCCGCTTCGACGCGAAGTCGGGCGGCGGCGATCATCTTGGCGGTAAGTCGTGGTACTCCGATGAATTCGCGATGTCCGGCCGCAACGAGTTCGACCTCGACAGGTATCGTATTTATCTGAGGACGCGCATCGACGAGAATACGAACTTCACGGCTCGTCTCGGCGCCGGGGGGGATGCAGCCAACACAGGCAATAAGGCGATGCTCTTCGAGCGTTACTTCGTTACGACGAAGCTCCCCTATGACGTTAGCCTCACCGTCGGCCGTCAGAACATCGACTGGGAATCCGATCTCGGCCTGTATCACGGTAGTGAGGAAGACGGTTGGGTAACCGACTGGACGCTGAACGCGTTTGATTTCAAAAAGAGCTGGGGGATCGTTGACGCGGAGCTCCTTATTGGGCGCACCAACGGACGTGACAACGCGTGGAATCCCAGTCTGAATACTGCGACCGCTACCCCGGAGGCGTTTGCCGAGAGCAGAGAGTCCTTCCAGTTCGGCTTGAAGCTGAATGCCCAATTCAACGAGAAGTTCCGCGCCGGTCTTATCGGTCACTGGTGGTACAACGACACGGCGTGGGAGCAGTATAAGGGCTACGGGAACGAATACTGGTCTAACAGCGACTACGACACGAAGATATGGGGCATCTACGCCGGCTTCAAGTTCACCCCTGATGTCGAGTTGAAGGGCGTCTACTACAACCAGAGCAACGGTAACTTGGCCTCTCAGCCATGGGACGGCTATAGGAATGTGTATGGTGAATCAGCGAAGGCTTGGAAGGCTATACTGGACGTCAAGCAGGAAGCCCTCAAATTCACCTCCCTTTGGATTGAGTACGGCAATATGGACAACAATTTTGTGCATAATGCGAATCCGACATACTCGGATGTTCCTTACTCGTATGCCGGCGCCGAGCTCACCGCAAACAGGCCGAATAACACCAGCACGTCGAAGGTCCTCTTCATCCGCGCCGACCAGCAGTGGAATGAGAAGTGGCGCACGTTCCTCCGCTATGGCAACGTGGACTACGACACGGCCGGGCTCGACAACACGACCAACTGGACGTTGGGTATAGGCTATCGCTACAGCCCGGCCATCGAGTTCGAGCTCGCGTATGACCACATCGACTACGGCAGCGATTGGGGCCATTATGTCACCGGTAACAGCTACCGCACCGACGACGACCACATCGTTCGCTTCAGGACGACTGTATCGTTCTAAACGGGATTCAAACGGTTAAATAAAAGGGCGGGGGAGCGCTCCCCCGCCCTTTTTTGCGGTGCCGTGTTGAAAAATAGCGCTTGCGAATGCGGGGGAGGGTGTTATATAATGTAGGCGGCCCCGAGTGGGATGCCCGATTAAGGGTGGGCCTCAATCGGACGAGATTACGCCCAATCTACGGCCTACGCCATGAGATCTTCAAGATAATAGTCGCCTGTATGTTAAACAGGCGGCTATTTATTTTGATGACTACGATCAACATTTGGCATCACCCCCTCCCATGTGTAATTTCCATAGGTGTTAATGAGGGCGTCCTTCCCAGCGCCCCCGTTCATCGGGGCCGCGCGGATATTATATCGCGTCAGCGAGGCATTTGCAAGATATGTAGCGATTTATGCGGTTTGAAAAATAAGGCGATACAGGCATATTGGATTGATAAGCAAAGCACGCTGGGGTGAAAGGGTGTTTTGTTGCGGGGGCGGCGGAAAGATAGAGCGGGGCAAAAGAACGGGCGGCAAAATGCCGCCCCTACGGGGTGCCGTGTTGAAAAATAGCGCTTGCGAATGCGGGGGAGGGTGTTATATAATATAGGCGGTCCCGAGTGGGATGCCTTACCGAGGCGGCTCCTCGGTAAGGACTTACATCTTACCTAAAGCCAAAAGCCGACTATGGCTCTCAGCAGTTTTAAGATCGCCTTCCGGACGCGCCAAATTCGCGCCGGAAGGTTTTTCTTCCGCTTCTTAGCCATCGACTTCACCTCCTCCCATGCGCAAATACTCCACAGGTGTTGATGAGGCGTCCTCTCTCGCGCCCCATGTTACCGGAGCCGCGAGGGGTATTATATCGTATTAACGCGGTATTCACAAGCCGCGCCACAAAGAACGGCAGGGCCGTATGGAGTTAAGGCACAAAAAACGGATATTTTTTAATCGAAAAAAATGCCAAACTGGTAATAATGGAGTTTATGAAACGGCCCTGCAAAGAACGTGCGGCAAATGCCGCTCCTACGGGGTGCCGTGTTAAAAAATAGCGCTTGCGAATGCGGGGGAGGGTGTTATATAATATAGGCGGCCCCGAGTGGGAATTCTTGCTGAGGTGGGTGAGACCTCAGCAAGGTGTTACATCCCGCCTATGGCCTAAGCCATGTGATTTTGAGAATGAAGGCCGCCTGTATATTAAACAGGCGGTTCTTCATTTTAAGAACCAAAATCAACATCGGCATCACCTCCTCCATGTGTAATGTCCACAGGTGTAACGAGGCGTCCTTCCCAGCGCCCCCGTTCATCGGGGCCGCGCGGATATTATATCGCGTTAGTGAGGCATTTGCAAGATATGCAGTGATTTGCGCGGTTTGAAAAATAAGGCGATAAAATACCGCCCCTACGGGGTGTCGTGTTAAAAATAGCGCTTGCGAATGCGGGGGAGGGTGTTATATAATATAGGCGGCCCCGAGTGGGAATTCTTGCTGAGGTGGTCAGACCTCAGCAAGGTGTTATATCCCGCCTATGGCCTAAGCCATGTGATTTTGAGGATGAAGGCCGCCTGTATATTAAACAGGCGGCTCTTCATTTTAAGAACCAAAATCAACATCGGCATCACCTCCTCCATGTGTAATGTCCACAGGTGTAACGAGGCGTCCTTCTCAGCGCCCCCGTTCATCGGGGCCGCGCGGATATTATATCGCGTTAGTGAGGCATTTGCAAGATATGCCGTGATTTGTGCGGTTTGAAAAATAAGGTGATACGGGCATATTGGATTGATAAGCAAAGCGCGCTGGAGCGGAAGGATGTTTTGTCACGCGGGCGGGGGAGTTTATAAAATCCCCCGTTCTTTTTTTGTTGTTGTGTTTGTATGCTATAATCATTTTAAGGTAATGGGGGGGAGCGTGTGGTTATGCCGGAATATATCATTAGCTTGTCTTGGGATAGTGAGGCCGCCGTATGGATTGCTACGAGCGGCGATATACCGGGCCTTATATTGGAGTCCGGTTCCCTTGACGCTTTGATAGAACGTGTCCGTTTCGCTGTACCGGAGTTACTGGAGCTGAACGGAATAACTCAAGAAACCCTGTCAATGTGTTTCCGTTCTGAGCGTCGCGAGGAAGTGCGCTTATAGCAATGGCGGAATATGAAAAACAGGTGCGTGATATTCTCATTCAAAATGGATGTTATTTTGAGCGCAGAGGAAAAGGCGACCACGATATTTGGTACAGCCCGATTACAGAACGACACATAACCGTTGACGGTAAGATAAAATCACGCCACACAGCAAATGAAATTATGAAACAAAGCGGCATTGAGCGCCATTTTTAATAACATGTGTTAAAAATAGCGCTTGCGAATGTGGGGGAGGGTGTTATATAATATATGCGGCCCCGAGTGGGATGTCCGATTAAGGTTGGGCCCTCAATCGGACGAGATTACGCCCAATCTACGGCCTACGCCATGAGATCTTCAAGATAATAGTCGCCTGTATGTTAAACAGGCGGCTATTTATTTTGATGACTACGATCAACATTTGGCATCACCCCCTCCCATGTGTAATTTCCATAGGTGTTAATGAGGGCGTCCTTCTCAGCGCCCCCGTTCATCGGGGCCGCGAGGATATTATATCGCGTCGGAGCGGCATTTGCAAGACATGCCGTGATTTGTGCGGTTTGAAAAATAAGGCAATACGGGTATATTGGATTGATAAGCAAAGCACGCTGGGGCGAAAGGGTGTTTTGTCGCGGGGGCGGAGCGGGGGAGTTTATAAAATCCCCCGTTCTTTTTTGTTGTTGTGTTTGTATGTTATAATAATTTATGATATATGCGGATATATGTGGAGGGTCGTGTCTATGAAGCTGCTGGAACACACGCTGATGAACGACATACTGTTCAAGATGCTGTTCGTGAAGTACCGG